>DALYDF010000008.1:0-30242 GCA_031973355.1 Candidatus Magasanikiibacteriota bacterium
TGCTAAAGCTGTGTACCGCAAGGTACCGAGGGTTCGAATCCCTCCCTCTCCGCTCTTACGCGTAGCGCAAGACAATCGGCGAGGTACTAGATAAAAAATGGAGAGATGGCTGAGTGGTTTAAGGCGACGGTCTTGAAAACCGTTGAGGATGCAAGTCCTCCGTGAGTTCGAATCTCACTCTCTCCGCACTTTGTTATAGACAATAATCAATTTAAAAAAGCACTAGCCTCCACTAGTGCTTTTTTAATTTTGAGGGTAAATTAATAATCCCGTATGAGTGTTACGCAGTTTGCGTACAGTTCATACTGGATTATAAAAGATGTTCATTTTTTATAAAAAGGTACTGTCAACTTTGCGTAGGAAAATAAAAAGAAAATAAAAAAGTGTCTTTTAGACACCAGTTAAAGTTTGTGATGAGTCGCCCGCGTCCACCGAAGTCTCACCCTTGCGGAGAAACAACGATGAACGCGAGCACGCCCGACGAGCCGTGTATCACCTCAGCGTGATGTGGCCACAGCGGTCGCTCGTGCGGTAGTACCCCTGAAAGCTACCGCCGGCCACGTTGACGAAGTGACCACCTACGATGAGAAGGTGGGGCTGACCCGACTCGTAGCTCAGGAGAGTGATCTTCGCCTCCCGGATAGTTCCGTCCTCCATGTAGAAGTTAACGGTCTCCGGAGTGGCGTCGAAGACGGTGAACCAGGCCTGCATGAGGTCGGCCTTGCTGGGGTTATTGGGGTTCTTGGGGATGGAAAGGGACTGGTGGTTCGGCACGGGATATCTCCACGAGTGGCGGGTGGTTACGCTTGCGCGCGACGCCTGACGCCACGTGATCAGGTCGACAAAAGAATATAAAACAAATAGTCTCTTTTGTCAAGAAGATAACTTAAATATCTGGCTAATATTAGCAACTTTTAAAGCGTGAATTAGTAATCATATCTTCCAAAAAAATCTTTACAGTTACCAACCCAAAGAGTAAGATAGTAACCTATGGAGCACAAAAAATACGATGTCATTATTATTGGGGGTGGAGCCAGTGGCACGGCTCTGCTTTATGTTTTAGCAAAATACACTAGTCTTAATAAAATAGCTCTTGTAGAAAAAAATGCTGAACTTGGTACAGTCAATTCTAATGCCAAAAATAATAGCCAAACGCTCCACGTTGGTGATATTGAAACCCATTATTCTTTTGCAAAAGCCGCGCAAGTAAAACCAGCGGCCGAATTAATTCTGGGGTATGTTAAAAATTTACCAGACACTGAACAAACAACAATACTGCAAAAAGTTCCTAAAATGGTCTTGGGAGTTGGGGCTCATGAAGTGGCGGTGTTGGAAAATCGGTTTGAGGGTTTAAAAACTATTTTTCCTGGTCTCCAAAAAATCAACCGCGCCCGAATTGCTGAATTAGAACCAGCTATTATGGAAGGTCGGTCACCAACCGAACCAGTTATTGCTTTATACGATGCCAATGGGCACGCGGTAAATTTTGGTGAGCTGGCCAAATCACTCGCTAAAAATGCTCAAGTCCAAACCAACCCAGCTACTCACCCAACCAAAGTAATTGATGTGTTGTGTGGTGAAAAAGTTTTACAAATTATAAAAAATTCTGAGGGATATATTTTAAAAACGCATACGCAAAGTTTACAAGCAGCGGTAGTGGTGGTTGATGCGGATGCGTACAGTTTGGGTTTTGCCAAACAATTGGGCTATGGGGAAAATTTCTCTTTAATTCCCATTGCTGGCAGTTTTTATTTTACTCCTACCAAATTACAGGGACGCGTTTGCACCATTCAAGATTCTCGTTTACCCTTTGCCGCGGTACATGGCGACCCGGACATTACCAAAGCTGGAGTAACTCGCTGGGGACCAACGGCGCGTTTTTTTCCAGTTCTAGAAAGTCGCAATTACACCAGCCTGCTGCATTATTTTGCTTCATCTGGATTACACCGCTTTGCCACCTGGAAAAGTTTTGCCGTGATTTTATTTGAACCAATCCGCTTTACTTATTTATTAAAAAATTTACTCTACGAATTTCCATTTATTGGTAAGCGCTTATTTTTAGCACAGATTAAAAAAATTGTTCCTAGTTTACGAGTTTCCGATTTACAAAAAGCCACCGGATACGGCGGCATGCGCTTGCAACGCGTAGACACAACCACCCAAGAATTATTATTAGGCGAAGGTAAAATTATTGGCGACAAGATTATTTTCAATATGACCCCTTCCCCTGGCGCTAGTGTTTGTTTGCATAATGCTAAACGCGACGCCGAGCAAATTATGAAATTTTTTGGTGGAATCCATACTTTTTCTAATCTTACAATGAATGCTGATTTGGGTAATAATCAAGCCGAATTAGATAATACTGCAGACACTTCCCTATCAAATTCCTACGCCTCTTAACATCTTTGCGAGCAATAGAAATCGTGTTATGATACTGTTATATTGTTTTTTATGAATACTTATACGATTCCTCAAACGGATTTAGTGCTCATTGACGCGAGTGCCTTATCGGAACGATCCTATGTCCTAAAAATCAAGGACATGCCAGCGGAAGATAAACCGCGCGAAAAATTATTAGCCACCGGACCAGCCAATTTATCAGTAGCTGAATTATTAGCCATTGTTTTTAATACTGGCTCCAAAAATGAAGATGTTTTGGCTTTGGCCACGCGCGTCATTAAAGATTATGGTGAACGATCACTGGCCAATCAAACCAATGCCCGCGCTTTGGCTAAAGATCTAGAAATACCAGAAATGAAAGCCCTGCAAATTGTGGCGTGCAGCGAACTTGGCCGCCGTTTTTACCAAAAAAATAAAGCTGGCTTGGTGGTAGTGAGAAATGCCAAAGATGTTTTTGCCTACACACGTGACATGGTCAATTTACCTAAAGAACATTTGCGTGGAATTTATTTAGATACGCATTATCGGGTAATTCACGACGAAGTCTTATCCATCGGGACGATTAACACTAATGTTGTTCATCCACGAGAAGTATTTAAACCAGCGTTAGAATACGGGGCAGCGGCCATGATTTTGGTGCACAATCACCCATCAGGCGTAATTGCGGCCAGTGCGGTGGATATTGAAATTACTGAGCAATTAGTTGCGGCTGGTAAAATTTTAGGGGTTCCGTTAATTGACCATGTGATTATTGGTAATAATAAATATTCGAGTATTGATATTCAATATGCCTGAAGGAATTTCCCCGCAGGGCTTTGCGCGGTTGAGCAAAGAAGTTAACGGCGTTTTAAAACAATATTCATGGTTTGGACAATACGGTTTTGAATGGCTCACCCTGGCACTACGCCTGGGTGCTTTTGCCTTATGTTTTTGGGTAATGTCGTTAAGCACTCTGTCTTTTTGGCTTGGTTTTCCCCTATTATCTTATTTATTTTTTGGGATTGCCATTACGGGCATGCACCAAAGTCGTCACAATGGCTACACCAAATCTGCCAAAGCCAATAAAATTAACAGTTATATTTTTGGCGACTTTTGGAGCGGTGAAAGTAGTGATTGGTGGTATGCGCACCATGTACAAGATCACCATGTGTACACAAATATTTACGGTAAAGACGAGGAGTACTTTAGTTTTCCCTGGATCAATCGATATATCTATTTATTTATTGCTCCCTACTTAGCCTTACCCTTATTAATTGTAGGTAGTTTTAAATTTTTACTACCCAAACCTCGCCGCTTAGTGTGGTACAGCGTATTATTGTTGAGTGGTATTTATTTTCAAACCTGGTTATTTAGCCTCATCCTTCCTAGTTGGGGTTGGTCATTGGTGGCAGTGTTCTGGCTGCGCAGTTTATATATGCCGGTTTTTTTACACTTAGCCTTATTTAATCATATTGGTTTAGAACGATTAATGGCCAAAATTCCGTGGTTACCCCACCAATCCAAAACTACGCGCAATGTAAAACCACATTGGTTTTTGGTGGGTATGGGTGGAAATGCCTTTGTACACCGACACATTGAACATCATTTATTTCCGAGCTTGCCCAATCGCATGCTTAATAAAATTATGCCTCTCGTGCGTGCTGCGCTAGACCGCGAAGGCTATGTGTATATTGAAGATGCCTATAGCCAATGTTTAAAAATGTGTATTAAATATTACCGGGAATTATTTATTAAAGGTCCGCCACCATTAACCTTTAAGTAGGGTGGTGCGCTCGCGCCAGGGTAAATCCAATTACTTGTTTTACCCCTGATTTTATTAGGGTTTCGGCCACTTGCCCCATCGTACTTCCGGTTGTGTACACATCATCAACCACAATACAGGTTTTACCAATTACCGGTTTTGAGTCAATCACCGTAAACGCACTGACCATATTACGCATTCGCTCTTGTTTCGATAATGTCGCTTGTTGTTTGGTATTTTTATTACGCGTTAATACTTTTGTGGCCAATGGAATTTGTAAAATAGTCGCCACTTCGTGAGCAATTATGTCGGCTTGATTAAATCCCCGCTCTGCCAAACGACGCGGGTGCAAAGGAATTGGAATTACCATATCAGCCGGTGGTAAGGTTTTGATAATTTCCTGACCCGCCTGAAGCCACTGGGTAATTACGGTCTGAGCGTCAGGAGAATAAGTATATTTTAAGGCTTCAATTAAAGTACCGCTAATTGAGTGCGGTTGGTATTTAGTTAAAGCGATGATTGTAGAGATAGACGGATTACTACTCGGTAAATACACTCCAGTAGGCTGAGTAATATCAGTCGCTTGAGCACGACAGCGGGCACAAAAAAATTCATCACTCACCCCACAACCTAAACAAGACTGTGGAAAAACACAGTCTTGGACAAAAGACCACATGGTTCGAATCCCCTCCCTCAACATATACTATTCAACTTTATCCCAATACAAACCATCAATTTTCCACACCCCACTTACTTTTACTAACACCACTTTACCAGTTCTTTGAATCATCTGTTTATTGGTCAAACCCACGGCATCAGCTTTTTTATTCTCCATAATTTGTTGCGCTTCAATCAACACCGTTGCTTGGTCCGTAGTTTTTTCAGCAAGTGAACTGGCCAGCACTTCCGTAGTCACCCCCTCATAATCACGACTAAGGGTTTTTGTTTGGGTTTTTAACCATGCTTGCATAGTTGGCGTTGCCAAATCAATTACATCAGTAATATTATCATTAGGATTTTGGGTGGAATGTGTGGCAAACCGATCCACAAAAATTTTACTTAGTTGTTTGAGGTACACATCTTCTGAAAATGGTGCGGTCACTGGCGGGGCTGTTTCAACTGGTGGGGTAGTTTCCCCACTACTATCAGTATTTTGGGTTGGAATAGTCGGAGCATCAGAAACTTGCCCGGTAGTATCGGGCGCTACTTCACGATTACTCAATAAATACCAGACAATTAGACCAATAATTACCAGGCCAATTCCCCACCCAATTAAAATGCGCTGACGAAGAGTCATCATAGTAGCTTATGAATTAGTGCCCATTTGATCGGCAAATTGTTTTTTAGCCTTTTCAATTTCCAACAATTGTTTAGGGTCAGAAGTAATTAACTGGTCTTCAGTATACGAAGCCACCACTTTAATAGCCGCATGTTTATTGCCGGCAAAGAAAATCCCTTCACCAACTGCCCCTTCTAACAACAAATACTTTTCACCTTCGGTTAACATAAATACTTTTTGAATCATATCTACCGAGGCTGGCGATTGACGCAACAATAATTGCAGAGCCGAATTAGTCACAATCGCCTGACCATACGGTGAACGCAAAAAGTCATTTACATCTTGCGTAATAGTGGTTACTCCCAAATAATATTTACGACACCGTTTAACGAGCGCGTAAATAAATTTAGCGGAATCTTCGTGGCTCATTAACCACCAGGCTTCATCGATAATTAATACCCGGCGCTTTTGTTCTGAACGCACTAAATTCCAAATATAATTAACTAAAGTATAAATCGCCATTGGTCGCAACTCATCTTCTAAATCTCGTACACTGAAAATTACCAATTGGTTATTAACATTTACATTCGTTGGCGCATTAAAGAGACCGGCAAAAGTACCTTCAGTATATTTCCGTAATTTTAATGATAATATTTCGGCTCCGGTCATACCATCCAACACATCCAGCAAATCTTGCATAATTGGTGGTTCCACCACAGTCAAATCACTGGTTGGGGTAATATCTTTTTTAGCGTATGTTTCTAGCAAGGCTCGATCTAAAATAGAATCTTCGGATGGCGTCACGGTACCCAACATAATCCGGAGTAACCCTTTGATGGTAATCACCGCACTGCGAATAATATCTTCCGTGGAAATTTGTTGACCCACCGGCCGTGGTAAATCAAACGGATTTACCTTACTTTCTGAAGCCAAAGAAATACTAATGTAGGTTCCACCAACCGCTTCAGACAAGTGTTCATATTCCATTTCTGGATCAATAACAATCACATCCGTTCCCATCATTAAACTGCGCAACACTTCTAATTTAACGGCGTATGATTTACCCGCACCAGAAGTAGCAAATACCACCATATTGGCGTTTTGCAACGAGAAACGATCAAATAAAATCAAACTATTATTGTGACGATTAATACCATATAAAATACCGTCGTCACTGGATAATTCCGAAGAAATAAATGGAAAGGAGGCGGCAATCGGCGAAGAATTCATGTTAAAAGAAATCGTCAATTCATCGATTCCCAGTGGCAGAGTAGAAGTAAACCCTTGTTCCGCCTGATACAAAACATTTTTACTATAAATTAATTTTGAGCCAAAAATATTTTGAATGTCTTCAGTAGTTTTATCCAATTCATCTTTACTTTGACTATAAATCGTTACATAAAACGCGAATTGGAAAAAATGTTCAACTCCCTGAGTCAAGTCATCACGTAATTGCTCAATATCACGCAACGCAGTTTCGCGTAGCGGATCACGCGCTGCCCCTTTTTCAGCATCGGCCGATAATTGGGCTTCAAGCGCACCTACCTTTTTCTTTAATTGTTTTAAAATAATTTCTGAATTGACCGGATAAAAGAACATGGCCAAATCCATGGTCAAATTTAAATTTAAAATTGGCGCGCTCCAACCCACCGACATATACCGTGGGTAGGTAATCACATACATGGTGCGCAAAAAAGTCGTTCCCAATTGAATGAAATTAGATTGCACTGACAAAGCCGACGGCGCGATTAAATCGCGAATCGCCACCGTACCTTCACGGTACACGCGTTCTTCTTCCAAAGAAACTAACTCATTTTCGAGTTGTTTTTTTTCCGCGTTTTCAGTTTTGGCGCGCAAGGTTTGATCCTTGGCCGTAATAGGCTTAAAGGCCATACTAATTTATATCATCAATTTGAATATCACCAATCGCTCCCAAGGTTTCTGAATAGGCAATATCTGGATTATAGGTTGAATAATACAATTCAATTAAGGCTTGTGTATCGAGTGGTACTGCCGTTAACCCCATTCCCGATAAACCACCCAAAATATGGCGCAAGCGTAAATCCAATTCTGCTTTACGATTTTGGAACCGTTCTTCTTTGAGACGAATCGTAAACCCTGGTTTTAGGGCTTCTTTAAAGCGGGCCCAGAAACTTTTTCGTCGATTATTGAGCGGATCATACGGGACAATTACATAGTACCGCTTGGTCATAATTTGCCCAATCTCGACCAATTCATTTACAAATGAACGATAATCCGCCGTTTGCACGCGCAATAATTCATTGGCCTGCTCTCGTTCTAACACCTGTAATTTTTCGTGATTGCACCACAATTTGCACCGGAAAATCAAGAGAATTTAAAAATCCCACATAGGCTGAAATAATCGCGTTTTGTTCATCTTCGGATTTGAGCGCAAAATTTAAACTCGATACCAAAACAACTGACCGCAAAGTGCCATCTTTTAAAATTACCACTCCATCTTTAATTTCCGCGATTGGCAAATGCGCCTGCGTGGAAGGTCGAGATTTTGGCTTCTTTTTTACGCGGTCATCGGTCATACTTATTCTTCTGGCTTATAAAAACCACCGGTATTAACTTGTAACGACAAATCACGAATGCGTTCTTTTTTAACAGCCACCGCTTTAGGCGCTGGGGCTACAACCATTTCCATACCCTGCTTACGCAAATACTGTAATTCTTGTTTTGAATAACTTTTTTGCCAAATCCTGAGCGAGGGTTTGCGCAACGATTGCACAATATTCAGTAAAAAATAATGAAAATTTTGACCATTTACTTTTACAAACGCTAAAATAAGACAGAACCCACCAATAAACACAGTGGTAAAAATAAACATTGCCAAATCACCAAACCGATACGCCAAAAATACGGCAGTCCCCGCCACCAGTAAGATTAAAAATTGGCGCGTAGTAATTGGGCCAAAAATTTTATCTTCAACTTCTATAAATTGTGGAACAACAAATTGTTGCATGTCAGTATTATACCTTAAGTGACCGGTTAATTTCAACGATCGCGGCAATATCGGCGGCAGTTAAGTGTTGTTGCGTAGAAACTGATTGTAGTTCTGATAACCGCTCACCTGAATTTAACGCATTAACAATCATATTTTGGTAATCAATCAACAGTGGTGAAGTTAACCACGCCGCACAGGCGTCTTGGTACATAAAATACGATTCGTTTTTAAGTCCCGCAAATTTATTGAGCATTATGACCTTGGCTTTTTCGGGAGTAACCGCTAACCGACGCCAATCAGTTAAGGTAAAGTTTTTCATTTCTTCGACTGGCCCCATTACGGCTAGTGGTTTTGGTCGCGGTGGTTCCACATCTCGCATTGGCTGTCGACCACCAAACCCTTGGGGTTGATTAGGCGGAGGTGGAACTAAATCTACTCTGGCTTGTGCGGGGTTTGTTTTAGCGGGTTGTTGCGATTTGGGGCTTAATTTTGGCGTGCCAGGCACACTTTGCAACGCCGTGGCTAATCGCTCAGTTTCAGCCTTAGATAGGCCCAAACCGCCTTTAAGGACCTCTAAATTGGCATATTCTAGTACTTGTTCGAGCGTTCTCACTCCTTTATACAAAGAAGTGGCCAAAGAAGTAAATCGAGCCGTTAAATCAGCCGGAATCGCAATCTGAGCCGCTTTAGCCGCAGCCAGAGCACTATCTTCATACGACGAGTGGGCCACCAAATCTGGGTGCGACACTTCGTGTGGTTCTAATTCTTCGTGTAATAAATGTGCTTCCTGGTTAGAATTAAGTGGGGGAAATTTTTCCGCCAATAACGGTTCTGGTGGTGCAGCTGGTAATTCGGCCACACTTAATAATTTTTTAACTTCAGCCAGCGGATCCCCGCTTTCCATTGGAATGGGAATTTTGAAACTTGGTTTTGGGATTGATTGTGGTACTGACTCTTTTAGTTCAGTTGTAATTTCAGGTTTTACTTCAGATTTTACTTCCGGTTTTGGCTCAGGTTTTACGGGCGTAACCGAAACCACCGGGCTGGTTGCCACGGGAGTAGATTTTTGCCGCGCGCGCACTTGTGAAAACGGGACCATTTCCACTGTTCCATCGGCTTTTTTTACGGCAATAAGTGGTTCAGCCATATTATGCCAAAGTATTGGTTTGAATACGATAAATAGCGTTCAAAGCCGTGCGCAGCCATTCGCGCAGTACTTCCCCTTCTTCATCCGCCCCATACCATTGATTTAAAAACTTTTCTTGCGCCAAGGTAGGAATTGCTTCACGACTAATCGCACTAATATATTCTTTAATTACTTCATTAAATTTTTTAGAACTATCCAAATCAACGGTTACCGGCACTTCTTCGCTCGAGGCCAGTAACGGTTGTAACACACTATTAATTTTCATTGGCGGTAAACCTCCCGGGAAAGCCACGCGTAGCCAATCTTGAATTGGCACGCG
This sequence comes from Candidatus Magasanikiibacteriota bacterium, assembly GCA_031973355.1. Classification (GTDB taxonomy): domain Bacteria; phylum Patescibacteriota; class Patescibacteriia; order Magasanikbacterales; family UBA922; genus 2-12-FULL-41-16. The sequence goes on from DALYDF010000008.1 coordinate 9,858, forward strand.
ATTCATCACCGCTTGGTAAAAATAATGTTGCAATAAATAATGCTGATCGCGTTCTGGTGAAGTGGCAAAATAACTCCAGCCCGCATGAATTGTTAAGCTATACAAAAAAGCATCCACCCATTCATACCCCGTCACCGCGTTGTGGTCGGGGTGGCGTGATAAAATTCGCATAATCACGGTTTGGTAAGCTGGCTCCTGACTAATTGTCGCGTAACCCAGGGTCAAAGCCACCGTAGCCGGATGCAATCCTTTTGTTTCACCATTAGTATGCGTAAATAACTCAGTGGCTGAATACGGGACCACTTCGGGTAAGGCACCCAACGCCGAGGCTACATACAGTAATTGCACACCCAGTTCGTCAATGTCTTCAGCCCCCATTTCAGTTGAATGCTTAAGTAAAATATCAAGCAAACCCGTATCAATATAACTTACCACCGCTGAAGCAAACACATCGGATAATTGTTTCGATTCCACTGCTTCTAACGCTGACATGATCAGCGTCGCATATTGTAATACCCCACTAACAGCATCAGTAGCAAAGGTCTCATCAGCATCCAATTTCTCTAATAATAATTCCAATAATTCCACATTTTTAAGTGGATCATTTTGACAGTAGAATAAGTAAGGGCGGAGCATAGATTAGGATAAGAGTTCAGAGTCCCAATGGAACTGGCCATCGTTTTCTTCAAATACTACTGGCACAAAATTATCAGGTACAATTTTTTCTTGTTGTAAAAAAGCGTTAAATTCTAAGAGCTTGGACACAGCATCTAATTCGGTTTGTGGATCAATATTTTGAGCATATTGCATAAAAAATTGCTTCCAATAAACTCGACTCTCTGGATTTTTAAAATATGCGCTCAGCTGCGACCATGCTTTCTGATTGCTAAATTTCTCAATCAGTCTTAGCAACTCTTGATCAAAAATTTGACCTTCATTTTCATCACCCGCAATATTATGATCAACAAGTTTTGCTTCGCGGAGACAAGAATACACTGTAAAAGCACGAATTAGACCTTCAACCATTCGCTCTTCTTGGTATATTTCCGTGTAAGTCTTTTTAACAAAAGTTTCCACTGCCTGCTCAATTGTTTTTGAATCCCTTACTTGAGATTTAATTAATGCATCGTAACATTCACGAGCCTTGATAATAAATAATGGTGGATTTTCCGAATTTTCTGTAGGTAAAATTTCTTGATTAGCCTCCAATGCTTGTAATAACTGTCGATTCACAATTACATACTCAGCGATCGTTCTAGTCTGGTAAGCAGCCTCACCCAAGTCTTTTAAGAGTGGCACTCCCGCCAAAGCTGCCCACCAAAAATAACTAAGTAAAAATTCCTGACTATCATCAGGTAATGTATAGAACCAATGAAATGCTAAATGGAGCAATACGGTACGAGAAACCACGGTAAACCAAGAAACTTCATTTTCAAATTCCAGCCAGTTACTTTTAGGGTCAGATAAAAGCCACCCTAGTTCATGACCATCTTTATCATCAAGATATTCACGAAGTGAAAGTAAAAAGATTCCCGGTGCAAATTCAGTTTTTTCTCGCTTAATAATTGCTTCGCATTCTTCTCTTGTATACAAGAAAACTCCAACTAAATTAAGTCTTAGGAAAATTACCGCCACTGATAGTTGATAATAAAACAGCTGATACTTTTCCAAAACATCTTCTGGTTTTGGTGGTTCAAGGGTAGCTACAAAATTTTTTTGTAAATCCCAATCTAAACTATTTTCATCAACAGATCCTAACCACTCAGACAATAATTTGAAATTTTCTCTATCTTTTTCTGAAGCTGCCTTAAGATTAGCCGGGGCACCGGTGAGAAAATATTTTTTTACTGTGTTAAAAGTTTGGAGCATATATCATTGTTAACTTCACGCTTCATCGTCAGAACCTCTTCCTTTAGAATTGAGCCGACCTTCCTTAGTTTTATAGGCTTTTACGATACTTCCTAAACGGTTGATAGCAGCCTCATCAAGTCCTAGATCATTTGATTTATCAATCATACTTTGTATAAATTCACTAAATGTTCTACCTTCAACTTTCATACCATCACCAAAGTCAATCGCTGCATTTACCAAACCAGCGTTAGCATCAATGTTATTATTAACACCAGCTTTTTTAGAAAGCATTAATTGAAACGCCGTGGCATTTCCTTCAATCATTGGCATAATCATATCCTTCATAAATCTCTGACGAACACTGGCCTGATCACTTGCATCCATTTGAAGCAAACTGGCAATATCGGTAAAATTACCACCTAACTTAAACCGGCCCTGTTCATCGGCAATCGCTTCTGCACCTGAGGCATAACCTAACAATTGATCAAGGGTACGCATTTTAACTGAAGACACTTTACTAGCGTCAATCAACTGACCAGTCAAAACCCGGAACATATTGGCATTAATTTTGGTTAAGCGACCACGCTCGTTATCTACATCACCAAAACTGTGGTACTGAGAACCTTCTAAACCAGATTTTTTTACACCCTCAGCTTTCATAATTCCAGCCGCCTCAGCATGAGTCATTAAACGATACTTACCAGCCCCGCCCCACCGCGCATCATAAGCCTGATGACCACCGTTTTGAATATGTCCAGCATTAAGAGCTGCACGCTTAAACACGGCTGAAGCTTCTTGCATAATATCTTGAACTTTTTCCAAAGCATCATCAAATTGCTCAAACGATTTAATCCCGTAGTTTTCAAGCGCATTTACACGAGAATCAGTTAAGGCTTTAACAACCTTTTCATATGATGAATCTTTTCCAATTTGCTTAGAGTCAATAATTGCTTTAATTTGCACATCAGAAAGATCAATTTTACCGTTATTTCTCAACTCAACTAATTTAGCTTGCAAATTTTCCGTCTTAAAATCACTTTTGTTAATCTCATCTTTAATGGCCCCAATTTGATTATGGGCTTTAACAAATTTAGAATTACCCCCCATCGTTACCAAACCTTGCAAAGCGGCCGAATTTTCAGGATTAGATTTAGATTTATAATTATATGAAACCGATCCATCTTCACCCACCTTACTTGTCTCTTCAATTAATTTAAAATCATTAACAAAAATATCATACATTTTTTGAATGTCTTTACCTTCATCAGAAGCGGCGTCAATACGACCATTTCTCAACTCATTAAATAAGGCTGAAATTTCTCCAATCGCATCATCCATCCACGCCTCATTATTGATATGAGCTGTGGCAGCAAACAACCGAGCACGCTGTCCATCGTCAATAGATTCATTATTCGCTTCTTTTTCATCTCTTTCTCGTAAAATTTTCGCCATCCAGCGGGCAGCTAAAGACGCACCATCAGCCGCTTCTAATGATTTCAAATCTTTACCCGCCTCAGCTACCGCTGCATCATGTGCAGTCGACGGTGTTGCTTTACCAAATTTTACAATTTCATAAAAACCAGCCTTGGCATTTTCGGCAGCCAAAGTTTCTTGAGTAACCTGATCTTTAGTAGCTTCTTTTTGTTCAACCGAACCACGAAGGGAACGGATGAAGGCATTAGATTTTGAAGCCCGAATCAAAGCTTTTTCCATTACTGCCCGATCACTAGATTTTTCCTTAATAATCTTAGCCATCTTTTCGGCCGCATCAGTGAAAGATTTACCCAGTTCAACACTCTTCATCTTTTTAATGAATTCTTCCGCAGCTTTGGCACCCTGTTGAGCTAAATCTAATTGTCTAGTAAGATTCTTACCTTTATCAGTTTCATCAAACCACTCAGCAGCCACAGCTTCTCGCTCTTTATTCCGGGCTGAATAAACTCCTGTTTTGGATTTAATTTCTGCTTCATCTCGTAATTCGTCACGGCCATGATGACTGCCAAAATACATATCTTCCACACCTTTATCAATCGCACTCACTTTTTCATGAGCAGTGTGTGCAAATTTTTCTGCGGCAATTCGGCGAGCCACTGGATCTGGCGTATCATGGAAGAATTTATCTAACAAAGCTTCACGCTCATGAGTATCATGCTCAATCGTTTCATTAATTTTAGCATCTCTTACTGATGCACCAATTTGGGCAATTTTAGCATCACGCATTTTTTCTTTTGTCTCAAAAATTTTCTTTGTCTCAAACGCAGCCTGCGTAGCGGCATCAGTATTAATTTTTGTTTTCATTCCCTCAAAATCAAGCGCTTGAATTTTAGCTGCCTCCTCCTTGGCTTTTTTTCTATTTTCTTGTGCACTAGCAAAGAAGTTTGCATTTTCATCAGTGTTTGCAATAAGCCCAGTTTCACCCACCTCTGGCTCAACCGCTAAGCGCGCTACCTTTGCTTCGAAATCACGTTCAGCCTGAACCTTTTTCATTTTGCGCTCTGCATCACTCAAACCAGGTCGAATATTAATTTCGTTCTTCAAAGCAGCATGATCTTTTTTTAGCTGATCATAGGCTGAAAATTCAGAGACCTCAAAGTCACTTTTTAGGGCTGCAATTTCTTTATCAAATTCTTTTTTTAACTCCTCACGAGCTGCCTTTTTCTTAGTATCATCAAGGTCAGTTTTTTTATTAACCATATCATATTCAACTGCTCGCCGATCTTCGATTTCTTGTAGTTCGGCTGCTTTTTTTTCTTTAAACGAATCTTGAATTTGATTTTCAAGTAATTTTTTTACCTCTTTATCCGAAGCAGACATGACATCATCAGTATGTTTCTTTTTACGATTCTCGAAACCTTCAGGCGTGCTCAGCTTCTCAATCTCATCAGCAGCGTGAATCATCACCTTTTTCTGTTGATTTTCAATCTGCTCTTTCATTGTTTTTGCCTCAGCGCGCATTTCATCAGGAAGCTGGTCAATACTATCGGTTTCCACAGCATGGCGCAAGGTTTCTGTTCTTTCATTTTCAGCCTGCACTCTTTCATCATGGGCAACTTTTTCTTCCGGAGTCAAAATTTCGGCTAAATCTTTTTCTTCTTGATTGTTAATTTCTTCTTGTAATTTTTCATCTCTATCTTTCAATTGAGCAGCTAAATCTTCTAAAATCTTCTCAGTTGGACCAGCAACCGCAAGCATGGCATTACTCTCTGCTTTATCGGTTAGCGCATTCTGCGCCTTCACTTCCAATTCAGCGCGAATTTTACCGGTCAACCAATTTGAATTTGAGGATTTTGATTTAAATCCATTCATGGCCTTGGCCACAATTTCTTCACGACGTTTTTCGTGGAAATCACCACGAGTTTTGTGGGCGGCAATTTGTTCGGCTACGGTACCAGCTTTATTTTGGAATTCAATGGCCGTACCACCTTCACCCTTGAGCCGCTTAGCATTGAGCACAATTCCCGCACCTTCATTTTTAAATTCTCGGGTTTTGGCCGCTGACCGCTCTTCTTCTACCTCAAGCATACCGGATTTAATCCGGTCATAATCTTTATCCACCCAACCCTTATCTTTTAAACCCCAATTTTCAAAAAAGGTATTAACCGCCAAACCTTCGGTTCGTTTATCCAACAACTCTTCGTTTAATTTACCTTCTTTTTCGGTTTTTTCTAACGCCTTACGGCCAGCAATTAATTTTTGCTTGCGACGATTAATCCATTTTTGGTATCCACTCTTATATTGTAAATCACCATTTTCATCTTTAAGGAAGTCTTTTTTACCAACAAAGTATGTTGTTATTTCTTTACCATCTGCACCCATCTTTCTATCTTTGTCTAATCTATATCCTTTGGCTTCTTCTTCAGCCGTTAATTTATAATTTTCATCAATCGCCTTACCAAGGTAATGTTCGGTAGTTATTTCACCAGTTTTTTCATCTTTTACTTGACGGGTAGTTAGAGCCAGCTTATTAGCCTTATCTTCATCCGTTAATACGTAACCCTCTTTAACTCTTGTTTGAGCTCCAACCGTTTGTTTATCTACCCAACCAGCCAGAGGGCCTTCAAAGGCATATTTATCCCAGGCCGCACTTTTGGCTTTATACCAATTGACAATATTTTCTGGTACATCGTATACACCCGCTCGTTTGGCCGCAAAGGTTCCCACTTCTTTGGCCGCCCATTTGGTGCCATCGATCGCCTTGCCACCCACCCAGCGAGCCGCCGTGTACCCACTAGCCATACTGGCGACTTTTTTACCAAAATCAACCGCTGAACCAACCGCACTACTCCCTACCACCCCAGTTTCTTGAGTGGCTTTGATACCGTACATCAAAAAGGCAAAGGCCACGAAAAAGTTGGCCATATTTTCCCAAGATGATATTTTGGCCCACGAAACACTAGCCGGGTCTTGTAACCCATATTTACCATCTGTGCCCGAAACTCTATTATTTGTATCGATACCACTTTCAATTTGGGTAACAATGTTTCCCAAACCCAAAGTAGCAAAGGAGAGCCACAAGAAAAACACCATCACTGGCGCAACAATCACATATTTAGAAAATTCAGACCACCATTTTTCAGCGTAACTCTTGGTTTTTGGTAATACCCCCAACACAAAGGCTAATGGCGATAGGATAATTAATGCCCACAAAGCAACTACCCGGGCCATCATTACCACCAAATATGAGCCCATAGCACAAGCGGCCATCACCGCAAATACCATCCCTACCAAAGCTGCAGCAAACAAATTTAAATTAATACTTCCCCCACCATCCGAAGGGGCCGCCAAGCCAGTAATGGCTTCTAATTTGAACATGGTGATTAAGTTACCACCAGCCGTAGCCGAGATTGCATTCAAAAAAGTAATGGAAAAAACATGCGCCACATCAATCACCAATTGAGCAATTAAATTACTAAAGTTAATTAAAATTGCCGCTAGGATTAATTTAACTAAATTCTTTTTCCATTCGTATTCTTCTAAACCCAAAATCGTACCGAAGGCAATAACCAGTAAGGCCACCACAAAAAACATATTGGCAATGTCGCGCACCATGATCCACCCCAATTGCACCACATCAACATCAATATAATTATTGTAACTAGCGATCATGATAAAAAATCGCAAGAAAAAAATCGTTAAACCTAGCGCAATATTGGCCACCACCAACATAATACTGGCCGCACCTTCAATTAACCAGTCAGCTTCTTGGGCAGCAAATGCTGGTTGTACCAAAAACACCAAACCAAGTGCAGTCGTTATACCAAAAAACACCAACCAAGAACGGTGGGTTCTAATTTTTTGAGCGAGCGATTGCATTCGTCCGAGCATGGAACGGAGATGCGGCAACATGTGTTTTTAGTGAAACCTTATGAAGCGAAGTATAGCACAAATTTTAGGTAAATGCATACCAAAACCACTCTATCCACAAGCACTTTTACTCTTATGCTTTTTTACGCAACAAAGCCACAAAAAAACCTTCTATTTGTGCGGTTGGTTTAAGACGATACGCCGGCGTAATCGCCGTGGAGATTTTTTTACCTTTCCATGCACTCAATGACGGTAGCGCTGGGGGCAGTTTTACTGGTATCGGTAGTAATTCAACTTCAGGGTATCGCTCTAATAGTCGTTCAATTTGCAATTCATTTTCTTCAGGTGCAAAAGTACAAGTAGAATAGACTAATATTCCGCCAGGTTTGAGGGCTGACCAGGCAGCAAATAACAGTGAGCGCTGCTTATAGGCCATTTCTTTAATTTTTCGTTCACTCCAGTAGCCAAAAGTATTTGGGTTATTGGTTACAAAGCGTGCTTCAGCACTACAAGGGGCATCGAGAAGAATTTTATCAAAATATTCAGGAAATTCTCGAGTTAAGTCACCACCATGTTCCAGACGTAGGGTAAATTTCCAATTCTCAGCTTGAGTTTTCTCGGTTCCGTCCCCCACCCCGAGTAATTCCATGTTATGTTTAAGTTTAAAAAACCGTACTTTATTATTATCATTGGCCACCAGCTCCCCGTTCATACCCATCATGCCAGCCATTTGTGAAGTCTTACTACCTGGGGCAGCCGTTAGATCTAAAATTTTTTCACCCGGCTGTGGATCAAGAATTAAAGGCGGAACCATGCTGGCCAAGCTTTGAATATAAATTTTACCCAATTTATAAGGTGCACAGTCAGTTAATTCTCGTTTAGTTTTATTGCGTAAAATGTACGCATCTTTGTACCAATCCACTTGCTCCAATACAAAACCCAGTGATTTAAGTTCATCAATCACTTCATTTCCGGCTTTAATCCGGTTAATTCGCAACGTAGTTGGTCGCTCCACAAACGAAGCACGCACCTCGGCAGCCAGTGCCGGTGGAAACATTAACTCCAAACGCTCCGGAAACTTGTCCGGTAAAACTGTGGAATATGTTTTTTTACCTTTCTTTTTTGACATACTACTAAAAATTCGGGAATTATTTTTTTATTTGCGAACGCTCGCTCCGTTAGATAAGTGAATTGATGTCACTCGCTCGCTAGTGAAAATTTGCCGCACATTTTATATTCACTTTCTACCGCAAATTTTTAACTTCGCTGCATAAAAAAATAAACTCCCTCCATTTTTATTACAAAAATGTTTAAACATTATGGACGCATCCGATTTAACATTCTTGGGAAAGCAATGGTTTCACGAATATGATGTACGCCAGTAATCCAGCGGATGGTGCGTTCCAAACCAATACCAAAACCACTATGTGGCACAGAGCCAAATTTGCGCGTATTCAAATACCAGTCGTATTCAGCCTTTGGATAACCGCGACTTTCAATTTCATTCAACAAAACATCATAACTTTCTTCACGCTGTGAGCCGCCAATAATTTCCCGGCCTTCTTCTGGGGCAATCAGGTCAGCACACCGCGCGCGTTTTACTCCATCTTCGTCAGTGTACGACTTCATGTAAAACGCTTTGACCGCAAAAGGATAATCTTCAATGAAAACTGGAATTTGGAATTTGTTACCCAAATAAATTTCTTCTTCAGTGGTCATGTCATCCAGCGGGTCAACAGTGAGCCCTTCTTCGGCTAATAGCTTTTTAATTTCACGATGCTTAAAACGCAAGAACGGTTCGTTCACCACGCGCTGCAACAAAGTAGTATCGCGTTCCAGAATTTTTAATTCTTCAGCGCAATTTTCTAAAACATCTTTTACAATTCGCTTCACCATTTTTTCTTCAGTATCCATGTTCATGGTTTGGTCAGCAAAGGCTGCTTCGGCATCCATCATCCACAGTTCAGACAAATGGTGACGGGTTTTACTTTTTTCCGCACGAAACACTGGACCAAAATCATAGACTTTTCCCAAAGCCATAATTCCCGCTTCACTATACAATTGGCCAGATTGGGTCAAATACATTGGCTCGCCATAATAATCCAATTGAAATAATTGTGTTGTATCTTCACACGAAGTTGGTTGTAAAATTGGTGTGTCAAAACGCACAAAGCCTTCTTCGCGGAAAAAATTCGCGATCGAAAAAAATACTTGATCACGAATCCGCATTATGGCCCACGGTGTTTTGGCGCGCAAATACAGGTCGCGATTATCAAATAAAAATTCTGGACCATGATCTTTGAGGGCAATTGGATATTCAGGCGCAATTTGTAAAACTTCCACACCAGTGGCCTGGAGTTCAAATACACCTGGTTTTTTCGGGTGAGCCACCACGGTGCCAGTCACTTTGAGTGAAGATTCTTGTGTCAATTTTTGGATATTTTCCCACACCTCAGCTGGTACTGTATCCTTAGAAACCACGGCCTGAATAAACCCAGAACCATCCCGGACTTCCAAAAAGGCAATTGAGCCTGATGACCGGATATTATACAGCCAACCCTGAAGAGCAACTTCTTGGCCAACGCTTTGAGCAATTTTGTTGATCATGACTACGTTCATACAAAAACCAGAAAAATTAGTTGAATACATTTATTATCCTACCCCAGGATAGAGGGAAAATCAAGCCTATCTCCAATCCCGGAATGGTAGCTCCACATGATACCGTAAAAATTCGTATATCACCTGATGGAGTGATTTTTCTTCAGTCTCAGAAATCGTAAAATTTTCCACAATCTTCCAATCCCCGCTTAACAACGCTTTTAAGCCATTACACTCCGCTAACCCTAAATCAACAATTTTCTCTCTGTCTACTTGTTTAATTTTTCGACATGCCACGCAAATTAACCCACCCCCCGCATAAAATAATCCAGGTTTTTGGACTGGATTAGTTAAAGCTTCTTTATAAATCTCGTTTTGTTCACGGCCACACACTACACAAGCACTTAATTCCGGAGCAAAACCCAGACACACCAAAATTCCTAAAACAAAAGCGTCCAACAAACGCGAAACTGAGCCCGTACTTGTTTCTAAATACAACAACCAGTGACGCAAAAACCAAAAAAAATTCAGATCACGACTGCGCTCAGCCGTAATTTTTTCTGATAACGATAAGGCATAGGCCACCGCCTTACTTTTAATCAAATCTTGTCGCCACAACGGAAAATATTCAATTGGTTGCGCTTTGGCTAAGTGATCAATTTCTCGTCCCGGAATTATCGTTACTTCAATAATCGCTCCTGGTTCTAAATGCGGCGATTGTTTGCTGACAATTTTTTTACTTCCCTTGGCCAAGCCCTGCACTTTACCCAAATCATAGGTAAACAAAGTCACCAACTCATCGTATTCGCGCCAGGCCCGTCGCGACAACACAATGGCTTGCATATTATTTTTGATCCAAGAACGCTTGGACAATAATCATCGCTGCTTTTTCATCACGGCTTGCCCCATCAGCACCAAACCGATCCGCTGCCTGTGAAGAAAATCGCTCATCTATAAATTGAACGGTTACCCCGGTTTTTTGCGCAATTTTCTCACCAACAGCTCGCACGGACAACGCATTGTCACCTTCTTCACCCGACAAGGCTTTGGGTAAGCCGATCACCACCATTTCAATACCCTCTTCTCGCACAATTGTTTCAATTTCCACAATTGGGTCTTTTTTACTAGCATCAATAATTCCAAACGGCAAAACCACATCCAGGCCAGATTGCACCCAGGCCAGACCAATTCTTTTTTTACCCCAATCCACTCCTAAAATATTCATACTTTTAAACTAATTCCGCCGGTCTTCGGGTGACCACTTCTGGCCCATTGGCCGTAATTACGAGAGTATGTTCAAAGTGCGCACTCATACTTTTGTCAGCGGTAAAAATTGTCCACCCATCGCGAGCAATGTCCACCTGATGTGTACCCAAACTAATCATTGGCTCGATCGCAATTACTACGCCAGGCACTAAAATCCATTTTTTTAAATCTTTATTATAATAATTAGGTACATTTGGTTCTTCATGCACCGCGTGACCAACACCATGGCCCACCAAATCTTCCACAATTCCGTATTTACCTTGTCCGCGCACATAATCTTCAATCGCCCGACCAATATCCGCAACGGTTTTACCTGGTTGAGCCGCGGCAATCCCCACTTCCAAAGCTTGACGCGTCACCTCTAATAATTTTTTTGATTTTTCTGGAACCTTACCAACCGCAATCGTGAGCGCGGTATCAGTAAAAAATCCAGACTGAGTATTTTTATTTTTCACTCCCAAATATTGTTGACCGGGCGCAGGAAATTCCATACCAATATCCAAGGTCACCAAATCACCGTCTTTAATCAATTTATCTTTCGTGGGAATTCCGTGCACCACTTCTTCATTTAACGAAAAACAAATCGTCGCTGGAAATGGCGGGTCAGACCGACGCGTTCGATACCCTTTAAACGCTGGTACACCACCTACCTCGCGAATTAATCGTTCAGCTTCAGTATCAATTTCTAACCCCGACACACCTGGCCGAACCATTGGGACTAATTTTTCTAAAATTTCACCCATTAATTTCCCTCCGTGGCGAATCTGTTCAATTTCTTGTGGTTTTTTAATATACATACTAATCTTATTGTAAAAGCGGTCGCACTTCCGCATCAACCACCGCAATGTCTCGACTACCATCTACTTGTAATAAACGCCCCGTTTCCGCGTAATAATCAGCCACTGGCCGTACTTTAGCATTACCCTGCTCAGCAATCCGTTTTACAATTGTCGCTTCATTATCATCGGCTCGCACTATTAATTCACCACCGCAATCAGGACACGCCGCTACTTTTTCATTTTCTAGTGAATACGGCATAATGTGTCCGCAGGCTTTGCACACACGCCGCTTAGTTAACCGAGCGAAACTTAATTCATCAGACATACCTAATTCCAGAGCCACTACTTCATTACCCCATCCTTGGCTCGCAAAAAAGTCATCATACGCTTTGGCCTGTGTTACCGAACGAATTGCCCCATCGAGCACCACCGTTTTACCCGCGGCTACATTTTTAGTAATTTCCGCAAACGCTAATTTGTAAATTAAATCATCAGCCACTAATCGACCAGCCTTCATTTCAGTTAATTTTTGTAAATCAGCGGCCTCGGCTTCAGGATTAGTTTCCAAAGCGCGCAATAAATCACCAGTGGAAATTTGCACCATCCCCAAATCACGCACCAGTAGGCGTGCCTGTGTTCCTTTGCCACTACCGGGCACACCAAGTAAAACAATAATTTTTTTAGCCATATTTATTCGGTAAGTCTTTCAGCGAGTTCTTTCATTACTTGTTGTAAATCATTCTCACTAATTTTCTTTTGTAATTTAAAATGATGTAAAATTTTATACACATCGCGCTGGGAAAGTTTCCCACTATGCTCATGTTTTTTACTTAATAATGCCTGTTCAATTAAATTTTCTTGATCATTAGATAATTCAGGCGAACTGAATCGAGACACCGCTTGTTTTAATTCTATATCAGAAATCACCCGCCGTTCAATTGGATACTTATCTTCTGGTGAGCTAAAGAAAAAACCCATAATTACCCGTTAAATATGTCGTAATTATAGCAGATTTGTTTGGAAAAATAAACCCCCCTTATAACAAAAAACCCGCTCAGTAAGCGGGTTTTTCTCAGGATAACTTAAACCCGATCGTACTCGTACATCGTTAACTGCGCATTGATTTGTTTGGTAGTTTCAATCGCCACACTCACCACAATCAATAAACTCGTACCGCCGATGGCTAATGATTGACTGGCGGTTAGGTGTTGCACCACTAGTGGTAAAATAGCGATCATCCCCAAGAACAAAGCACCTGGTAATAGCAGCAAATTCATGGTTTTAGCAATGTAAGTGCTGGTTTCTGAACCTGGACGGATACCTGGAATAAAGGCACCTTGACGTTGTAAATTTTCAGCCATTTTTTGTGGTTGGAAGACAATCGCCGTGTAAAAATAGGTAAACGCTACCACTAATACAAAGTAAGAAACAGCGTAGAACCAGTGAGTTTGACCTAATACCCGGACCACAAATTGGGCAATTTCCGCACTTTTACCAGTTCCATTCACAAAAAATTGAGCAACTAATGATGGGAACACAATCATGGAAATAGCAAAAATGATTGGAATTACTCCGGCCATATTTAAACGTAATGGCAAGGTGCTTTTAGCTCCACCACTGTTACGACCACCACGAATTTGTCGAGCGTAATTAACCGGAATATTACGTTGACCTTCACTAATAACCACCACTCCCACAATCGTAGCAATGGTCAATAGCGCATACACGATATACATGTATAAATTTGAGCCACTGTAGTTTACAAACAAGGTTTGTAAAGTAGTAGGTAGAGAAGCCACGATACCGGCAAAAATTAACAAAGAAACACCATTACCTACTTTTCGTTCAGTAATTAATTCACCAATCCACATCAAGAAAATAGTACCCGCAGTTACGGTAACCATGATGGAAATTAATTTAAACGAGGTAACATCAGTAATAATGCCGTATTGTGCACCAGAGAGCAATTTAATCATACTAAAGGCCTGTAAAAAGGCCAATGGTACCGTTGCTAACCGGGTGTACAAATTAATTTTTTGTTGACCAGACTCACCTTCTTTGGACAATTCTTCCAAACGAGGCACCACCATGGTTAATAATTGGAAAATAATTGAAGAAGTAATGTAGGGACCTACTCCCATAAGCACAATGGAAAAATTTTGCATGGTGCCACCAGAGAATAAATTCAATAAACCGAGTACTTGGTTACCTTCTAATAAACGACGCAAATTTTCAACATTTACTCCCGGAACTGGAATGTGAGCAGCAACGCGAAAAACCACCAGCATGGCAATAACAAAGAGCAAGTTATTACGGAGTGCTGGTGTTTGCCAGATCCGCCGCAGTTTTTCGAACATAGGACGGAGAAATTATAATTAGGAAAGGATAGAACCGCCAACTTTTTCAATCAGAGCAGCCGCACCTTTTGAGGCCACGCAATCTTTGAGGGTAATTGCTTTGGTGATTGCACCAGTTGCCACAACTTTAATTGGGTTAGCAACAGTCCGCACTAAACCACGAGAAACTAACCAGGCTGGGGTAACTACTTGTTTAGCAACCACAACACTTTCAAGTGCTTTGAGTGTTACGGTTTGAGCTTTTGGTTTAAAACTCTTGAAACCGCGCACTTTTGGCACTTTAAGAATTTGTTTGCGTAAGGTTTTGATTTTCAAACCACCACGACCACCTGACCGTGATTTTTGACCTTTAGTACCGCGGGCACCAGTTGTACCCTTTTGTGAAGCGTTACCACGGCCAACGCGTTTAGCACCTTTGTTGGTGCGAGTAGCGCGAAGCGTGTGAGGAGCTAATGACATACAAAATTATTTAGTGGCTGGGCCTTTAGCTGGCACAGTTTTTTTGCGAGCAGGCGCTTTGGCAGCGGCTACGACCACAGTTTCTTCAGTTTCTAAAACCGGAGCTTTAGTTTCCGCAATTACAACTGGACGAGCAGCGGCTCTCGCTTTAACTTTAAAGCGACTCAAGGCTTCGAATACTGCTTTAATATTGGCAATTTTATTACCACTCTTACCCAACATTTTAGCTGAAGCATTTGGTACACCTGCTAATTCTAACACATTACGGAGTACTGAACCAGCAATAATACCAGAACCACGAGGAGCCGGTTTCAACATTACTTTAGCCGCTTTAAATTTAGCTTCAACGCGATGTGGAATAGTATCCTTAATCAATGGAATAGTGATAATATTCTTTTGGGCGTTATTTACCGCCTTGCTTACTGCAAATTGTACATCTTTACCTTTTTGTACACCGTAACCAACGCGACCTTTACGATCACCAATTAACACACAGGCACGGAAACTCATTTGTTTACCACCTTTGGTAACACGAGTAACCCGAGCTAAATCAACAATAAATTGATCAAACTCTGGTTTTTCTTTAGGTGGACGAGGTTTACGATCACGATCGCCACCGCGACCGCCTTGTCGTTTATTTTTATCAAAGCTCTTTTCCATAAGCGCAAATTAAAAGTTGAGACCACCGGCGCGAGCACCGTCAGCCACGGCCTTAACGCGTCCGTGATAGCGGAAACCAGCGCGATCAAAAACCACAGTAGTGATTCCCAAACCTTTGGCAGTTTCAGCGATTTGTTTACCAAGAGTAAACGCAATAGCTACTTTTCCAGTTAATTCACCTGGCTCAGCTTTCACATTTTTACTGTGAACACTGGCAAGAGTGGTACCTTTTAGATCGTCGACAATTTGAACAAACATGTACGCGTTACTGCGAAACACATTTAAGCGAGGACGTTCAGTCGTGCCCGTAATGCGTGCGCGGACGCGGGCCTGCCGACTTTGTCGTTTTGCTTGTGGCGTGCGTGCCCGTTTCATAGAATATAAAATTATAAATCAATATTAGGCGCCTTTGGACGCAGTCTTACCTGCCTTGCGGCGGATAATTTCAGTAACATACTTGATACCCTTACCCTTATAAGGTTCAGGTTTGCGTACGGCGCGAACTCGAGCCGCAGTACTACCAACCAGTTCTTTATCAAAACCAGTCAACGAAATCAAGTTTTTTTCCACACTAGCCACAATGCCAGCTGGGATTGGGAAAATAACTGGGTGAGAATAACCCACTTCCAATTTCAAATCCTTACCCTGCATTGCTACCCGGTAACCAACACCGTTGATTTCCAGTTCTTTTTTAAAGCCAGTGGTCACGCCTTCAATCATATTACTGATGTGTGCGCCCCAAGTTCCCCACAATGATCGTTCACTTTTTTCATCTGGGTTAGCAACGCTGGCACTAACAGTGCCGTCAGCAATGGTAACGGTTACCAGGCGGTTAAGTGGACGAACAATTTCGCCCTTTGGCCCTTTCACCTTTAATTGGCCGTTTTCAGTAGTGACTGTCACGCCGGCCGGAATCGTGATAATTTGTTTACCAATTCTTGACATACAAGTATTTTAGTAGATGGAGCAAAGAACCTCACCACCGAGGCCAAGTTTTTTGGCTTCAGCCGCAGTCATTAAACCGCGTGAGGTTGAGACAACTGCCAAACCATATCCATTTAAGATTGTTGGCAATTCAGTAGCAGCGCGATACATCCGGTGTCCTGGCTTGCTCAAACGAGTAATTTCTTGAATCATTGGTTTTTGACCATTGTATTTCAAGGTAATTACGAGTTGGGGTTTAGTGTCAGTTGTTTTTTCAACTGTTCCAATATACCCTTCGCGAGTCAAAACTTCGGCAATCGCAAATTTCAATTTTGAAAATGGCATTGCTACAGTGGATTTCCGGGCGCGTTGGGCGTTCCGGATCCGAGTAAGCATGTCGGCAATAGTATCGGTCATCATAGGATATTCTGTGAAAATTACCAGCTTGACTTTCGAACACCAGGGACAAGACCCTTGTTCGCTAGCTCGCGGAAACAAATACGGCAAAGCTTAAACTTACGGATATAACCGCGTTTGCGGCCACATTTCCAACAACGACGAACTAAACGAGTGCTAAATTTCGGTTTACGAGCTGATTGAGCGATTTGTGCTTGTGTTGCCATAATGATTATTTCTTACGGAATGGAAAGCCTAGTTCAGTGAGCAGAGCCCGGCCATCTTCTTTACCTTTAGCCGTGGTACAAACTGTAATTTCCAAGCCGTGAATAACCTCACCCATGTCAGCCCCAGTAATTTCAGGGAAGGCCAAATGTTCTTTGAAGCCGACAGTGTAATTACCACGTGCATCAAAACTGTTTGGGTTAAGGCCGCGGAAATCACGCACACGAGGCAAAGTGAGCATAATAAAACGATCCAAGAATTCGTACATTCGTTGACCACGTAAGGTCACGGAAGCGCCAATGATTTGACCTTCACGAATCTTGAAGTTCGAAATTGATTTGGTTGATTTATTACGCACTGGTTTTTGACCGGTAATTAAACTAAGAGTGCGTTCAACACTTTCAATATATTTTTCTTCTTTGGCATGGCGACCAAAACCAACATTCAGAACCACCTTGCTAACGCGTGGAATCTGCATGGTTGTTTTGTAACCAAGCTTTTCTTTCAGTGCTGGTACAGCACTTTCATTGTAGCGGGTTTGGAGTCTTGAAAGCATAGCAGGAATTAGGAAAGAGCTTCACCGCTCTTACGACCGACCCGAATTTTGGTTTTACCGTCAACGCGGTAATTTACTCGGGTAGGCTTGTTAGTTTTCGGATCAATAATCATGACCCGAGATGCCGGCATTGGTGCTGGCAATTCGATTGTTTGACCTTTATCTTCTGAACGACGAGAACGCATGTGTTTACTGAGTTTATTCACTCCTTCAACCACCACGAACGCGGTGTTGTTCTTGCCAACGAGAACCTGAACGACCTTCCCGGTTTTGTTCCGGTCCTTGCCAGCAAGCACTTTTACCATGTCACCTTTTTTAATCTTCATATGATATGGTTTACAAAACTTCAGGAGCCAAAGAAATAATTTTTTGGAATCCTTTGGAGCGGAGTTCACGCGCCACTGGTCCAAAAATACGAGTTCCTTTTGGTTCTTTGTTTTTGGTATCAATAATTACAGCGGCGTTTTCATCAAAGCGAATGTAGGTACCGTCTTTGCGGCGCATTTCTTTGCGTTGGCGCACAATTACCGCGTGAACTACTTCACCTTTTTTTACTGTTCCGCGAGGAGCAGCTTCTTTAACCGAACAAGTGATAACATCACCAGTAATGGCAAAGCGTTTTTGAAAACCACCGTTAACACGAATACACATGAGGCGTTTAGCGCCACTGTTATCCGCGACTTTGAGCATGCTTCGGTGTTGAATCATACAAGTGGATTATGCGTTAACTACTTCCACCAAGCGCCAGCGTTTTTGCTTGCTGATTGGGCGGCATTCGACAAACACGACTTTGTCACCAGCTTTAGCGGTATTGTTCTCATCATGAACAAGATACTTAGCTGTGCGAGTGTACTGTTTGCGATACTTGGCGTTGGTCATGATTTGGATTACAGTCACCGCAATAGTTTTGGCTGCGGAAACGCGAGCCACGGTGCCAGTAAACTGACGGTGGTGCACAACGGCTTTTGCTTTTGGAGCAGGAGCCACTGATTTGGTTTTTGGTTTCGTTGGCATACCAATTATTTAACGGTTAATGACTTGACCTTAATCGCGGCTGAAAATTCAGCCACTTTGGTGCGGAGCACTCGCATCTTGCGCACTTCACGAAGTTGACCTTCAGAAGCTTTGAATCGCATTTCGCGGAGTTCTTCGCGGGCTTCAGCTAATTCTTTATTAAGTTCAGCCAAAGTTTTTTGTAGGAGTTCTGATTTAATCATATTTTATCGCTTAACAAACTTGGCCTTAAGCGGCAACTTATGTGAACACTCTAGCAACGCGGTTCGTGCTTGTTCTTCGGTAATCCCTTCCATTTCAAATAACACAGCTCCTGGTTTGATGGTACATACATAGTGGTCAGGTGAACCTTTACCTCCACCCATCGGTACTTCGTTACCTTTCTTGGTAACTGGTCGGTCTGGGAATACGCGAATCCAGATTTTTCCACCGCGTTTTACATATCGGGTCAAAACGCGACGAGCGGCTTCAATTTGGCGGGAGGTAATCCAGGCATGATCAGTCGCTTTGAGCGCAAAACTGCCAAACGCAACGGTGGTGAGACGAGTAGCAACACCAATGTTGCGGCGGCGTGGCTTATGCCATTTGCGGTGTTTAACTTTTTTAGGTAACAACATACAAATGAAATTAAGCAGTTTTCTTAGGAGCAGCCACAGTTTGGTTAACTGTTGCTAACTTATCAATGCGTTCAAAGGCTTCACCGTGATAGATCCACACTTTTACCCCAATCGCACCTTGTAAGGTTTGAGCGGTTACCGAAGTGTAATCAATGTTACTACGGAAAGTGATCAAAGGAATTTTTCCTTGAGCCATTTTTTCTTGACGAGCAATTTCTACACCATTCAAACGACCAGACAAAGAAATTTTAACTCCTTGTGCGCCAGCTTTCATTACCCGTTCCATGGCTTGTTTAATTACCCGACGGAATGGTAAGCGACTTTCAATATCTTTGGCCACACCTTCAGCCACAATTTGGGCTGACAATGAAGGGTTACCAATTTCTTGAATGTTCAATTTAATTTTGCGGCTCATGTGCAAAAATTGGCGTTCAATATCTTTGCGCATCAAATCAAGACCTTGACCACCGCGACCAATTAAGACACCAGGTTTGGCAGCAAAAATAGTCACAGTTACTTGTTTTGGACTGCGTTCAATAAACACAGAATCAATTTGTGCATCTTTACCCTTCTTTTGAATATATTCGCGCATTAAAATATCTTCGCGCAAAGAATCAGCGTATTTTTCCTTAACAACCCAACGAGAGCTCCAAGGAAACAGAACAGGCATGCGGTGAATTTTTGGATGTACTTTGTGTCCCATAGGATTACTTAGTATTCTCTTCAGGCGCTACCGCAGCGGCAGTAGTGTCACCAGTCAAGATAAGCGTAATTTTTGAACTGCGCTTACGAATTGGGGTAGCGCGACCCATCGCTCGTGGCATCCAGCGGTGCAAGGTTTGTCCACTATCAACTAACACATTGGTAACTACCAATGAAGCCACATCCATTTTATGATTGTGGGTAGCATTAGCCATAGCTGAACGCAAAAGCTTAAGCAAAGGACGACCAGCGTGTTTGCGCGCAAATTCCAATTGTAAAGCTGCTTCAGTGGCACTCATTCCTTTAATAAGATCAGCCAAAAGACGCACTTTGCGTGGAGTCATTCGTAAATTGTTGAGTTTAGCAATTGTTTGCATATACTATTTCTTAGCCGCTGGCTTAGCTGCAGGAGCAGCGGCCGCTGTGGCGGCTTTGCCTTGGTCCTTGGCCATCTTACCACCGTGACCAACAAACTTACGAGTTAACGCAAATTCGCCTAATTTGTGTCCAACCATGTTTTCTTCAACAAACACAGGGATAAAGTTTTTACCATTGTGTACTTCAAAGGTCATACCAACCATTTCTGGGGTAAGAGTAGAAGATCGTGACCAAGTCTTAATGGCCTTGCGGTCATTAGTTTCTTTGGCGCGAACAACTTTGGCCATGAGTTTTGGGTC
>DALYDF010000009.1:0-1974 GCA_031973355.1 Candidatus Magasanikiibacteriota bacterium
CCTTCACTGTTATTGGGGCACGCACAAAACATCTTGCTTTTGGTGGCGAGTTCCACGTGTACTTCTAAACCGATAATAGGGGTAAGTTCCATAGTAGGCTAATCCTATCATTATTTTTTAGAGTTGAAAAGCTTAGGTGAGGTAAATAAAAATACCCAGTTACGGGTATTTTTGGATTTATTCATTCGTTTTAACCTGGCTTGTTCGTAGGTGTTCGTAGAGAAGAAGAGGGGTAATGGTGGTAATGGGGAAAAGTAAGAAATATAAGATAATGGCTAAGCCAATGGCTAACCAGTATGCAGGAAAGCTACCGGTAAGTGATAGAAAATATTGTCCAGGAGTGATAATTGCCCATGTGCCCAGATAAAAAATAAAGGCATATAGAGCGGCCGGAGCAGTTAAGCGCCACAACACGGCTCCGAATCTTCCGGCTACCAAGGCTTTGCTGGTTTTAAAAGCGGCCATTGGTTTTTGGCCGTCAATCATTACTCCGTAAACTGAAAAATAATACCAAAGGGTAAACACGATACCAGGAATGACAAATAATAAGGTGCCGGCAAAAGCAACCGCACCCAGCATAATGGTAACTAATACTGAGGCTAAAAAAACACTTTTAGCAGCTTTTAGTTCTTGCCAAAAGCCGGGTATGGTTTGATTGCGAATCAAAGAAGATAACGTACGATTAAACGCAATTGAAATCATGAAAAAAAGACCAATAATTACAAATTGAAATAGAGCCGCTACAATACTAACCGTACTGCCAGCAAATTTTTCAACCGCGTAGGAAATACCAAATACACCATTGAGAGCCATAGCTCCCCACGTGGCTAAAATAATAAAAAGATATTTTATGATGGTGCGAAAATGGGCGCTATATAGACGGAAAGTTTCGTGGACAAGTTCGGTGGCGGTAATAAGCATACTAAATGAGATGAGTAGTAACTGATTGCCAAATTAAGTGGTGGATTTCTTCAATTGGTTTGATAGTTTGTGCATCAGCACATTCAAGTAGTTGGTATTCGGGAAATTTTTGCGCAATTCGTAAATAGGTTGTTTCGGCAGCTTGTAAATGCGTTAAATCATCTTCATGAATATCTCGTTTTTTACCCTGTAAATACGCGCGCGATTCTTTTTGATCTACCAATTTTTGGGCAATTGCCGCTGGTACATGCAAAATGAAATTATAATCAGGTTTGGGGATTGCAAAGATAGTATACTCTAAATTATATACCCACGCAAAATATTTTTCTTGTTCAGCGGGATCTGAAATTTTCCCACCTTGGTGTGCCATATTCGAACCAACATACCGATTGGCAATCACAATTTTATCTTCAGCGAGCCAGGTGCGAATTTTACGGGCTGCGGCATAACGATCAATCGCGTAAAAAATTGAACCACGATACGGACCTACTTCCGTGGCTGTACCAAATTTACCGTGTAAATAATCTTCTACAACGGCCGCGCTTGATTCACCATATTGGGGAAAACTAATAATTTCCACGGCTCTACCTTCGGCTTTGAGACGGTTAACGAGTAGTTCCGTTTGCGTGCCTTTGCCCGAACCGTCAGTGCCTTCGATGGAGATAAATATTCCGGACATACTAGTTTGGTAAAAATATAGTACTGGTGATTTAAGTAGCGAGTCACAAGCGTATTTATACAATAGCAATGATAAATTCATTAATCAGAGCCTGACGAGCGATTAAATTACCAGTACTATATTTTAAGCAGTGTTAGATTTTATATAGGTAACAAACGAATATCCGTCACGGTCCTCTCGCTGCGTTTCTTGCCAAATATTTAAATCAATAGCTGGGAAAAAAGCATCACCGTCTACAGTTTGATTGACGTGTGTAATATATAACCGGTCGGCGCGATCAATTGTTTGTTTGTAAATTTCCGCACCACCAATGACCATGATTTCTTCATCTGGGTGAGTCGCTACAGCTTCGTCAATCGTAGCAAAAATTTCCA
>DALYDF010000009.1:1984-23925 GCA_031973355.1 Candidatus Magasanikiibacteriota bacterium
CTGGTAATTATAATATTGATGCGATTAGGGAGGGGGCGGAATTTTTCTGGTAAAGATTCCCAAGTTTTTCGGCCCATTAACACAATTTTTCCAGCCGTAACTTCACGGAAATGTTTTAAATCTTCGGGGATATGCCAAGGCAATTGGCCATTTAGACCAATGCAATTGTTTTGCGAGATGCCAGCAATCAGAGATAGCATAATTTAAACCGCAATTGGAAAACTAATTTTTGGATAACTTTCATATCCCACCACGCGAGTATCTTCGTAATTCCAATTAAAAATGGAAGTAAAATTATCAGTATCTAGTTTAGGAAGTTTGTATAAATTTGGATCACGAACAATTTGCTCTTTGACTCCTTCTAAATGATTGCGATAAATATGCACATCAGCTAAAAAGCCTACCAGCTTACCTTCCTGTAACCCGGTTTCTTTGGCCAATAAATGTAACAATAAGGCGTAACTGGCAATATTAAACGGTAAGCCAAGCATGGTGTCCACTGAGCGTTGGTTCCAGAGTAAATTTAATTTTCCATTAATGACCGTGACCTGGTAAGAATAATGACAAGGTGGTAAGCCCATATCATGGAGCATGCTAGCATTCCACGAATTTACAATTAAACGCCGGCTCGACGGATCTTTTTTAATTCCTTCTACTAGATTTTTAAATTGATCTACGCCTTGACCAGTATAGTCTGTATCAAAACTTTTATAGTCAGCCCCAAAATGACGCCACTGAAATCCGTAGACTGGCCCAAGATCGCGTTCTTTGAACATAGTTTCTTTGGCATGGGCCGTATGTCCATACGGTGCTTTGCTCGGCCTGGCCCATTCATCCCAAATATGATTATTGCGGTCGCGCAACCATTCTTTATCAGTAATTCCTTTAATAAAAAATTCTAATTCACTGGCAATTACTTTGAATGGCATTTTTTTGGTAGTCAGTAAGGGAAAACCATTGGCCATATCATGTTCAAAAATCGCGCCCGCAATCGCAATCGTGCCGGTGCCGGTGCGATCAGACTTTATTTCACCTTCGCGAATTATTTTTTTGACAATATCTAAATAAGTTTTCATATTTTTTTCGATATTTCTTATTTTCCCGTGGTACCAAAACCGCCACGATTTGGGCCAGTCATTTCCGCAACTTCTACCCACTCCGCTTGGTCAACACGCAAAAAAGCGGCTTGGCCCACGCGTTCACCGCGTTCAATTGTCACCGGGTGATCAGTAAAATTATACACTTGGTACAAAATTTCATCAGTTGGTCCACAATAATCTTGGTCAATAATTCCGTAGCCTTGTAGTAGGGATAACCCTTTTTTACTGGCAGTACTAGAGCGAGTAACAATACTGAGCAAATATCCCGGTGGAGTTTGGACAATTAAATTGGTGGGAATTTTGGCAATACTTTTTGCTGCAATTTCCATGTCCACGCGTGAGTATAAATCAAACGCCACGGCGCCAGGAGTTTGGTAGGCGGGCAAGGGTAGGGTAGTATCAATTAATTTTATTTGGACTTTCATATTAAGCAATACCAACTTCACTCAAAATTTTCTCCACTTGCGTAAACAATTCTGCTTCAGTCCCATTATTATCAATTTGAACGCGCGCTTCCGCTTTGATATTTTTAATCTCTAATTCCGCTTCAGCCAACCCTTCTTGTTGAAAGGCTTCCCAAGTTTTAGTGCGATCATCTGGTTTTTCACTGCGTAAACACACGCGTTCATAGCGCAGGCGTTCGTCAGCATTCATCCCAATTAAATAAAAATTTGGTAATTCTTTGAGATAGGTAATATCACTTGGTCTGCGAATACCTTCAACAATAATAATAGCAGCGGTGCTGGTTTCAGCATCACGACGAATTACTTTGGACATAATGTCCTGACTAATGGTCTGGCGAAGCATGGACGAAATCATCTGCAAATTTGGCCGAGTTGGTTCCAAATATAACCGATTGGCAATATCCGTAAGCATGTCAGAAAAACGAAACGAGACCGCCCCGTATTTTTGTTTGATGTAATCAGTAATTGTGCTTTTACCAACACCCATTTCACCCACAATTCCTAAAACGATTTTATTGGTTGGCATAATTTTCTACTTCTTCATTAATATAATCTAATTCTAGACCAACTTTACGAAACATGTCTTCACTTTCGGTACCAGCATGATAGCGTTTTTCACAAACAACGCGTTTGACACCAGCGTTAATAATCATGCCAGCACAAACTGCACAGGGAGTCATTTTGCAATATACGGTTGCACCTAAAATAGAAACACCGAGCCGGGCAGCTTGAACAATCGCATTTTGTTCGGCGTGGGTGGTGCGGACACAATGTTGACTTTGGTGACCGTCACCGTGGGTGACCGTTTTCATTAAGTGGCCAACTTCGTCACAGTGTTGCAAGCCAGCGGGTGAGCCAACATAGCCGGTTACTAAAATTTGTTTGTCTCGGGCAATCACACAGCCCGAGCGGCCACGATCACAAGTAGCCCGCTTGGCCACTGCCCGAGTAATTTCCATGAAATATTCATCCCAGCTCGGCCGTACAAAGGTTTCTTCGCTCATAAAAATAAGGTTATTGTAAGGCATTGTAACAGAGCCGGGACGGTCTGCCAAGCTGTTTTTCTGGGCTAAAATTAGAGGATTTTTAGAGTGCCTTGATTGGCGTCTATTTCCACCAAAGTTCCGTCGGAAAAAACTGAACGAGCATTTTTAACATTTACTAAACACGGTTTTTTCATTTCTCGGCTCACAATGGCGGCATGGGACAAAATTGTGCCTTGTTCAGTAATAATGCCAGCGGCTTTTTGCATGAGTGGTAGATAATCTACGGTAGTCATGGCACAGGCCAAAATTTCTCCGGTTTGAAATTCAGTTTCAGTTGGATTATCTACCCAGTGAATTTTACCAACCGCTTTACCACGACTGGCAATAGTTCCCTTGATTCCAGTAGTATCGGCTGAAGGTAATGCGGCGGTGACTTCGTGGGCCATTAGTTTGTATAAAATACGATTATAGTCAATAAATTCCACCGCAAAATGTGGATTAACCACGGCAAATTCAAAATAACCTTTTAAATATCCGCGATTAGTAAATTCAGCTCCAATTGTAGCTTGTAATTCTGTTTGTTCAGCTGGAGTGGTGACACGTAATGCTGCTAGTGCTTCTTGCATGGTACTAAACGCACTTTGATTGGATTCAGAAAATTGCCAGGTAGTAAAATCAAAGAAAAAAGTAATTGGTGGTTGTTCGTAAAAACCCTGAGTTAATTCCCAGTGTAACCCAGGAGTAAGTTCACCAATCACCCCCGTGTCAGTGACTAAAAAAATTCCCGCCCAACGACTTTCAGTGGGGTGGGGAATAATTTCTACTTTATATTGGTCATAATCAATGGTTTGTTCATAAAACCACACTAAATTTTCGCGTAACGTTTTGCCGCGCACGCGCAATTTAGGTAACGCGGGGTCAATTGGTACTAAACGCAGCGCGCACAATTCGTCACCTTTACGCGCTAAAATCTCTTGAAAATATTCAGAATCAGTGACAATTTCTCGGGCGGTTATACGTTCAGGTCGATCGTAACGCAGGCCAATGGTTTGGTATAAAATCTCCAAACGGTCGCGTTTTTTATTATCTTCTTCTCGGAATGCATCGGCATCGCGATGACCAATTTTTTCCAACCATTCGGTGAGGGAGGGCATTTTTTTATCTATAATTTCATTAAGGGACATATTTGTTTATTAATAGTATTGTCGGTGTGACACCTCACCTCGTGCCGTAAGATTTTCTGTGATAATTGGTTTATTTTTTAAATTTTTATTTGCCTCGTTTGGCTCAATGATCTCTGCACTTTTTATGCGTTCTAAATTTTCGGCAAGATAATTTTGAACTTCTTGGTATACATTTTCAATTTGTTCCGCCACTTGAAGAAAATTCATGTCAGCTTCTGGGTTATCATAATCTTCTAAAATCTTTGATATTTTTTTAAATTCACTTTCAACTGTGGTAATAAATTGTTTACATTGTGAATCATCAAGTATTTCATTAAATGATGTTGCAATTATTAAATGCTCGAGACTTTTAGGTGAGCTATACCGTTCAGCAAAAGAAGGAAGTGGGGTATAGAGACGTTTACCTAGCTTAGGTTTATACGCTAATAATTCTTTGGTTAACGTGTGGTCTGTACCAGGTTCTCCTTTAGGTATAAATTCATTTCTAAACATTTTAATCACTCGGACTGCGCTCACCACTTGACCTAATTGATTGCCAATCCAATCATTTTTTGCAATGTACAAGAGATCAAGAAAAGCTTGAGATGTGTGCATATTTATTTGTATGTTTCACCGTTAAATCGTCCTTCAGTTATATTTTCAGGTTCAACTTTTTCTTGCAGATCATTGGCTTCTTTGCTTTCATTATTTTCTCTGCATTGTTCCATGAGTAAATGAATTTTTTCTTGAAAAAAACTTTCTGCCACAGCCAAGGAACGTACACCGGTGCCAGCGTGCTCATTGTTACCTAGCGCAACTAATTGATCGTGTATTTCTTTAAATCCAGCTTCAATTTTTTGAACGAATTTTTGAGCGTCTTCATCTGCTAAAAAATCCATAGTGCTAAATGTACCACCTTGGTTTTGTGGATCCCTGAACCCGGTGTATTTTTCGGCAAAACCTCGGAACGGTTTGAGGATTACATTTTTTGCAAATTCATCTCCTTCAATAAGTTGTTTGGCACTTGCACCACTTTGGTTTTGTTCCTCGGCAAGTTCAGAAATTATCGGCAGAGTCGCAGATATTTCATTGGGGATCCAATCAACTTTGGTTAAACGACGAAGTTCGTCCATTAGTGCGGGATTAGCCATATCTCTTTATAAAATTTATATAGTAATAGTAACACTTGGAGGGAAATGCGCAAACATTTTATAAACAAAAAACCGCCCTTGCGGACGGTTCTTATTTTTACGAGATTAGACGCCAGTTTCAACTTTGATACTTGGGCCCATTGCACTGGTTAAGTACAGTGATTTGAGGTAGGTACCTTTAGTGCTATTTGGTTTAACGCGTTTAACTGCGTCCAAGAAAGCAGTGAAGTTTTCTTTGAGCTGACTGTCAGTAAAACCTGTGTTACCAATGATTTGGTGGATATTAGCACCGTCATCATTTTTGAAAGCAGCTTTACCTTTTTTAAGTTCAGTGATCATCTTTTTGACATCTGGGTTTACAGTGTCAGTTTTTGGGTTAGGCATTAAACCTTTTGGACCCAAAACCTTAGCGGCAACAGCCATTTTAGGCATCATTTCTGGAGTAGCCACGGCAATGTCAAATTCAACTTTGAGCAAACCGTCTTTAATTTTTTTAATTTCTTCTTCACCATAAATGAAATCAGCGCCAGCTTCTTGAGCAGCTTTTTCATTGTTTGAACCTACGAAAGCGGCAATTTTCTTGGTTTTACCGGTACCGTGAGGCAAACTTACGGTAGTGCGGATCTGTTGGTCACTCTTACTTGGGTCAATTCCCAATTGAGCGTGAACTTCTACTGAAGCCACAAATTTAACAGTACTGGTTTGTTTAACCAGCGCAATTGCTTCATCTACAGAGTAGATTTTGGTCTTATTGACCAGGGCCTTAGCGGCCACGAGGCGTTTTCCTGCTGCCATATAGTTGTATGGTGTGGTGATAGCCTTCTGAAGGGTCAGAAGTCCCACATAAATAATGCGCGTAGTTTAGCTAAAAATGGCGGATTTGTCAAGACTAGGCTTTAAACAAAAGAACTCCCCAAAGGGAGTTCCAGTGTTCGTAGTACACGGTTTATGTACAACTAGACTTGTCATTACATTTATTTTAAAGTATTTAAAAAATTTTGTCAATGACATTCAATAAAAATAATCCCCAATAAATGAGGATTATTAGTGGTGGACAGAGGGGGAGTCGAACCCATGAAACCAAAATGGTAAGTTTGTGTAAAAAGATGTGGGTAAATTGTCAATTATTTTGATCCAACCACGTTAGTGGGAGTGCCACTGCTAAAAGCTTTCAAATTGTCGAGGGAAGTATTGATAATCCGCATAATTGCTTCGGTGGTATTGAATGCATTGTGCGGAGTAACAATAGTTTTAGGATTATCAATGAGCATGGAATTTACCAAGCTGGTGCGAATGTTACAATCGCGGCAAGAATCGCTGAAGAGCAAAACAGGGTCACGCATAATTTCTTCATCTTCCAATACATCTAGCCCAGCGCCAGCAATTTGGTTGTTTTGTAGTGCGCGCAAGAGGGCCTCACCATCAACTAAACCGCCGCGCGATGTATTAATTACATAGGCGGTTGGTTTAAGTAGTTTGATATTTTTAGCATTAAGCAGATGCTTAGTTTCTTTTAAAAGTGGCACATGTAAAGAAACGATATCCGCCTCTTTGAGTAAAGAATTCAGAGCGGTATAAGTAAAATTATGGGTTTTAGCAAATTCTTTGTCGGGAAATGGATCGTAAGCAATAATATTCATTTCAAAACCAACTAACATTTTGATTACGGCTTTACCGATTTTACCAGTACCAATAATCCCAATAGTTTTACCACGCAAATCAAAACCGCGCATGCCATGGTAATCATACACGCCTTCTTTAACGCGCTTCACCGATTCAAATAATTTTTTTGACAGCGCTAACATTAAAGTTAAAGTATGTTGGGCCACTGTGTAGTCGCCATAACTTGGCACATTGCACACCACAATCCCACGCTTTTTTACTTCTGCAAAATCAATGTGATCAAAACCAGTGGAAAAAGTAATGATGGCTTTTAAATTTGGGAGTTTTTTAAGGACTTCTTTAGTGACTTTGGAATCAGTAAATAACCCAAGAATTTCAGTTTTTGGATTTAATTCTTCAAGACTTAAGACTTTATTAGAAATGGTGTGGGGAAAAGTTTTTACTCCTTTTTTAACTTCCTCAACGAGGTCGGGGGAGAGGCTGAGGAAAAATTGGCAAAATGGTTTTTTAGAGTTTTTCATATGGCCGGCAGTATAACAAAAAACTCGCTGTAAAAGCGAGTTTTAGGTGCATAAATGCGGATTATTCTTCAACAGTCACACCCATTTGACGAGCAGTACCAGCGATTGTACGCATGGCGGCTTCCACATCATGGCAGTTAAGGTCAGGCATTTTCTTTTCAGCAATTTCGCGGAGTTGTTTTTTGGTGAGTTTACCAACTTTGTCTTTTTGTGGAACTTTTGAACCACTTTTAAGACCAAGGGCTTTTTTAATGAGTTCGCCGGCTGGAGCCACTTTCATGATGAAAGAAAAGCTGCGGTCTTCGTACACATTAATTACCACTGGAACAACTTCACCTTTACGATCTTGGGTTTTGTCGTTGAATTCTTTACAAAAACCTTGAATGTTCACACCGTGTTGACCAAGGGCTGGACCAACTGGAGGGGCTGGGTTAGCGCCGCCGCCAACAATTTGCAGTTTGATCTGCGCGTTTAATTTTTTTGCCATATATACATTAAGTTTAAGGACTCGTCAGTGCTGAGAAGCTCTCTATTTTTTCAAGAGACAGCACGCTGAAGTCCTTAAAGTGATAATTAAATTTTTCTTACTTGTAGGGCATCAAGTTCGACCGGGGTTTCACGGCCAAACATATTAACCAATACTTTAATTTTACCACGCGCCGCATCAATCGCATTAACTTTTCCTTCAAAATTTTTGAATGGACCATCCATAATTTTGACTGGATCATTAACTGATACATCAATTTTATGAATTGGTTCATCAACGGTCATACGACTCATTAGGGCCACCATTTCTTTTTCATCAATTGGGGTTGGCACTGTGCCTGAGCCCACAAAACCGGTTACATTTGGAGTGTTGCGCACTACATACCAAGAATCATCAGTTACAATCATTTGCACCAAAACATAACCAGGAAAGATTTTTTCTTCAATCACATTGCGCTTACCGCGTAAAATTTTAATTTTCTTTTCTTTAGGAATCAAAACCTCAGCAATTTTATCTTGCATGTCAAAAGACTCAATGCGTTGTTCGAGGTTTTGCTTAACATTCTCTTCGTATCCGCTGTAGGTATGAATTACATACCACCGCATACCCAAATTGGGATTTTGCTTACTCATATGACAGGTTATTTAAGAAGTTGATCAAGGCCGATGTTTAGAACACGGTCTAAAACCACAAAAAATACCGCAATACCTACACTCATGGCAAACACTGCGATGGTATAGTTCATGGTTTGTTTTTTGGTCAACCATTGGACTTTTTTCAATTCAAGGTAAGACTCTTTAACGTAATTTACAATATTCATAGGGGTAATTCGGCCCAAAGGCCAAGTAACTAAAAACGGCCTGTGGCCGATTTATGAGAGCATTATAAATAAAAGAGAGGGTTTTGTCAACCCTCTCTACAGTGGATAAATAATAGCTTAAATATCAAGGTTCTGCACATTCTTAGCCTGAGTCTGAATGAATTTTTTGCGAGGCGCCACTTCACTACCCATGAGAATGTCGAAAACTTCATTGGCTTTTTCCGCATCTTCAATAGTTACTTGTTTGATCACGCGGTTTTGTGGATTCATGGTGGTTTCCCACAATTGTTCTGGATTCATTTCACCAAGACCTTTATAGCGTTGAATCGCAAAGCCTGGTGCTTTGGTAGGAGTAGTTTTAGTTTCAGTAACTACTGTGGCGGCACCCTCGTCGGTTTCTTCTTCAGCTACTTGAATATCTTCTGGTTTAAGACCATGCTTTTTAAGGAAAGCATCAAGGGCTTCAACATTATACAACCAAGTAACTTCCTTACCTTTTTTGGCACTATACAATGGTGGTTGGGCAATATAAATGTGGCCACCCGCAATTAAGTCTGGGAAATAGCGGAAGAATAAAGTTAAAAGCAGAGTTCGAATGTGCGCACCGTCCACATCGGCATCGGTCATAATAATAATGCGGTGGTAGCGGAGTTTACTGATATCAAACATTTCACCAATGTTGGTACCCATCGCAATAATCAAGGACTTCAATTCATTGTTGGTAAGAATTTTATCCAAACGGGCGCGTTCTACATTTAATACTTTACCGCGTAACGGCAGAATAGCTTGGTTATGACGATCACGACCTTGCTTAGCGGAACCACCGGCCGAATCACCCTCTACAATGTACAGTTCAGAAATAGATGCATCACGAGAAGAACAGTCAGCGAGTTTACCTGGTAAAGTAAACCCTTCCAAAGCACTTTTGCGCAAGACG
Organism: Candidatus Magasanikiibacteriota bacterium; assembly: GCA_031973355.1. Classification (GTDB taxonomy): domain Bacteria; phylum Patescibacteriota; class Patescibacteriia; order Magasanikbacterales; family UBA922; genus 2-12-FULL-41-16. The sequence continues at coordinate 11,237 of DALYDF010000009.1, forward strand.
GTGTCGCGGGCCATTTTGGCAGCGGCGCGAGCGCGAGCGGCAATAATACATTTACCAATAATTGCTTCGGCATCTTTTGGATGTTCTTCCAAATAAATCATGAAGTGATCACCAAACACATTTTCTACCGCTGGTTTAACTTCTGGATTACCTAATTTGGCTTTGGTTTGACCTTCAAATTGTGGATTAGGAATTTTAACGGAAATAATCGCGGTTAACCCTTCACGCACATCATCGCCCGTTAAATTCGGATCTTTTTCTTTTAAAATTGTTTTATTGCGCGCGTAAGTGTTGATGGTGCGAGTAAGCGCAGCGCGGAAACCAGCCACATGCATACCGCCATCGGGATTGGCAATGTTGTTGGCAAAGGCGTACAAAGATTCACTGTATTCATCAGTATATTGCACGGCAATTTCTACCAATACATCGTCAACTTTTTTCTCCACATAAAAAACAGTTTCGTTTTTTATTTCCCGATTTTTATTGATGTGTTTTACATAACTACCAATACCACCTTCAAAGTAAAATTGGTAACTTTCAGGGAATGGACTAGCCGAAGAATCGATTGCTTTTTCTTCGCTACTGCGTTCGTCTCGCAAAATAATGTGAATGCCTTTGGTTAAATAGGCTTGTTGACGAATGTGATCCAAAATATACTTCCATTCGTAATCAATCGTTTCGAAAATGGAATTATCAGCGCGGAATTGAATGGTCGTACCAGTTTCTTTGGTCTTGCCAATCGCTTTGACTTTACCTTGTGGTTTACCAATTTTATAATTTTGTTCCCAAATTTCACCATCGCGGTGAATAATCGCTTTGAGGTCAGTGGACAACGCATTAACTACTGAAGCGCCAACGCCGTGTAAACCGCCAGATACTTTATAGCCACCACCTTCACCAAATTTACCACCAGCGTGAAGGGTGGTTAGTACTAAATCCAAGGCGGAAACTTTTTTAACTGGGTGAATATCAACAGGGATACCACGACCATTATCAGTAACTGAAATCCAGTGATCAGGTAAGAGTTTAATAGTAATCGTGTCACAATGACCAGCCATGGCTTCATCCATGGAGTTATCGACAATTTCCCAAATCATGTGGTGTAAACCGGTCGGACCTGTCGAACCAATATACATGCCGGGACGCTTGCGAACCGCTTCTAAGCCCTCTAAGACGGTAATATTTTTCGCACTATAATCAGTTGAAGTATCGTTTTCGTTGACTTTTTTTTCTTCAGATTTTGCCATAAAAATTTTTTAGAACAGACTAATCGTACCATAAACTATTAGGCTGGGCAAGGTAAGTGAATTTTGCTATACTTAACACAATATGTTTAAACCAGCTGCTGATAATTCAGTTCATAAAGATTCACGACTATTTGAACGGTATGTTGACCCTACGGGTGAATTTACCAACCGCGAATTGGGTTTTTCTGAATGGTATTTAAAACATAAAATTCAATTACGACAAGGACTGACTGTTTTTTTGATTGTGGTATGCGTAGTTTTGGGCGGATATTCGTTGTATCGGGTGATTGAGTATGCTTTTTATGGCTATTGGCATGATGAAGCCTTGCGATCTAATTTGACCAATCAGGGTGTGGCTCTAAATACGGTAAAAAAAGAAGTGGCCGCGACACCAATTCAAATTGAAACCATCGCGGTTTTACCAAGTTCGCCTGGCAAGGCAGATTATTTGGCCTACATGAATAATCCAAATGATCGGTGGGCAGCGCGTGTATTTTATACTTTTTCGTGGAGTGGTGGCGAAACAGCAGTGGCGGATACCTGGTTATGGCCTGGACAACGCAGCGGATTAGGTGTGTTGGGTGTAGCTACCGATGCCATTCCGGGTGACGCCCGCGTGACAATAAAAAATATCGAGTGGCGTCGTTTGGATAATCGAACGTACCTTGATCCGGCTCAATTTGTGACCGAACGCCTACAGTTTACGGTTGATGAAATGGTGTTTGTACCGGCCAACCCAAATGCAGGAACAAGTGTACATACGATTTCTTTTATCTTAAAAAATGAAACTGCGTTTGGGTATTGGCAAGTACCTTTTACTGCGATATTTAAAAAAGGTGAGGTGATTGTGGGTAGTAAACAATTTATTGTTGATTCATTTGCCGCGGAAAGTATTCAGAAAATTGACTTAACTTCTTTGGTGGATTCTCTTGATTTGGATACGGTTGAAGTATATGCTAATCTAAATTTGTTTGATGAGGATAATTATCTGCCGCTAAAAAAATAATATGCGACGGCTTTTTTGGGAAAGAATCCGGCGCTTGGATTGGGTTTTGCTGGTAACAGTCTTGGCCCTGGCAGGAATTGGTTTGGTTACGATTTATAGTGTTGATTTATCGCGAGGAATTGAGCGATCATTTTTTAATACTCAAGCCGTGTCTTTGTTGTTAGGAGTAAGTGTGGCTTTGGCAGCGGCTCACATTCATTTGTCGCGGTACGAAAAAAGCGCGAGATTTTTATTCTTAGTCGCCTTATTATTGTTGATTGGTGTATTATTTTTTGGTACGACTATTCGGGGTACGCGTGGATGGTATCGGTTAGCTGGTTTTTCATTTCAGCCGGTTGAAATTGCCAAAGTGGTTTTGATTATTTTTTTAGCGTGGCGAATTGAACGCGCTGGTCGCCAATTTGCTCAAACTAAATTTTTATGGGCCACGGGTATTATGTCTGCTTTACTGGTATTACCCGTATTGTTGCAACCTGATTTTGGGTCCGGGGCGGTTATGTTGGCCGTGTGGTTGGGGTTGGTGTTAGTGGCTGGTTTAAAACCCAAAACAATTGCTATTTTAGCGACCGTAGGAATGTTGACCGTGGCGTTTAGTTGGATTTTTTTATTTAAAGATTATCAACGGGAACGGATTTTGAATTTTGCTAATCCAGATCGTGATCCGTTGGGAACAGGGTATAATGTAAATCAGTCGTTGATTGCGATCGGTTCAGGGCAGTTTTTTGGTCGCGGATTGGGTTCTGGCTCGCAAAGTCAATTACATTTTTTGCCAGAAGCGCAAACAGACTTTATACTAGCCGTAGTGGGTGAAGAATTAGGATTTGTGGGATTAGCCCTATTATTGGGACTTTATGGGGTGGTATTTAGTCGGTTAATTAGAATTGCGCGCCTGGCGCCGAGTGATTTTGGTGCGTATACAGCGGCCGGGGTGGTAATTTTGTTATCTGTCCAGTTAACGGTTAATGCTGGGGCGGCGATGGGTCTATTGCCAGTTACTGGAGTTACTTTGCCCTTTGTTAGTTACGGGGGTACCTCATTAATTAGTAACTTTTTACTGATTGGAATTGCCGAGAGTGTGGCGGCCCAAACCCGGGCAGTTTAGGGGGTAAAGTCTTGACTAAATCTTATTCTTTTGCTATATTCCTCACACTTATGAAGTCCCAGTTTTCAAAAATGCTGGACACGGTTAAGTCCTGTCGCCTCTGTGGCGGGAAATATACAAGTGAGCAAGTCCAGTTAATTGACCGGACTAAAACCGGTACCGTTGCCCACGCTACCTGTGGTCAATGTCGTCACGCTACCCTGGTGTTTATGGGTAAGACGAATCACGGATTAGGATTTTTAGGTCTTTCAACCGATTTGTCTGAAGCGGATGCGCGTCGTTTTAAAACAGCGAAGCCAGTTTCAGAAAATGAATTATTAGCGGCCTATAATTTTTTAGAAAAAGATAGTCGCAGCCTCGTTACCCACCTTTATTACCAATCATTTTTGCCTTAAATAAATAGTATGCCATTTAGTATTACTGCCAAAAAACGCACTGACCTCGATGTAACTGCAGTTCGCGCCGCTGGAGAAGTTCCGGCTGTGGTGTACGGTGGTGACCGATCTTCAACCACACCAGTATCAATTTCAGCCTCAGGGTTTGCTAAATTATATGACCAAGCTGGCTCAAGTTTAATTGATTTTCAAATTGAAGGTGAACCCGTTGTTAAGGTGTTGATCCAAGATGTGCAAGTTGACCCAGTTAAAGGTCAAGCTGTGCATGTAGATTTCCGTCAAATTAACATGAACAAAGAAATGTCCACAACAGTGGAATTGGTATTTGTTGGTGAATCTGATGCGGTGAAAAGTTTGGCCGGTACTTTGGCCAAGACAATGAATGAAGTTGATGTTACTTGTTTGCCAAAAGATTTGGTAAGTGAAATTGAAGTTGATCTTTCCTTGCTTAAAACCTTTGAAGACGCGATTCGGATTAAAGATATTGTGGTTCCAGCGGGAATTATGATTGATGAAGACCAAGAACGCGTAATTGCGACGGTGACTCCGCCAATGACTGAAGAAGAATTGAAAGCAATTGAAGAGGCTGATAGTACCGTTGACCTTTCAGCGATTGAAGTTGAAAAGAAAGGTAAAGAAGAAGTGGCTGAACCAGCTGCTGAATAAACAGTCAGAAACTAAAAACTCCCCATACCTGGGGAGTTTTTTTAATTAAAATTTGGTATACTGGTTGAATATGAAACGAAATTCACAGCCATCGGTAATACAATTATTTAATAAAAAAGTTAAGTCTATTTTTAATGGTGAAAAAAAGGAAATTAAACTGCTGGGAATTATTAGTTTAATTGGAATAGGCGTAATCGTAGTTCTGGTATTAAGTAGCTCCACCTCTTCGTTTAAAAAGGATGTAGCTATCGTCCCGAAAACAGTGCAAAATAATTGCGAATATACAAAGATTCTAAATGGTGAATGTGTGGATACTTTTGCCGCCCAGATTCCCGCCTTGGTGGCGGTGATGATTGAAAATCATCCCGAAGCGCGACCACAGGCCGGCTTGGCTGAAGCTGATGTTGTGTATGAGGCTATGGTTGAGGGTAATTTTACGAGATTCATGGCGCTCTATCCATATACTACAGAAGTGAGTAAGGTCGGACCGGTACGAAGTGCTCGGCCATATTTTTTAGATTGGTTGGCTGAATACGATTCACCCTTATACATGCATGTGGGTGGTTCGCCAGCCGCCCTGGACTTAATTGTGAAACGTGATATTTGGGATGCTAATGAAATGTTTAAAGGTAATTCATTTTGGCGGGCAACTAATCGATATGCCCCACACAATGTTTATACTAACACTGAGCGTTGGACTAAATTAATCGGTGCTGAAATAGAAAATAAATTTATTCCTTGGGTATTTACAACCAGCACACCAACTTGCTTGAGTAACTGTGTGCAGAGTGTAGAAATTCCTTATTTGCGTCCAAGTTTTGTTACCGTGTGGAATTATCATCCAAATATAAATAAATACGAGCGTTGGCAGGGCACTGTGCCTCATGAAACTGAAAGTGGTCGGATTTACGCGGATACCATTTTGATTATGGAATCACCGGTTGCGGTTCTTGATGAGATTGGGCGGCTGGAAATGAAAACAATTGGTGAGGGGCCTGCTTTGGTTATTATGGCTGGACAGAAAATTACGGGGACTTGGCAAAAAAGTGGACTTTTTGAACGGACAAATTTTTATGACAATACTGGAAAGGAAATTTTTTTCAAACCAGGGAAAATTTGGGTGCAACTGGTGCCTAAATTGTCGGCTGTACAAATTACTCAATTATGATTAAACGATTGTTGTGGGCCGCGCTACCAATGGCTGGAATTTTTGTAATTGATAATCTTATTTTTTTACCAGTTGGTTTGTATACCTGGTGGTGGTTTGATATTTTTATGCATGGGTTGGGTGGGGTGGTTACGGCTTGGAGCGCGGCGAGGTTTCTGCAGACTGAAAAAAAGCTGGTTATAAAACCACAATGGGTATATTGGTTGTTACTTTTGGGAATTACGGCTTTGGTTGGGGTGATGTGGGAAGTCTACGAACTATATTTGCAAAAATTTACTGGTTTTATTACCCAACCAAGTATCGCGGATACGGTGGCTGATTTGGTAAATGATGTGATTGGCGCAGTGGTATTTTGTTTATTATTTAGTCGAAATTATTACCAGGCGTTCAAGTCCGGCCAGGTCCGGTAAAACAGAAATAGTGGTGTTTGTAATCTTAGAATTAATAAACGCTGATAGGGGTTCAGCTTGCGCGGGGTTAATTTCAAAAAAGAAAGTGGTGGAAATTGAGGCTAACGGAGAATCTAACCATTGGTCACATAATTTTTTGTATAAAGCGAGGCCGTTATCAGCTGCAATGAGCGCAGTTTTTGGCTCAAAGCGAATACTCCATTCGCAGTGATATTCCTGTTTGGTTAGATATGGAAGATTGGCCGTAATAATAATGTGGTCAGGCGAATGTTGGGAAATTAATTTTTCCAACGGTAAATTGGTTAGTAAATCGCTGTGATAAAAATCAACAAAAGTTTTTAATTGAGTATTATTTTGTTCAGCGATTTTCAAAGCTTTTTGGGAAAAGTCAGCCGCAATAATTTTTACGCGAGGATCAGGTAATTCGGCAGAAAGAGTAACTGGAATACACCCCGAACCAGTACCAATATCGAATAATAAAATTTTATTTGAGGTGGAGTTGTTTATTTTTTTAATTACTTCTTCCACTAATAATTCAGTTTCAGGACGGGGGATTAGGGTGTCTTTATTTACTGTAAAATCACGGCCAAAAAAAGCTTTTTTGCCCGCTAAATAAGCCAACGGGACGCCGCGGGCGCGTTGAATTACTAACCAATAATATTGCCACTGTTGTTTTGATTGAACTACAAATTCTGGGTGAGCCAAAATAAAAGTTGGTTCGCAACCTAAAACATGGGCCAAAATGAGCGTGAGTTCTCGTCGCCCGGCTGGTTCGGCTCTCCTGAGTAATTCATTAATTGTCCTTGGCCGCATAATCAGCAGCGCGGAGCGCGTCAATAATTGGGTCGAGTTCACCGTTTAAAATATTCGGAATCGTATTCCAGTTTTCATGAATACGGTGATCGGTAATTCGATCCTGAGGAAAATTATAGGTGCGAATTTTTTCACTACGGTCGCCGCTGCCAATTTGACTGTTGCGTGCGGCGTCTTGTTTGCTTTTAATTTCCGCTTGTTGGGCTTCGTACAAACGCGCGCGTAACACTTCCATGGCCTTTAAGCGATTTTGTTGTTGGGAGCGTTCATCCTGACACTGTACAACCGTATTGGTAGGTAAGTGCACAATGCGAATCGCGGAATAGGTAGTATTAACCGATTGTCCGCCCTTACCGCCAGCCATAAACGTATCAATACGCAAATCTTTTGGGTCAATCACTAATTCGGTTTCTTCAATTTCTGGTAACACCGCTACACTTACTGTGGACGTATGAATGCGGCCCGCTTTTTCGGTTTCGGGTACACGTTGCACGCGATGCACACCCATTTCGTATTTGAGTGATTTGTAAATGTTGTGACCTTTAATCGAAAAAATTACTTCTTTGTGGCCACCTAATTCATTTTGACTTTCATCAATCAATTTAGTAACCCAGCCTTTGTTTTCGGCATATTTTAAATACATGCGCATGAGTTCTGTGGCAAATAGCGCGGCTTCATCGCCACCCGCCCCAGCTCGGATTTCAATAATAACATCTTTTTTATCCATGGGGTCAGTAGGGCGAGTTTGTTCTTGCAAGGCTGTTTCTAACGTGGTTTTTTCGGCTTGCAATTCACTCGCTTCAGCCCGCGCTAACTCGGCCATTTCATCGGTGCCCGCGGCTAATTCTTGAGCGGACAATAAATCAGCCTCTACTTTTTCCAAACGACAAATTTGTTCGTGTAAAGGTCGTAAATCAGCATATTCAGCTGAAGTTTTTTTTAATTTTTCTTGGACATTAATTACAGCCGGATCTTGCAAGGCACTTTCCAATTCATTAAATCTGTTTTTAATATCAAGATATTTTTGAATCATATACACTAGTGTACTCTTTTTTACTAAAATAAAAAACAGGCGCAAACCTGTTCTTTATGAAGATAAAAGCTATTTTCCGTCTTCGGTTTTTTTAGATTTTTTAGCGGCTTCTTCTTTTTTGGCTTTGCGAGTGGCGTCTTTTACTTTTTTGGCTTTTATCCCACCAGCAGCTTCGATTTTAGCCATTTTGTCTTGAAATTTCTCAACGCGACGAGCGGTATCGATTAACCGTTCTTGACCAGTGTAAAATGGGTGGCAAGCACCACAAATTTCCATGCGGAGCACTTCTTTGGTTGAACCAGTAACAAATGAATTGCCACAGGCGCAGGTTACGGTGATGTCTGTTGAATATTTTGGGTGAATGCCTTGCTTCATAAAACTAGATTTAGTGCGAGGAGTTTACCATGGGTTAGAAGACCTGTCAAGTCCTTAGCGAGGGATAGAATCAATCATCTTTTTGAGCTCCTTGTGGTTCATTTGGAGTATTTTAGCTAATTTACGGGCTTGAGCGTCAGGTGTCAGATTTTGGCTGAGTTTGGTGACATGACTGAGTAAGGCAGTTTGTTCAGGAGTGCTGAGCCCAACCTTTTTAAAGCGTTGAGAAAGAGCCCGACGAGTGGTAGGGTTAATAGATTCGGCTGGGGCAACAGCCGCTTCAGCGCGCGCGGAAACGGTTAAACGAGGCATGTTTGGGTCAAGCTGTTTTTTGAGCAATGAATTTAATTGGGGATTTTCGTCTAAGTTAAATTGCGTTTTAATTTTTTTGGCAGAACTTGGTTTGGCTCTAACCTTTGAGTCAGGTTTTTTAGGACCTTGATCAAAAATTTTACCATCAGCTTGAAAATCAACGGTTGGTCCACCAGTAAAGGCCGTCGCCACTTCTTCTTCATCCATTTGTTCACTTGGTTCAATTGGAGTGAAGTCGACACTCATTTTTCGGCTACTAGGAGCAGCGGTTTGTTCTGGTGCAAACCGAGGAATTGCTTTGGCGCCAGAGGAAGGAGTGGCTGGGTATTGATTTAAACGAGTAGTAGTTTGATCAGCAAGAGGAATGAAATTGGCTGAGCCAGCAAACGCAGTTTCAGTCTTATTTTTTACTACAGCATTTGGCTCAGAGTAGGTAAATTTTTTAATTAATTCAGATACGTCTATTGGTTTGCGCACGAGTTTTTGCGCCGTGGCTTCGGGGGTGAATGATTTTTCAAGATCACGTCGTGGTTGAGAAGCCGGTGACTCGTCTAAAGATCGGGCACTGACTATTTCAAGATCACGCCGTGGTTGGGCATTAGCTTCTTCGTTAGTATACGCGACAGGCGGGTTTTTAGTGATTTTTGGTTCAGCGGCTGAATACTTTTGCGTGCGCGTTTCTAAATCTCGACGGAACGCCGCGGTTTCAGAATTGGCTTGAGCAGGCGCAATATACACTTCAGGCATTCCCGTTGGGCGACGGCTCGCTTCTTCACTGTCTTGCCCAGGAATAACATATGTTTTTTCAGCCGATTCGGTTTGTGTCGATACGACTGCGCGGTCATTGTGATCTCCGGCTAGGGCTGCGGCGGCAGTAGCCGCAGTTGCATAACGCAGAAGTGGATTGCGTTTTTTTATTTGGATAGGCTCATCTCTAATGATTGTGGTATTGGGTTCAACGGTATCTGGTTCAGACTCATCGACAGTGTCCATTGTTTCAAATTGAGCAAACAACTCATTTTTAAAATCATAAAGCATTTTGAAATTTTGGTAATCAGCACTGGCCAGAATTTTTTTCTTTTTCCCAAAAAGTTTACCTAAAAGTCCTACCTGAGGTTGACCGTTTTCAAATTGCACACCAGGAAATTCAACATCGAGAACTTCCTCAGCAATGTGTAATTTTCCGTCTAAAACCGAAACAATTGCTTGTAAGTTTAGACGGCCATCACCAGGTCGATAGCCGCGATCTAATAAATCCTCAAGTGTTTTATCATCAAATAAGACTTGATCGAGTTCAGGTATATCAAGAGTGACGTTTAGAAGTTCAGTTAAATCAGCTTTGATATCGATTTTTTTAGCAAGTGCGATTTCTTCTGCTGTTCGTTGAGGGACAGGAGTTGAATCGGGAATGATGTAGGGGCCGTCTTCGGGTAAATCAGCAGACATTTCTGGTTCGGGGGTAGTAAGTTCCTCAGGCGTCGCGGTTTCTTCTGGACGCGTTAATTCGTATAATCGATATTTAGCAGTATCCAATGATTGTTGTAATTTTTGTCGTTGTTCGTTGGTGCCAGAAAATGCGTTAAGCTTCTTTTCAGCGTAGGTGATTTGGCTTTTTAAACCGCGAATAATTCCTTCTTCAAGGAGTGGTCTGAATTTAGCTTGTCTATCGGCTCGTCGTTTTTGTTCTTTTTCGATTTCTAGGGTATTGACAGCGCTTAGGGTTTCATATTTAGCTCGTTCGGCTGCTGAAATGGCTGGATTATTAAGATGAGCGGCCAGTTCTCGGGCTCTTTTTTGTCGAGCAAGCATAATTGAACCTTTGAGTTTTTCCTCTAGCTGGACATTAGCTGGCGGTCGTTCATTTGTGGGAAGTTGAAGATTTGCTCTAAGATTATCAATGTCCACTTGATTTTGTCGTTCTAAATTTACCGTGCGCTGACGTAATTCAGCCAATTCTGGATTATCTTGGTTTTCTTGGGCCTGATCTAAAAATGGGCCTACATTTGGTGTTTCGCTCCGTTTACCCTGATTGGTTTGAGATTCAGAAGTGTCAAGACCAGCTTTCCAGTCAGATTCATCTGGTGTTGGGTGGCCTTGCGTGTCGTGAGTAGACATAAAGATAATTAATATTTATCTAATTTTAGCACAAAAACTCACAAAATGCGAAATTATGTGTATAACTTGACAGGAAAATGGTTTTACGCTAAGATTGGCCCATTATTTATTCCTCATTGCGAGCATTTTTTCCTCCCTCTACCACTAGCGGGCGGCACGCAAGAGGTTAAAAGGAAAATATGAATTACCCGTCTATTCTGGACATGCTCCAGTCTGGTGTCCACTTTGGTCACCATGTATCTCGTTGGCACCCAAAAATGAAGCCATTCATTTACGGTGACCGCAACCAAATTCACATTATTGATTTGGAAAAGACTGAAGAACAATTACAAGCTGTATTGCCGGTAGTTAAACAAATGGCGGCTGAAGGTAAACAAATTTTGTTTGTTACTACAAAACCACAAGCGCGTGAGTTGGTTAAACAAGCGGCAATTGCTTGTGGAATGCCATATTTAACTGAACGCTGGTTGGGTGGATTGTTGACTAACTTTGCAGAAATTAAAAAGTTGATCAAGAAATATAACACCTTGAAAGAAAAGCAAGCCAAAGGTGAATTAGGAAATTATACTAAAAAAGAACAATTGGAAATTGCCAAAGAATTAGAAAAAATGGATACTTACTTGGCTGGTTTATCTACTTTGGAACGCATGCCTGATGCATTATTTATCCCGGCCGTACAACGTGAAAAAACTGCCGTGGTAGAAGCAAATAAAATGAATGTGCCAATTATTGGTATTTGTGATAGTAATGCTAACCCGGTGAAAGTTACGTACCCAATTCCGGCTAATGATGATGCGGTTAAATCAATCACTTTGATGGTTGATTTGGTAAGTAAGGCAATTGCCGAAGGTAAGAACGCCTAAAAAATACTGGCCAATATTAGAATTATTTCTAATTGATAGTTATTTTTAATTTCAATACTATGGCAATTACTGCTGCCGATGTTGCTAAACTTCGTGCTCAAACTGGGGCCGGGATGCTTGATTGTAAAAAAGCGTTAGAAGAAACCAATGGTGATTTTGAAGCGGCGATTGATAATTTACGCAAACGTGGAGCGACTAAAGCGGCTAAACGAGCCGACAAAGTGGCTGCTGAAGGCGTGGTTACTAGTTATATTCACGGTGCTGGTCGGATTGGTGTTTTGGTTGAAGTAAACTGTGAAACTGATTTTGTGGCCCGCACTGATGCCTTTCGGGCATTGGCAACTGACATTGCGATGCATATTGCGGCTGCGTCACCGAAATATTTGACTCGCTCAGAAGTGGCACCGGAAATGTTGGAACGAGAAAAAGGTGTGTACCGTGATCAATTGGTGGCCGAAGGTAAGCCAGCTGAAATGGTAGAAAAAATTGTTGAAGGTAAAATGAGCAAATTTTATGGTGAAATTTGTTTGTTAGAACAAACTTTCATCAAAGATGAAGAAAAAACCATCGAACAACTATTGGCTTCAAAGGTTGGTGAAATTGGTGAAAAAATTTCCATTCGTCGCTTTGTTCGTTTCGAATTAGGTGAAGGAATTGAAAAACCGGTTACTGATTTTGCGGCAGAAGTTGGCCATGAACTCAATAAATAGTTTTGAACACTGTTATTGTCCACAAGTTTTTAAAAAGTCCCCACTCGGGGACTTTTTGGTTAGCAGAAAATAGTGTATACTATGTTTATTAAAATATTCCTTCCTGCTAATTCTTTTTTTCTATGAGTTTCCACGAAAAAATTCGACTTAATTTTCCGTTATATTTTACGCTAAGTTTAATTTTTTCAGTAGCAATTTGGAGTTTGTGGGCCCCAAATTGGTTTGAAGATGTGGACAACTCTTTGGCGGCACCAATTACTAGTTTCAGTACTCCAGTAAATACTTCACCACAAGTACCATCAGGAGCGGATGTTAAGTTGGCATATTATAATGGAACATATGCCATTGCTTTTGCGAGCTCTTCAGTTACAGCTACGTCGGCAACCACTACGTGTGCCTACCCAGGTTCAAATCCTGGTCCACAAGCCTGTAAATTATTCTTTACTAAATCATATGATGGTGGGGTGACATGGT
>DALYDF010000009.1:23935-26149 GCA_031973355.1 Candidatus Magasanikiibacteriota bacterium
ATCCCTGATTTTGTGCCGCAGGAAGATCATTATCGGCACCAAATTGATTAGGTTGACCTTGATCAGTACCAGGAGTATCATCATACCCAAGCATTTCTTTAAATTTTAATTGAGAATCATAAGTATCAAATGGTGGAACTGGTGATATTGTCCAGGCATATTCTTCTAATGGCTCTACTTGGACAGTGAACACAGTGATTTCAGATAATAGTAATTCCTCAGCCCATTATCTGGGTAAGACTGCGGCCATTGCTTTTTCTACGTCCAGTGATTTACGGGCGGTTTTGGCCCAACGGGGTCATGACTTGGTAGTTGGTACTACCACGAATACTGGACTAACGACTAGTTGGCCAACTTCAAGTATTGTTTCGTTTAAAGGTTCGATTGACACGAATAGTAATTCTTATGAAGGGGCAATTCGACCAATGGGAATTAGTATTGATGGAGCAAATAACATTCATGTGGTATACGCAATGGCTAGTACTACAGCCAGTTTTGGGTATCAAATCATGTATGCCTCCTCAACAAATTTGGGTCAAACCTGGTCAATGTCTTCAGTAAGTGGGGTGATGTCAGCTGCCCTTTCAGCACAAGCCACTTGTTTTGAGTGTGGTTTAAATGCAGCTGCGATTGACCCTTATACTGGAAGATTGTCAGTAGTGTACTACCAAGCAACTGCTGTAAATATGAGTTTGATAGGTTCAGGTATTTTATCAGTTACCACTTCTTTAAAATATGGACAATTAGGGGCAAACGGTGCTTGGTCTACGAGTACCTTAAGCACCCAAATACCACTTTATTATTCTTTTGCTGACAGTAGTTTAACTTCGCCTAACCCAACTGGATTAGTGGTGCCTTATACCGGAATGTACGCTGCCGCAATTTTTGCCACCAACAGTAATCCGTATTATCGAGTTAATACCACTACTGCAATTAGTGAACAGATTGATTCGACTACCTTGTTTAATTTGTCTGAAATGTCTTTGGCATATAATAGTAGTACAAAATCCTTAGCCCTGGCCTATGTAGATGCCTCAACCTATCGAGTGAAGTTTTCCACGAGTTCTTTAAAAGTTGCACAGGTAAACGATGCTGCCACAACTACGGCCATGACTCCAACTCAAGCCAGTAATGCCACAGGAATCATTACGGCATCAACCGTTGTGTCTGATGAAAATGGTGAATCAGTTACCCTATATGTTGATTATTCTTTAGATCACGGGGCGACTTGGACTTCCTCAACAATTGCGTCTGCTAGTGGTTCAGAGCAGGGTTCATTAACCACGGCAACAGGTAAAATTACTAATATTTCGCTCAGTGAAGATTATGATGCAGATCAAGTGGTTCAATTTACCTGGGATACTTCAGTTATTTTAGCAGCATCATCAACCAGTGCCGTTAGATTGCGGGTTATGGCTGATGATGGTTATTCAAATTCTGGATACCGTCAAACAGCCAGTTTTACGGTTGATAACTTGGCTCCGGGGGTTCCTTCTGATCTGGTACTTTCTTCTGTAGAATCAACCTCATTGAGTTTGCTATGGACGGCCTCAACCGGTACCCCAACTTTATATTTAGCCAGTAGTACGGCGCAAACCGCCACCGCTACCAGTACTTCGGCTACCACTACGGCGTATAACAATTTAAGTCCGAATACTCAATATCTGTTCCAGGTTAAAGCGCAGGACACCTACAGTAATACGAGTTCATACTCAGTCGCTACTTCAACATATACCAACGCGATTGCGCCAACTGCAATTTCAGCAAGTAATAATGGTTCTGCTAGTATTATTGTAAGTTGGACTTCAACCAATGGAACAGGTACAAATTATCAATTATATAATGTGACTACGGGGGCAGTGGTGGCCACAACAACCGCCACAACGTACACCGTAACAGGCTTGACAGCGAGCACCGCCTATCAATTTAAAGTAAGAGCACAATATTTATCGAATAACGATACCTATACTGATTATACTAGTGATTCTGAAGCGGTGACTACCTCAGCTTCGTCCTCGGGGGACTCAAATAATAGTAGTGGTGGTTCGGCTGCGCCAGCATCTTCGCCACCGGTGGCTCCGGTTACAGCACCGACAACTGCGGCTAGTGCCATTACTCTTGATCTGCAAATTAATAAACCCATTAGTCAAAAAATTGGCGCCAGTGAACATACCTTTACCGCTGAGGCAGCGACCGCTCAAAATGTTAGATTAA
>DALYDF010000009.1:26159-29498 GCA_031973355.1 Candidatus Magasanikiibacteriota bacterium
CAATCGGATCCAATAATTGTTAATTTAACTGTTGGGGTAGCTCAAGACATTGATACTAATAATGACACAGTAACTGATTTACGGATTGTTTATACGGGTTTAAAACAAGGTAAACCACAAATCGTAACTACTAATCTTACTGATGAAAATGAAACATACAACGCCCTGACTATTCAGGCAGGCGCATATGAAACACAAAGTAGGAATGTTATTTTAAAATTAAATAGTGCTGGTGCCGTGCAAATGGCCTTATCAAATTCTGAAGATTTTAGTGGAGCTGGTTTTATTACTTTTGCGGAAAAAATGAAGTGGACTTTGACTCCAGGAGTTGGACAAAAAAAGGTGTATGCTAAATTAAGAAGTAGTCAGGGCGGGGTAATTACTGTTTCTGATACAATTACGTTGGTTGGTCAAGGTAGCGTGGAATCACCTAATTCATCAAATTCTAGTGAAACAATAACCGAATCTCCACTACCGGTAACTCCTCTATTTAAAAGAGTTTTAAAACGAGGATTACTTGGTACTGATGTTAAACAAGTCCAGCTGGAATTACAAAATCAAGGCTTCTTGTCTAAAAGTATTAAGGCCAATAGTGTGTTTGGACCAGCCACTGAAGCGGCCGTTAAAGCTTTTGAGAAAAAACATGGATTAAAAAATGATGGAGTAGTTGATTTGATTGGATGGAATACCTTATTTACTAAACAGGTTTTGAATGTAAAAGAAGATAGTCAGGTGCCCGCAGAAATCATAAAAATAACCTTATATTCAGGTGCAAGCGGAGTACTGGTAACTGAAGTGCAAACTAAATTACAGAGTTTAGGTTATTTCCCTAAATCAATTAAAGTCAATGGATATTTTGGACCAGCCACTAAAAAAGCAGTTCAAGCTTTCCAAAAAGCAAACAAAATTTCTCCCACCGGAAATGTTGGTCCATTGACTTGGGCAGCCTTGAACAAATAAATTGTCCACAGCTAAAAAAAGTCCGCTAAAATAGCGGGCTTTTTTGTATCGCCACTACGCAAAAAATTTGGTATACTCTTAAAAGCCCACGTTGGGTTTTTCTATGCTTTTTGGAAGGAAAAAATATTACTTTTCTTACTTGTCATCAGTGACCGCTTTTGTCACGATTGTGTACTTGGTTTTTGGACCATTATTTTTAAGTTTTGAAAGTAATTATACGCCAAAAGCCAAAGCTGCCTCGGTTACTTGGGTGGCTGGAGCAACTGGTACCTGGGAAACGGGAGCAAATTGGAGTACGGGTGTGGCGCCGACTGCGGCCGATGATGTGACAATTTCATCTACGACCGGAAATATCTTGGTAACGCTGTCTTCAGGACAAACGGCAAATTTCAATTCACTAACAATTGGTGGTAATGGTACTTATTATGCTACCACCACTTTAGTGGGAAATATTGGTACTGGTGGAGCAGTGACCGTGAGTACAAAAGGTGTTCTGGAACAAAGTAATTTCACTAATCAAACCATTACTGGCACGTTAACCGTGGCGAGTGGTGGTAAAGCTACACATACCATAAATACTCAACAGACTAATACTCAGGATAAAGGGTTTGTATTTACCGCGCCAAACGTTGATTTTCAATCCGGTTCTTTACTCGATGTCGCGGGAAAAGGATTTAATCAAACTACTTGTGAGGGTGGTTTTGGGAGAGGGTATGGGCCGGGCGCAAGCTTGGCACAAGTAAATAGCCACTCACCAGGTGCTTCTCATGGTGGTTCTGGTGGTAGTGATGACGATGGATACCGAGGAAATGAATATGCGTACGGTGATCTATCCGCGCCATATGAACATGGGTCAAGTGCCGGTAGAATGCATTTTGACTGTGGGGGAAACGGCGGAGGAACAATTAAATTGACAATTACTGGCGGAGGTACGGCGACTATTTCAGGTACGGTAACTAGCACTGGTACTGGTGGTCCTGCTGCGTTTGGCCGGTATGGTGGCGGTGGTTCAGGTGGCTCAGTTTGGATTAATTTTAGTAGCGGCGGAACATTTACTGGTAACGGGGCAATCGGTGCTGGGGGCGGCAATGCATTAGGGAGCGCATTCGATGGTGGTGGCGGTGGCGGCGGTGGAAGAATTGCGATTACTGGTCATACTACAGATTCTTATTCTGGTACATTTTATTATGCTGGCGGTGTTACTTTGGCTGGCAGTAATACAACTTTAGCCAAAAATGGTGGTTCAGGAACTTTGTATAAAAAATTGAGCTCAGCAACTTATGGTGATTTGTATGTAAATAATGGATCAATTGATGATTTTACGCCTACTCAAACGTCCAGCACGATGAGCTTGGCCAATATTTGGCTTAACGGTAAGGCAAATTTAGTAATTTCAACCAGTACGGTATTAACATTGAGTTCATCAACCTTGGGAATAGCCACCGCAAGCTCAACCTTGGATGTAAATGGAATTTTTTCTACTCCAAGCACATTTACCGTGCCAGCGTATAATCAAGTGTTTGCCTCAACAACCCAAATTGCATCAATTTCAAATTTAACTATTAACACAAATGGATACCTGGAAATAGATTCTATGGTAACCACTTCATTGTGGGTACTGGATAGTTTGACTGTAAGCGGATATCTCACACATAAAATAAATAGTAGTACTATTGAAAATGCGTTAATGGTTTCTTCGTCCGTAATTACGGTTAATAGTGGCGGGTATATTATGGCGACTGGTCGTGGGTATGGTGGTGGTTGGGGGGAAACCAACGGAAACGGTCCAGGTTGGGGTAAGAATGCTAGTTTTTACGGTGGCGGTGGTGGTTATGGTGGTGCGGGTGGTAGAGGAAACAACGCCGGTGCTTTGGGTGGGGTTATTAATGGTACTACCAGTACACCTGAATATAATGCTGGTTCAGGTGGTGGTGGTGGTTTTAGTGGTAGTACCCATTACGGTGGTGCCGGTGGTGGTGTTATTAAATTGGTTGGAGCTACGATTGATATTAGCGGAGTAGTTTCGGCTGATGGTGAAATTGGGACAAATAGCTGTGGTGGTATCGCTGGTGCCGGTGGTGGTGGTGCCGGTGGTGGTGTGAGAATTATTACGAATACTTTATCTGGTTCAGGCACAATTAGAGCTAATGGCGGAAATGGTGCCCACCAAAGTGGCGGTTGTGCCGGTGGTGCCGGTGGTGGTGGTCGCGTTCTGGTTACTGTAGGAACAAATACTTTTTCCGGTACTGTCACTAGTAGCGCTGGTTTGACTAGTTTGGTTGGTTTGGCCCTTAATGGTCACGAAGGTTCAGCAACAATTGCTCCGGGCGTGCCATTTGATTTATTTAGTAATGCGACAAGTGCGCAAACTACTTCGAC
>DALYDF010000010.1:0-6522 GCA_031973355.1 Candidatus Magasanikiibacteriota bacterium
GCTGGTAGAGCAGGGGCCTCTTAAGCCCAAGGTCCTGGGTTCGATCCCCAGCCGACCCACCAAAGCCGCGTATGCGGCTTTAATTTTGCCCTTGTGGTGCAACGGATAGCACGACTGTCTTCGGAACAGTTGATCTGGGTTCGATTCCTGGCGGGGGCACACAGTACTAAAAGCGACTATGTTACACAATCACAATCTTCAAACCTGGTCTAGTTTTATTTCTATCTCTCACGCCGACTAATAGGTGTGCTGTTTTTAAATTCCGCTCACCTATTGGGCGGTTTTTTTATTCTTTATAATTAATTAGTATGATTCAAATACCTGAGCAGTCAATCAAAAAAATACTATTAGCCTTAACTATTTATCTCACCTCTTTATTTGCCGCCAACACTTTGGGGTTAAAAATAATGCCCTTTATTTTTGGTTCTCATCTGTCAGTAGCGGTTTTTTCCTTTCCCATAGTTTTTCTCATGACTGATGTAATTGGTGAAGTATATGGTAAACAAATAGCCAAATTATTAAATATTAAAATTTAATATTTAATAATTTATTAGCACGCTTCTATTTACCTTGTATTCAATAATCTCTTTAGTTCTTCCGTGGTCGACCGATGGTGTCTGGGCACAAAATAGTTACAACCAAATATTTGGCATTTCAGCCAGAATTTCAATTGCTTCACTGGCTGCATTTCTTATTGCCGAGTATCAAGATGTGGTGTCTTTTTTCTTTTTCCGTAAAAAAATTGGGGAGAAATTTTTCTGGCTCCGATCACTATTATCTAACCTGTGGTCTCAGTTATTAGACACAACTATTTTTATGGTGATTGCCTTTGCTGGGATATATAAAACTCAAACATTAATTAGTATTATTATTACCTGGTGGCTCTATAAAGTCGGAATGGGAATACTCTACACACCACTTTCTTCTGTAGCAATTCGATTATTACGTTCTACCCAAAAACAAGTATGATCACTAGTCCAATTAAAACGCGCATATTCCGCGAAGGCGACGATTTATTATCATTTATTTCGAGTTATCTTAAAAAATTACCAGAAAAATCAATCCTTATTATTACCTCAAAAATTGTGGCTTTATCAGAAAAAAGAACAGTGGCTAATTATAGTCAAGCAATAAAAGAAAAATTAATAAAATCTGAAAGTAGTTTGGCGATTCCAACCAAAAAAGTATGGTTAACTATTACAGACGGTCTACTTATGCCCTCAGCCGGAATTGATGAATCAAACGCTAATGGTAAATTAATTTTATTACCCAAAAATAGTTTTGCTACTGCCGAACGAATACGCCAAAAATTGTGTGCACGATTTGGTATTACTCAATTAGGAATTATTATTAGTGATAGTCGCACCTTACCGCTCCGCGCAGGAGTGGTGGGTGTTGCTCTTGGCTATGCAGGTTTTCAGGGTCTCAAAGATTACCGCGGCACACCCGATATTTTTGGCAGAAAATTTGAATATTCAACTACTAATTGTGCTGATAGTTTGGCCACAGCCGCAGTTTTGGTAATGGGAGAAGGTAGAGAACAACAGCCTTTGGCAGTTATTAAAAATTCAACAGTTGAATTCTGTAATAGAGTTAATCCTAATGAGCTAATCATTAACCCTGAGGATGATATGTATCGACCATTGTTTTCAACATTAACTAAATTGTAGTTTTTGGAACAATAATTTTAATTTTTGTAAAACATTTTATAGTTCCAATTACTATTTATCATTCATTGACAAATACAATTTTTTGTGTTATAGTCTTTTGTCTTATCATGGTGTGCCTATGAGCTGACTCGATGTTTTCCTTTAATTATTTAAGTAAAAACATGGAGCCAGCTCCGACCAAAGACCATTTCGGTCCTTGGTTTACCAGGCAGGAGAGACACGATGATGGTACCGAAGACAGACAGCAATGGTTTCGAACGCACCTCCACTGGCCGGGTCATCATGACCACGGTCAGGGCCGCCAGCGACATCTCGCTGTCGATGGCCATCCGCAAGTACGTGCCGGCCGGAGACGCCTTCGACTTCACGGACGAGATGGCCCGCGCCGCGGCCCAGGAGTGGGCTGAGCGCTACCCCACCGGGAAGCCGCTCACCGACGCCCCGGCGGATCGTCGGGGTTGGATCGTGGAGACCAACACTGCAGTCACCAAGCTGCTCAGCTAGGCCCGCGCATCACCACACCATCGCTCTTTAACTTTTTTCAAGAGGTGAACCATGGACGATGAATTTCTCATCGTCCACCAATAAAAAACCGTCACACTGTGGCGGTTTTTTATTATCGACGGGATTGTTTTACTGCGGCGTTTTGAGACCAGCCAACGTGCTGTTCAGCACTTCTTTAGTAACCGCATCAGTAGCCGTAAATTTAATTTTTCCCGTTACATCTGTTTGGGTGGCATTAAATTTATTTACTGTAGTGGAAAATTTCAAAGCAGCCGAATCAATGTTGGTAGGTAATTTTGGAATATCCCACACTAATTTTTTAGTCTTAGAATCAAACATTGCTTTACCTACGGGCACCACCAACTTGGCAGGGTCCCACGCAAATTCACCGTACAAGTCGGCTTCTATTTTTACATTAGTTAATTCGTGAAATGAATTGGTTAACAACCACACAAAATCATACCCACTGGTAGTTTTTTGTACAGTCCCTACTACGGCAGCATCAGAAGCAATGATTACTTCAACCGAATCACTCACCTGTACCAAAGTATTTTCTTTTCGTAATTCAGCCAAAACCGTAATGGTGTGGGCGGCAAAATTAGCCAAAGCTGTTTCTGAATCGTCTTTAATTGGTATTGAGACGGATAAGGTTATGGTTTCTCCTGGCGCCAAACTTTTTAAGTCTGGTAATTCTTTGCTTGACCACAAAATTTGTCCACGACGAATTTCTGCACTAACCTGTTCGCCTTTTACTACTCCATCAAGCGGATCAGTTAATTTTTGCCACTGTAAAATACTTTTATTTTGGTAACTTGGTGCCAAAATTGACAGAACAATCTGCGCATTTTCAATTGACTCAGTTTGTTGATTAGTAACTGAAACCGTAATTGGTACTACTGTTCCTGGTGTAGCTACCACAGTGTCAGTTTTATCGAGCACGGTTACGGTCACTGATTCTTTTGCTGTGGATACGACCGCTGTTGATTGTTCACTTGACCCTAAAATTATCTGCTTATCTGCAATTGTTCCTTTGACTTCGGCTTTAAAATTTTGGGCTTCGGTAGAAGTAAACACACCTTTGAGATTGAGCACTAACTGAGTACTCGATGTTGAAAATTTCCATTCTGAAGTATTGGCTATTTCTCGAACCGGTTCAGTTTCAGTAATTGAAAAACCAGCTGGTGGACTAATTTTTATGGTTTGATTTTCAGTTAAGGGGCCAATCGTACGTACCAATAATCCAACGACAACTGGTCGATCTTTTTTAATTACCGCCGGCATTGTCCACGAAAAATTGACCGCTGGCTTATTACTTACTACAACTAACTCACTCTTTTTTTCAAATACTGAACTAAAATTTTGGGGTGAGTATGACAGGATCGTAGTTAGAGTGGAGGTGACCCCAAAGTCGGCCACCCATCGACCGGTAACCGTTACTTCACCACTAGCCTTACTCGCTAATTCACCCAAAGAAATTCGTTTATTTTCTGAAGCAAATGGTAATGAGCTCGACACCACTACAAATTTATTTTGGTGTTCAAAATATAATTCTGCCCGCACCATTGGACTGGTACCTGGATTTCGATACCGTACAGTGTAGGTAACTAATTCACCCGGTGCTACCGATTCAGTTCCGGCTACGGCCACCGCCACTTCATCGTTAAAGGAAAGTCGAGGCGCGATACTCATTTGCCAAGCAAAATACCCAACCCCCAACAAGGCTAAAAAAAATAATCCTTTTGTTAAAAAACGCCCCATTTTCCCGGTCGATTCTTGAGCAATAATTTTCATGTCCGGCAAGGAACCATCCGGATTTTCATAAATCCGACGCAAATTTTCAGTAACCAGCGCATCATTTTTTTTACGCGGTGAACTCGTAGTTTTTTTAGTGGGTTTACGGGGAGGCATAAGACTTAGTATTAGTTTGTTTAACCACAAGTCCAAATAATTCATCATTTTTTAAAATTCCAGACCAGCGCAAACCATTAGTACCAATTTCCACATCAGAACGATTCCACCACAACGGATTATATTTTTCTGGGTAAATTACTTGAGTAGAAAAATTAGTAGTTGTCCCTGATTGTTTTTGAATTAATAAGGTATATCGCGAAGCAGGTGTACTATTTCCTACCAATCGAGAGATGGCTTCACCAAAAATCGGTTCAGTCGGAATTTTTGTTTTTGCCGCCAAATTAAATGGTAATTTATAGGTAAACCAAACTTCGGTTTCTTCGCCTGGTTGTGTAGTAATCCAATTACCAAACACTGTTTTATTAAATTCTTCAGTTAGCCGCGTACCACTTTCTACGTGAAACCCACGCTCAACTTCTAAGCCCATTAAATCAGAATCATTTTTGTACCATTTTTCCGGTACTTTAAAGGTATCTTCTTCAGGATAAATAAAACCACTGGCTTTAATTAACTCTGCACCCTTTGGCACATAGACGCGCAAATAACTACTATTTCTAATTCCGTAAAAAGAACCATCGGCCGTACCATTGTGTTTTCGTTTAATAATTACCGTATCAATAACACTGCCATCTGACTGGACAATCGCTTGGTGTTCAACCTGATCAGTAATCCGCGCATCAGTTTTAGCTCCACCCAAATTAGTGTTAACCACCAAAAGATAATCTTGGTTCGCCGCTGTAGATACTACTTCACCGGTCCAACCTAATTCAGAAAATTGTTTTTGGGCTTTGGCATCAGTGGTGTAAATCTGAATTTCTTTTTGCGCCAACGCACTCGATAATTCAGTTACCAATGGGACAACTTGATCGGGAGCTGGTTTAATTCCACTTTCTAATAATTGAGAAACGATTGAACCAATAATTGCTTTGGGACGATTGGTGGCTTTATCTGGCCCATGCTCCACCACGGTTTGTAGGGTTTCTAGGCCAGTTTCAGCATCTAAAATTACATTGTACTGATCATTTTTTAATGGCCCCATAATTCCCAATAATCGTTCTAGTACCGAAGCATTAACCGCAATTACCCCGTCAACACTCGCTCCCCGACTATGATTGTAAAACCAAGCAACTTTTTGGGCAGAAGCCGGAAAATCAGGAAACCAATTTGCATCTTGCAGTTCCCACCGAGCATTCACAATTTGTAATGGCAATGGTGATTTAAGGTATGTATCTAATTGTCCTTGAAAATCATAGCTACCGCCAGCCGGTACATCTATTTTGGTAATTTTTCCACGCTGAATATCCACTACCGCCAAACTACCAATAAAACCGCCGGTTGCGCGCAATTCATGTTGGTTCTGAAATAACACTAAATATCGTTTTGGCTGGTCACTACCCAACATAGTTTCAATTCCACCCAACACTGAATTCATGTTTTTTAAATCTTCTACCACGGCAGTAAATAAAACTTTAAAATCAGCAAATGAAGTTTGATATTCCACTGGCAGGGCTTCGGCTTTAACCCGAGCCAATTCAGTAAGGGCAGTTTCATATTGCGGAATAGCACCACGCAAATGTACTTTAAAAATTCGCAAGCGATCAACTAAATCCATCGATTCTGTAGAACTCGCCGACGCTTCGCTAATTCCTTTAACTAAATATGCATTGCCCACGGCCACTTCGTGACCAGCATTTAAAATATGGCTACGACTCGACACCTTATCTCCGACCACTGGCAGTAAACTGGCTACATACACCAGCGCTTTATGTTCTTTTTCTAAAATCGCTTCAGCCTGACTAAACGAATGGAGCGCGGCATTTAAATCAAATTGCGCTTGAGGTAAATTGGTATTAAAAACGGCAGCGGTAGATGATTGTAAAGACAAAAATGCCGACACACTCTGTGCTACTAAATGGTCAGTGTCACCACGTAATTTTTGGTAATACGAAACAGCGGGAAAAGGAATGATTAAAAAAAATGCTAATGCCCCGGCTACTACAGCAAATTGTTTTGGTGACAATCGACTTGACCACTCTTGAGTAGCTGACCGATAGGCGGTGTATTGTTTTTTAAGTGTCTGAGTCCAACTTGTTTTAGGTTTTTGAACAATAATTTTAATCGGCCGAGTTTCTGGTACAAACGCTGGGACAGGTGCAGGCGTAGCGGTAGGCATAAATACGGGCACGGCGGTTGGGACTACGGGCGAGGCCTGTTTAATAGCTTGTTTCCAATCAATCACCTGGCGCGGAGCCCAGGTGTTTTTTTCTCCGTACACAGGAAATTCTACTGGTTTTTTTTCTGGTTGAGAAACAGTCAGAACATGTTCTGATGGGGCTGAATTATGCAAAATCCTCACCGGAATCTGACCCGAACGACGGTCAGCTTGGGAATCTAATTGTGGACAGGCTAATTTTTGGTGACCCCGACTTTTACAAAC
>DALYDF010000010.1:6532-9760 GCA_031973355.1 Candidatus Magasanikiibacteriota bacterium
GGTTTTTGACACCGGATTTTTTTGGAGGTAGTACATGGCCTTTTTTGCGAAGCATGGGAGCAAAAAAGTGATAAATATTGTGTAATTATAGCACACTTTGGCCAAATATTACCTGTGTACGAATCTAATAATACCGTGAGCGAGTCAGGGTGGCTAAGGTATGCCACGAAAAGTGCGTAATTCTAGTCTGAGCGACTTGGTTAACCTGATTACGGCGATCGCCATTGGTCAATGCCTCGCAAATAACCATGGTCATTTCAGAAATTGATTCAGGATTGAAGTAGAAAACACCATCACCCAGTACTTCTGGCAAACAAGAACGATTGGCTGCCGCCACCGGCACTTGATTAACCCAGGCCTCTAACGGTGGTAACCCAAATCCTTCGTATAAACTAGGATACACAAATAAACGAGCGTTTGCATACCAGTGCGGTAGTTGGGTATCAGGAACAAAGCCCGTAAAAATTACACCCGTTATTTTTTCTGTGCTCACTTTTTCTTTTAAGCGTTGATAAAAATAATGATCACGTCCTACTAATACCAATTGATACGCGTGATTAGTTTTAATTTGTATTTCAGGCCAGGCCGTTAACAAACGATCTAAATTTTTGTGTGGATAGGCTGCTCCTACATATAAAACATAGGGTTTGGTGATTGAGTGTGCTTGTAAAAAACTCGTGTTAGGTGCAGATGGTGACGTAAAAAAAGGCGCTTGGTAAGTAACCGTAATTTTGTGTGGATCAATTTGTAATTTTTGAACAATATCTTGTTTGGTAAATTCACTGGTGGCAATAATTTTTTCCGCGCGTGTAACCGCGTGACGCAAAACTTTTTTATACATCAGTTGTTTAAACCAGTACGCCACTGGGCCCAAAGTACTGGCCGCGCGCGTGGGGTATTCAAGTAACAACAAATCATGAATCGTAACTATGAATCTATCGTTATACCATAACGGTACATTCCAGTGGGGAAAATGCATGATCGTTAGATTTTGCTCGGTAATTATTTTTTTGAAAAATAATTGTTCTTGCCAACTGTACCAGTAAATTGGGGTAATTACTGTTTGATAGTTAAAATTTTTACTGTTAATTTTAAGTGCCGCCACATTTTCTGGCCGCATAAATAAAATATACTCATTTTCAGTGTCAATACCACTTAATTGCAAAACTAATTGCTCAATATATCGACCAATTCCACCTTGTTCTGGGCCAAGCATTCGACAATCAATCCCAATTCTCATAACTCAGTATTTAACAAAAAAGACCGAACAGTAGTCCGGTCTTTTGTTATTTCTTAGTAGGTAAATTTAGTAGAAGTAACTGAGTTACCAGCTTCGTCCCACGCAACAGCGTAAAAATTACCGCGAGCAGGTTCTGAAAATTTATGCGCACAAGTAGCGGTGGTGGCATTTGTAGTACACGTTTTTAAAATCGTATACACACCATTTACCTGACTGAGGTTATGGTACAAATTAATTTTAGTGATTTTATCAGTATCAGTTGCCCGAGCGGTCACGGTTGGAACAACTTTTTGCACACTTTCATTTTGATACCACACCGCAGTATAGGTTACATTTGCGGTGATAGTTGGTTTAGCGGTATTACCACATGGTTTCCATTCTACTCGGTATTGTTTAGCCGAAGTACAGGTTAAAGCATATTCGCGCATTCCGTGACCCGCATCCCGACAAGAACTGTTTAACACATATTCTGGCTGAGTACTGGTGCGGCGAATTTTGATATTTCGACCAGTTTGAGTACAGGAATATACGGACACGATATTAGAGTTATTGGTTGTTTCAGCGGCTAAAACTGGTGTTTGATCAGTAACAAGAGTGGCGGCAAAAATCAAGGAAATTAGGCTAAATAGAGCTATTTTTTTCATACATTTGAAGGGGTTAGGAGTAAACATTTCTCTTTAGAGTAAAGCATAAAAACCCAGATCTGGCAAGGGCATCAACAAATGAACATGGCATCACCAAAACTATAAAATCGATACTTATTTTCTACGGCTTGGTTATAACAATGTAAAGCAAATTCACGATCACCAATAAAAGCCGACACCAACATTAAGAGTGTAGATTTTGGCAGATGAAAATTGGTAATTAACGCATCAATAATTTTAAATTCAAAGCCTGGAGTAATAAAGATGTTCAAATCTCCGTGATATGGCTCAATCCACGTTTGGTGACCAGATTCACGACCCGAAAATTCCGCAGCCAAGCGCGCTACCCCTTCAAGTGTGCGAACGGTTGTGGTACCCACAGCGATCACCCGCCGACCTTCGCGCTTCGCGTTATTAATCGCGGCCGCAGTGGTCGGAGATATTTCTACCACTTCGGCATGCATGGTATGATCTTCGATTTTTTCAGTTTTAACGGGTAAAAAAGTACCCAACCCCACGTGCAAGGTCACTTCGGCAAATTCTACACCTTTAGCTTTTAGGTTCTCAATTAATTCAGGAGTAAAGTGAAACCCCGCCGTTGGCGCGGCCACTGACCCCTCGTGTTTGGCATACACGGTTTGATAGGTATCCACATCAATCTCGTGTTTTTCATCTTTTACATACGGCGGCAAGGGAATCAAACCATATTTATTGGCTTTGGCACGCACACTGGTCGCATTCTCAGAAAATTGAACCAAAATTGTTCCCTCGGGTTCTTTGGCAATTACTTCACAAAAAAAATCTGGGGCAAATGACACGCGCATTCCAGGCAATACATGTTTCCCAGGTTTGGCGAGCACTTTCCACACACCTTCATTTTCCATGGCGCGAATTAAAAAAATTTCCACTGGCTTAGCATGCTCACGCAACACTTCACCAGTTTCAGACAATAAATTACCAAACAATCGAGCCTTGAACACTTTGGAATTATTCCACACCAACAAATCTCCCGGTCGTAAATAATCAACAATATCAAAAAAATTTTTATGTTCAATTTTCTTGTTCAATCGATCCACCACCATTAATTTAGAACTATCGCGCGGCTCCGCTGGAGTTTGCGCAATGCGTTCGCTCGGTAAATTATAATCAAAATCACTGGTTAGCATATTATTTCAATCTCGTAATTACCAGTGAATGGGCTGACTCATCAGGTAACAGATCTTGACTATCTTTTGACCAGTCTTTAGCATCATCTTCGTATTCATCAAATTCACCCGCATGATTACGCGTTCCTTTTTTAAATTCATACTCAATAATCCCAGACTCTTTAAGCTCTTTTAAGAC
>DALYDF010000010.1:9770-29084 GCA_031973355.1 Candidatus Magasanikiibacteriota bacterium
GGCATTTAAAATCAGAGTATCCTCCACCAAAATAAACCTGCTGGTTAATTGGTCCTAAAATATATTTTCCGCCAATTTTTAAATAATTAAGTGCGGGTACCAAATCTTTTTTAAATCCTTCATAATCCATATGATTCCAACCATGCATCGTCACACTAGTCAAAGCTAAAATCCGATCTTGCTGGTCAATTTCTGGCATGTTATGTGGGAAAAAACCATGTACCGGAATGGCTTTTTGCGTTCGTTTATAAAAGAAAGCTTGTTCGGCCAGAGCCTTTTCTAATTGTTCCAGATATTTTTTCTGCATTTCAACCGACATTGGTGCGTTCAATTCTTCGATTCGTTTTTTTTCTGCTTGAAGCTTGGGAAAAATATAAGTAGCATATTTTTGCATTTGATCTACCCGCCCAATTCCTTCTAACAATGTCTCTCGGTTGCGGCGATTGAGCGGATAACCAGGCTGGAAAAAGCCTAAAACATTATCACTCATAATACCTTTAGATTCAATAAACGCAATATCAGGATCAAAAAGATTGGCCATTTCTGGGACACTTTCATCTCTATAACTAGCTATTTCATTAAAAAAGTCATCAAGATAGTTTCGACCAGCAGCACAACGTTCAGGTGATTTGGCCTTGGGAATTATTTCCAACCAATATTTTGCCTGATTTAATTTTCTATCCCAATCAGGAATTAAATCTTTAAGTCGCTGAGTCGGTATTTTTTCAAGATATAAATTCCATCGTTTCAGATATTCTGTCCACGATTCAGGATCACCGAGTGATTTTAAACTTTCTTCTTTATACTCATACCAATCGTCAAGACCTTCAGTTGTATCAATTGGATCTTTTTCTGAGTAATATTTTTGATAAAAAATTTCATCAACGGCCAAAACAAGTTCTTTTCCCTCTTCCTTTTCCCAATTGCCTTTTCGTAATTTTTCTCCTAAAATACGAGCTTTTTCAATATTTTCAGCCAATTGAGGATCAGTAACTTGTCCGGTTACCATTTCTTCGGCCACCATGGTGACTAAAAATTCGCAATATTTAAAATATGCTATGTAGGGATTTTGTTTAGATGGAGCGAAACTACCATACAATCTATTCAAAGCACCTATATTTTCTCTATACAAAGAATCTAACCAATTTTCAATTGGTTTTTGCAACTCAGTTTTACCTTCCAGCCACAATTGCAAAACGGGCGGAACCATTTCATCAGCATACTCGTATTCAATCATAGTTACCCCCTCTTTATCACAGGCTTGAAAAGGATCGCCAATAACCGCAACGTTAGCATTTTTTGGCCACACTTCTTGAGTTGGTAATTCAAATAGTTCAGGGTACATCCACGCCGGGCGAGATTTAACCACTTTAATAATTTCAGAATAATCGCGAAGCCATCCTAATTCAAAACCAGCATCAGGCTTTACTACCTCTAGTTTTTGTTCAATACCAGGCAGATGAACAGTGTAAATAATATTTCCTGAAAATGAAATTTCTTCAGATTCTGAATTAGAATTATTTTTTTCAGCGTCAGCGACAAGCCAACCGGAAACACCCTGTCCATTCTTGTCCACAGCATTTAATTTGGTTACAAAAAGTCCACCATCATAACCTTTAACTGAAGAATTCAGGACACTAACCGCTCCAGTAAAACCCAACTTTTTAAAAAGTTCAGTGTGTCGCTCTAGTAAATTAGCAACTTCAGCTTCATCATACAACCCACTATCACGAACCATTCCATATTCTTTTCTTTCTATTGCATACTCTCTTGGCGTCAAATCAACAGACAAAGGATTAACTTTTTCTCCTCCAACTTCTAAAAATTCCTCGGCCATTGAATCAGCTAGGTGCCCATCGTCAAACTTAGCTTGATCTTTGTATGCAAATTCACGACTCATTCCTTCTTTTTCCATAAAAATTATTATCGTAAATACTTCTGCACATTAGCATTATGCTCCGCCAATGTTTTGCCATATTTGACCTCACCCGTATCGAGAGTAGTTAAGAAATACCAGTAGTCATTTTTAGTAGGACGTAAAGCCGCTTCAATCGAGGCAACACTTGGAAAAGCAATCGGACCTGGCGGTAAACCAGGATATTTATAAGTATTCCACGGATTGGCTGAAGCGCGATCAGCGTTGGAAGTAAATACAGAACCTTCTTTGGCTGTAGCATAGTGAACCGTGGAATCAGCCTGCAAACCCATATTTACATCATGACGCTTCCAAAAAATATCAGCCACAATTGCTTTATCTTTTGGCGTGCGCACTTCGCGTTCAAGTAGCGCGGCCATGGTCATAATTTCATGCAGAGAGCGTCCACTCTTTTTAATTTCATCAACCAAGGGGAGTAGTTGTTGTTTACGGTGATCCAGTAATTTATCAATCACTTCTGCCAAAGTGGCCGTATTATAGATTGAAAAAGTATCGGGTGCTAAATATCCTTCCAAACTCACCCGACTTGGTTTACCTGTGATCCAGGCGGTTTTGGTGGGTGAAATGTTTGGTATTGTATATTCTGCTGGTTTACCCAAGAGTGCGTACACCTCACCTACATTTTGAGCGATTTTTTGTTTTACTAAATAATTGGCCACATCGCGTAAATCCCAACCAGGCAAAATGGTAATTGAAGTTTCGGTTTTTGTTTTTTCGCTTAACGTTTTAAATAGTTCACTAACAGTGACAGGCAACGGTACATCAAACTTTCCGGGCTGAAGATTGCGGTCAAAACCAGTGTATTTGGCGTACCAATCAATACCCAAAGGGGTTTTCAGTCCAATACTGGTCATTTGATCAATCAAACCATTAAAAGTCATGTCTGGATTAATTAAAATTCCTACTGTCTTTGCTTCAACCTTGGATTGAGTTGCTAAATTAGTGACAAAAATATTTCGGTAAATATGAATACCAAAAACTATCGAAGCAATGATGCTGATTAAAAACATTCTTTTAATCATAGATATTCTGTCAAACCTTGTTCTTCAATATCTTTCAGTAAACTTTTGATTTCTGGTACCTGATCTTTGTGACACACCAATAACGCATCTTTAGTATTGACTACCACCATTCCCTCTAAACCAATTACGGCCACCACTTTTTTAGCTTCTTCATTGTAAATAAAACTATCGGTGGTGGTCCGCGCAATGGTTAAGCCTTTGGTATAATTATCAACTTCAGCCCCAGACAAGGCTTCTTTGAGGGCGTACAAAGTCCCTGGGTCTGACCACCCTAAATTTACTTTTAATACCACCGCTTGATCGGGATTAATTTTTTCCACAATCGCTTGATCAAACGAAGTAGCCGGTAAATTTTTATATTCTTGGGACACCAACATTTCATCAGTGGCCATTTTTTCCAATTGAGTCGACATTTCTGGCTGATGTTTTTTATACAAATCAACTACAAAATCTAAATCAAATACAAAGTAACCGGTATTCCATACCCAATCATGACTTGCAAACATTTCTTTGCACTCTGACACCTCGGGCCGGTATTTCCAAGCAGAAAATTCATAGGCATTGGTCGCTACTGATTTGCCCATTTTTATCCAGCCTAAATTATGATTAGCAAACCGCGCTTTTTCTCCTAAAAAAACAAATTGGTGTGGATTAGCCGCAATCATTGTTTCGGCACTCTGAAGAGCGATAGTGAAATTTTCTGGCTTATCCATAAAATGATCAGCCCATAGCATGGCCACCGTACCACTTTTTCCTTGTGCTTTTAATCTAAATAAAGCTAAACCCACGGCAGCGGCCAAATCGCGCCTGACCGGCTCAGTCATGGTGTGATTTGGTAATAATTCAGGAATCTGCTCCGCTACAATCGGTTGATAATCAACATTAGTGGCTACAAAAATATTTTCCCATCCAAAATTCTTTACCCGATTCACGGCCATTTGTAAGGTTGATTGATTATCTTTAAAAACGGTAAATTGTTTTGGTGAATTTTTTCGACTCAATGGCCACAAACGAGTCCCGGCTCCTCCCGCAAAAATAACAATGTTCATAATAACGAATATAAATAAACTACCACTCCAGCCAGCACTGAGCCCGCAATTACATCACGTGGATAATGTACCCCAGCCAGTACCCGAGCACAGGCAATGCTGGTGGCCATAGTACAAACCAAACCACTAATAGTAATTCCTGGTGAGGTAAAATATACACAAGATAAGGCCAAAAGCCAAGCAATTAACGAATGGTCAGACGGCAATGACTTCCAATGACTGAGCGGTGTTATAACTTCTTTAATTTCAGGGAATTCATTTTTTGGACGAGGGTGGGGCCAAAGCCAGGCAATCAAGTAACTTAATCCCAAGCCAGTCCCCAATAAGCCGCCAGTTACTGCCAATAATCTAGCCAAATCTGCCCAGTTTTGACTGACTCGAAGATACTGAGCTAAAACAACCAAACTTAATAAAAAAACAGCTGATTCTGCCCAAAATTTAACCCACGCGTCATAAGCTGGCCACCGACCCACCCAACGGTTAGTCCAAAAAAATAGTTTGTGACTCCAAGAGAGTTTCATATTCCTCTATCATAGCAATTTACCCTCAAAAAAAGAAGCCCTTTTGCGGGAGCTTCTTAATTGTTGAGAGTTTGAACTTTACAATGAATCAGGTACCATATTGGCACAATAATCATCAGCCTTAACTCCAGCGTCATCACCAACATGTTCAGTGATATCACATTCTTCATCAATTAGAATCGGTTCAGGTTTGGTATAAACCATGTCCCAAACTTTCATAACATCCAAACTTTGCTCAGGTGTTTGTAAAGCTAGGCCACTGCCTGGCTCAAAATTTAAACTAACTTGAACACCAACGGTTTCTTTACCATTGGCAACTTTCTTTTCAGTGTACTTACCTTTAGCATTTTCAGAGCCAACATACCGATATTTGGTTTCAACTTGTTTATATTTAACATTGAACCCAGTTACTTTGGCAGTGGTTAAATTTACATTCACTTCTAACGTTGTTTTAGCTAAGGCTTTTTTTGCCAGAGCAATACCGTCTTTAATATCAACTTGTAATCTTTTAAGTTCAGCTGGGGTAGCCTCGCTATTATCTTCTTTGTATAATTCAATCATTAATTTTTCAATCGCTGGATACCACTTTGGGTTTAGAGTCACGCGTACTGTTTGAACTTTTTGGCCAACGGTATTTTTAGTGATTTTACCACTACTAACAATGGTTAGAGGTGAACCTAATTTAAGTTCATTTACAACATACCAAGCTCGCAATTTACGCACCATTTTTTCATTTGAAAGCGTATTGGTTTGAATCAAAGCATCCAATTCACCACCACCTAATTCTTTACCTATTTCAGTTTCCAATAAATCATTCAATGAAATTCGCACCCATTGACCCATGACTGATTCAGTTTTAATCCCCAAAGACGACAGCAACTCTACAGCCTTTGGATCTAATTGATTTAAACGCACATACACAACTTTTTCTTCAATAAAAACCCGAACATCCAAAGAAAAAGCATCTTTAGAATCAACTAAGGTTTCACCTTCAGCTTTAACCAGTATTTGTGGAACCGAATAATTTACAGCTAGATTACTGAGCGTATCATTAATTGGAAAATTTTCCGTTGTATTGCGTACCTTAAGGAGTACGCTTTCAGCTGGCTTTTTTTTATCAGCGTATGTTCGAGAATAATTAACATCGACCACCATGTTTACCCGTTCAGCGGTATTAGTGGTAGACTGGTTCTTAAATTCAGCTCGAATAATTTGGGCAGCGGTTGGTGTGGCGGCCAAAGTGGCAACTGGACTTAACAATATAATGGCTAAAACTATAGTACTGATAATTTTACTCATATTTTTATTATAAATATTTGCTTATTATAGATGATTTTAAATCAAAAGTCAATGAATTTTTTCTGATTTATTCTTCATTTTCCGCAGATTTTCGGTCAGGACGACCCTCGGCCACCCACCGCAAATACATTTCAACAAAATCAGCAATTTCTCCATTTAAAACTCGATCAGTATCGGTCGTTTCATAACGTGTGCGCAAATCTTTGACCATATGGTAAGGGTGAAGCACATAGGACCGAATTTGACTCCCCCATTCCGGACTTTTAAATTCACCGCGCAAACCAGCTCGTTCGATGGCTTCTTTTTCTTCTTGCATTTTTTGGAGCTTGCCAGCCAGAATCGTCATGGCCACTTCTTTATTTTGCTGTTGTGACCGTTCATTTTGACACTGCACCACAGTGTTAGTAGGTACATGCACAATGCGCACTGCCGAATAAGTCGTATTCACTGATTGCCCACCCTTGCCCCCGGCCATAAAGGTATCAATCCGCAAATCTTTGGGATCAATGACAAAATCAGTACTGGCAATTTCGGGAATTACTTCAATGAGTGCAAACGAAGTATGGCGCATTGATTCAGCGTCAAAGGGTGAAATGCGCACCAGACGGTGGGTGCCATGTTCAGACTGTAATTGGCCATACGCGTATCGGCCACTAATGCGGAACATGGCCGATTTTATTCCCGCTTCTTGACCGCGCGTTTCTTCTAGTAATTCCGCTTTCCAGCCTTTATTTTCACTGTAACGCAAAATCATTCGAATTAATATTTCGGTCCAATCCTGTGCTTCTGTGCCACCCGAACCCGCGTGAAAAGAGACAATCGCGTTTTTGGCATCATGTTTACCCGAAAATAAAATGTAAAATTCGCGGCGAGTAAATTCTTTGTTCAATTCTTGAAATTGTTTTTCTATTTCTTCAGTCATTTCCGCGTCAGGATTTTTCGTCAGATCTTCACTTAACAATAGAAGTTCATTAACATTATTTTCCAATTTTTCCCAACCCTCCACTTCTTCTTTGAGCGCTTCAAAATTCCGTCCTACGCTCCCCGCTTTGGCTGGATCAGACCAAAAATCAGGCGCCTGCATTTGCACTTCCAAACCAGCCATCTCTGCGCGCTTAGCGGAAATATCTAAAACTCGAATAGTTTCAGTGATTTTATTTTTTAATTGTTCCAACTCTTCAACCATATTCACTATTCAAAACCAATTAGTTTCTTACCGGCAGTAAACATTTTACCTAAAATGGATTAATTACACCCACTTTAACATAAAAAGCCTGGGAAAACCAGGCTTTTTATTCTGCATTTTAAGATTACATCATTCCCATACCACCGCCCATGCCTCCACCCATTGGTGGCATTGGTTCATCTTTTTTTGGTAGGTCAGTAACCACTGCTTCAGTCGTTAAGAAAATACCAGCAATAGAAACGGCGTTTTCTAAAGCAGTACGCGTAACTTTGGCCGGGTCAACAATTCCAGCTTTAATCATATCTACATATTCACCAGTCGCCGCATTGAACCCATAATTACCAGAACCTTTTTTGACTTCATCAGCCACTACGGCTGGTTCAAACCCAGCGTTTTTAGCAATCACACGCAAAGGTTCTTCTAACGCACGACGCAAAATAGCAACGGCCACGCGTTCTTCTGGATCAATTAATTCTAAAGTATCGAGCGCTTTTACTGCGCGAACAAGTGCGACTCCCCCACCAGCCACCACACCTTCTTCTACGGCCGCTTTAGTAGCACCCACGGCGTCTTCAATGCGGTGTTTAATTTCTTTCATTTCGGTTTCCGTGGCCGCACCAACTCGAATGACCGCTACTCCACCAGCCAACTTGGCTAAGCGTTCTTGTAATTTTTCACGGTCAAATTCAGAATCCGTATTTTCCATTAATTTTTTAATTTGGGCAACCCGATCTTTGACAGCGCTTTCTGCACCCTTACCTTCCACAATCGTGGTGTATTCTTTGGTAGCAATAATTTTACGAGCGCGACCCAAATCTTCTAAAGTAACAGAATCAAGTTTAAGACCAATGTCAGCAGTAATTACTTTACCGCCAGTAAGTACGGCAATATCTTGTAACATTTCTTTGCGACGATCACCAAAGCCCGGCGCTTTTACCGCCAAAGCATTAAATGAGCCGCGGAGTTTATTCAAAACTAAAGTAGATAACGCTTGGCCATCAACATCTTCGGCAATAATTACCAATTCTTTGCGACCAGATTGCGCCACTTTTTCCAAAAGCGGTAAAATATCTTCAACTGAAGAAATCTTTTTATCAGTAATTAAAATCAAGGGATCTTGATATTCTACTTCCATGCGTTCGGCATTGGTTACCATGTAGGCCGACACATACCCTTTATCAAATCGCATCCCCTTAACCGTTTCAATTTCCATGCCAAAAGACGGTGATTCCTCTACCGTAATTACGCCATTTTCACCAACTTCTTTCATGGCCGCCGCAATTTTTTCGCCAATCTCTTGATCATTAGCCGAAATAGCGGCGACTTGGGCAATTTCATTGCCTTCCACTGGTTTAGCAATTTCTTCACGCAACATTTTGATAATTGCGGCTGAGGCTTTGTGCAAACCACGATTCAAGGCAATTGGATTTGCTCCAGCCGTAACATTTTTCATCCCTTCTTTAACAATCGCTTGAGCCAGCACGGTGGCGGTAGTGGTACCATCACCCACAATATCATTGGTTTTACTAGCCACTTCTTTCACCAATTCAACACCGATATTTTCAATTTTATTTTCTAATTCAATTTCTTTAGCCACGGTTACGCCGTCTTTGGTAATAATTGGCGCACCATAGCCACGATCCAAAACTACATTGCGTCCTTTTGGACCCAAGGTAACTTTCACCGTATTGGCGAGCATGTCTACGCCGCGCACCAAAGCCGCCCGGGCTTCGTTATCAAAAATAATTTGTTTGGCCATATGTATTTGGTATTAAAATTATTTTTCTAAAATTGCGAGTACATCATCTTGGCTGACAATTTTATATTCTTGTTTATCTACTTCCACTTCATCACCACCCCATTTTTTAATTAGAATGCGATCACCAACTTTTAATTCCATGGCTGCACGAGTACCGCTTTCTAGCATTTTACCCGGACCAACAGCAATTACCTCACCTTCGGCTTTTTTTTCTTTATCCATAGTATCTGGTAAAAATAAACCAGACGCTGTTACTTCTTCCTCCTTAACTAATTTGACCACAATGTGGTCACCGAGTGGTTTGATGTTCATACTAAAAAATAATTAATGAGTATTATCACTCTACCCAATTTAGTACAAAAAAACCTAGCCCTCGCAGAGCCCATCCGTCGACCGTATTCAAGCTCAAAATGCCTGTCAGTATTTGAGCTTTTTGTGGCGAATGGATGAGCCGTGCCAAAGCTAGGTATAGATTGTAACTTCAAGTGCCAGGTCATTATAGGGGGGTTTAGCGGTTTGGTCAATGAGGATAACTAAATCATTTTTTTGGCTTGGTTAAGCCAAGGTGTGGATAGAAAGTGGATGAAATGTGGATAGCCCCTATAATAATTCCGCTCCAAATATCATACAAAAAGTGGTCAAACAGTAGGAATGGTAACAACCATAGCCCCTGACCCACGGTATACTTCGTCAAAAAACCCTGTTGGTATGCCCACCGCAAAAACCACCCTACCAAGATTAATCCAATCACCCCCCACTCAACTAAAAATAGTAATCCCACACTATGTACTGGTTGCAACTCATATCCCTTAAGAGAGGGAAATAATTCCGCTAATCCAACCGTATAATTTCCCGGACCAACTCCAAACAACCAGTTTTGTTTCCACAGTATCCAGGCCTCAGCCATTCCCACTACTCGTTCAGTAATCGCAGTTAATTCTTGCGGTACCGTCCCCACTGCCGTAAACCGACTCCAATACACTGGCCCCAACAAACCAATCCCCACCGAAGTAGTGATGAGAATGCTGAAAAGAATAATTTTTGTTTCAAACCGCGTGTTTTTAGTTATTTGCCATAATTCCCAGCCCAGTAAACAACCTAAACTCAAAATTCCGGAACGGCTAAATGATGTGAGTAGCGCCGCAGAAGTTAGTATGGCCAGTAAGCGCAAACCCCATTGCTCGCTAGTCGTGGTAAGTATATTTTTTTTACTCGCCAAACAAATTGCGGCCAGAATCATTACACAATACCCAGCAAAAATATTTGGGTGCGGAAATGGTCCGCTGGCTCGTAACCAACGCGCTCCATCACCCACAATCACCGGCGCACCTGGCAAATAACTTGGTATTGCTGATACGCCAAGCGCAGTAGAATTACCACTGCTTTGTAAAAAAAATTGACCTAGACCAAAAACAATCGGAAGACAGGCACCTACCAAAAGACAGGTAAACCACATTTTTTGACTTAATGTCTGTTGAGTTGAGAGATATACCACCCCTACTCCTAAACACCAGAACAAACCCAATTGCAGGCTAATCAGTGAATCGGGTGCTCGCCAAATTAAAAAACCGCCGACGAAAAGTACACTAATTATTTTTGGATTAAAAATAATCTTTTTTTGCCACAACACCAGTCCAATAATACCACCGATAAGTGCGGCCATGAGTGGTAGGCCCAGAGCACCAGCCGACCATAACGAACCATGTTTTTCAACCTGTCGAATAATAAGTATTGTTTGCCAAGGCCACAATAATAACCAAACAATAAAACCCCAGTAAATACATTTTTGTAAAAAATTCTGCATCATAAACCAAGTGATTGACACTTTTTAATCCACGCAGTTTGATACTGCTCACGCCGATCTGCCTCATGAAATTTAAGCATGGTATCGGAAATTACCACCTGTGGCGGAGGCTGATGTGGTTTTTTTTCTATCCGAACCAATTGATATTGTTTGGCTTTTTTTTCTAACCAATTACCAAATCGCTGTCCCAATACTCGTTCGATATTTTTTTTAATCTTTATAGCGATTCCATTTGGAACACTCATGTTTTGAAATCGAGGCTTAGTTTCTGCCTGTGGCGTGTACTCTTTTATCCAGGCATTACTGGTTAAAAATTCAGACAATACGTCGTCTTCCACATACAGCGGAACTAATGTTTGTAGCCAAAATACTAAATAAATATCTGGCGCCGCAATTCGGATAGTTTGTAAATTAAAAGCTGGCGCTGTCACATAAAAACTTAAACATAAATGATCCGCAATAGCGGTACCGTGTCGACGACGATTAAGTAGGCTCGTTACCAACGTAAAAACTGCTCGGGTAAACCACAGACGACCAGGTTTTATTATCACTAACAAATCAATATCACTGTTTTCTTTTGGCCATCCAGCCGCTACCGTATTACACACAAAAACCCCTTGAATAAACGGCACGAGCGCCAACCATCGAGCTAATCGTCGAGCTAATCGTAATTTTTTTTCACGCACTAAAAAATTGGCTGCTCGCATCACTACCACTTTCTGGTTAGTGGGTAAAAAATAAAAAGACTGCTCCTGAACAATTTTCTTTTCACTCACGAGGATTTTCAGAGTATCTAAAAACTCTAACCACGAAGTAGTTGGTGGTTGCCAAAGAGCACGATACAACTCTGGCCCAGTCAGTGGATGTGAAAACTGATCAAAGTAGGCCAAAGTAATAAGAATAGAATTTTGCAAAGTAACCTGCATACCCTCCCAGTGTACTGAACAATCCAAAAAAATAAAAGGACCGGTTGGTCCTTTTATTTACTCTTATACGAGCGGTGCCAGTGATTCAGTTCGAGGCAGCAAGCGCCGGCGCCCGGGGCGCATTTGTCGCGCCACAGCATCATCCACTACCATTTCAGTCAGGGTAATTGATCGCACTTGATTGCGGTTAACTAAATACTGTTTAGAACGAAGTAGTGATGAAACTACCGTATAATGCGTAATTACCTGCTCCTCACACTCCATTTCAAAATTTTTTATTTTCCCCAAAACTGTGCCCGAGACAGTTTTTACCACCAAGCGGTGCAGCATTGTTTGGGTAAGACGCATATTATGAAACGATTTTACCTTCTACTATTCCGGCAGTGCGGCTACCCGCATCATGTCGCAACACATACATTTGTTGGAATACGGTTAGAATTGTTGAAAAGAACCAGTAGAGGGTTAGCCCGGCTGGTAAGGTCCAACCAATAATCACTGTTAATACTGGCATGAAATACAACATTTGTTTATTCATCATCGCACTCATTGATTCAGCTGAACTACCATCACCGGCTGGTTTAGGCTGTTTAGCAATCATTGTTTTTGCTTGCCAATACTGTGAAGCGCCAGCAAGCACGGCTAAGACAATACTTGGCTTATGTAGATCTAAAAATCCTAACGTAACGGTTTTGATTGTCCCTGGATTTGGTACAAACGAATACAATAAATTCAATTGGTCTGACTTAATCACTGCTTGCAACACATAATACAAGGCAATGAAAATCGGCAATTGGATCAAAAGTGGTAAACATGAACTCAACGGATTAATTTTGTGCTCACGATACATTTTCATTGTTTCGGTCGCCAACTTTTGTTGATCATCTTTAAACTCTTTTTTTAGCGCTTCAAGTTTTGGTTGTAACTCAGATAAAACCCGTTGTGCTCGAATAGATTTGGTAGTCAATGGATACAAGGCGATTTTAGAAATAATGGTCACCAGTAAAATAATTACCCCTAAATCTGGAATCAGTCCGTATAATCCAACAAATAAATTGATGAGTGGTTGATAGAGAATAGTGGTAAACAGGGCTTTCATAGGGTATAAAATTAAGTAGCTGATGATTCTGTTTCGTCAGAAGTTTCGGCGCCCGTTTCAGCACTCTCTTCAGTCTCTTCAGTTTTTTCACCACCACCTAAATCTTCAACCGTAATTTTCCAATCAGTTAATTCACTTGCCAAACGTACGTTTTGACCATCACGGCCGATCGCTAATGAAAATTGATCAGACACCACTGAAGCAACCGCCTCACGGGTTTTTTCGTTTAACCGCACTTCTGCAACTTTAGCCGGAGAAAGGGCTTGTTTAATAAATCCAATTGCATCATCGTTATATTGAATCACATCTACTTTTTCACCACCCAATTCTTCAATAATTGTGGTAATCCGACTACCACGTTGACCAATACAAGCGCCAATTGGGTCAACCCCATCATCATCAGTCATTACCGCTACTTTTGAACGATTACCGGCATCTCGAGCAATCGCTTTAATTACTACATCACCATTGCCAACTTCCGGAATTTCTTGTTCAAAAATAATTTGCACCATGCGTTTATCGGCACGAGATAAAATAATTTCTGGACCGCGCACACCCATGTCTACTGAAGCAACATAAAATTTAAGCCGTGCGCCTAATTTATAGTGTTCACGACGAATTTGTTCACTGGCTGGAACCAAACCGGTTACTTTTCCTAAGTCCACAATTAAGGCACCACTTTTATCAAAGCGTTGTACAAAACCAAACACAATCGTACCTTGCTGTTTTTTAAAATCTTCCATTACTGCCCCGCGTTCTGCTTCACGCAATTTTTGAATAATCACTTGTTTGGCAGTTTGAGCAGCCATGCGACCAAAATCACCAGGTACTGACAAAGGAATAATTAATGTTTCACCAATATTGGCATCAGCTTTAACTGCTTTTGCCTCAGTGACCATAATTTCACTTTTTGGATTAAAGCGAGCCAAATCAGCAACCTCTTCTTCACTTAATTCACGTTGTTCTTTGCGGGCAGCTTCACGGCGTTCAGCCAATTCTATTTGCGCTCGTTCCAATTCTTCAGCCGGGACATCGGCTACCACTAATTTTTCGTCCCACACTTCCATATCACCTGTTTCTGGATCGTATTTAACCTGAACATTTTGTTGACGATTACCAAAATCTTTGCGATACGCCGCTGCCAAAGCCTGTTCTAGGGCTTCAAGCACGGTTACATATTCCAACCCTTTATCTTCACAGAGCAATTGAATTGCTTTTGTAATATCTGACATAAATAAGAAATAATTACTCATTAAAATAAGGCAGCCGAAAGCTACCTTATTAACCTCAGTTTAGCAAGCACGGCAGGTTTTGTCAAGCATCGTTAAAATCGGCGAGAACGGTGATAGGGAGCAGACAAACTCATGCCCACCGGCAAGATATATTTAGTAATTTTGGCGGCAGCATCTTTCTTTGAACAATAAATACTTATCTGCTCGAACATAATGGCTGTATGCATCGTATCAATATTCCACTGGCGGCAATAATATTTGGCGGCTCGGGTCAAATGATCTTGTTTCAAAAAACCGACAGCCCGCTCGGCACTACCCGGATACCCACTTCTCGTTTTTACTTCAATAAAGGATAGCACTTCATTTTTTTTAGCAACAATATCAATTTCTCCCGGTGGGGCCGAGTAATTTTGTGCAATAATTATATACCCATTTTTTACTAACCAGTGTGCAGCCAAATCTTCACCCCACTGACCTAGGGTTTGTTTAAAAGTCTTCATACCCCCTCCTTTAGATGATTATCTACGCATGTTTAAATAAAATTAAACCACGGGTATAATTACTAACCGAAAAATCTTCCTGAATGGCGTAATGTTGTTCGCGTGCCCAACTAATAATCTGTTCAAAATCTAAAAATTCACCTTTTTTGGGAGTCATTATTCCCAACGCCGTTGACCAATCAACAATAATTAAGCGGCCTTTATTTTTTAGCAAACGATCGGCTTCGGTTAATATAG
The DNA here is from genome assembly GCA_031973355.1 of Candidatus Magasanikiibacteriota bacterium. Classification (GTDB taxonomy): domain Bacteria; phylum Patescibacteriota; class Patescibacteriia; order Magasanikbacterales; family UBA922; genus 2-12-FULL-41-16. The sequence continues at coordinate 24,338 of DALYDF010000010.1, forward strand.
TTTTTGGTTTCACAGTAGTGTGCAAAATATTTACCAAAAAAACTGCATCTAGTGATTGACCAGGAATAGCTACTGCCTGCGGTGATTCAATATCGGCCCACACGGGTTTAATTTGCAACAACGATGCCAGGTCAGCGCGTTTTTTTATTTCCGCTAAAACATCCGGTAGAATATCAACCGCATACACCACACCGTGTTCACCAATCATTTTAGCAGCCGGAAAAACAATGTGGCCCGTGCGACCTGCACCGAAATCAGCAATGTGCATGCCTGCCGAAAGTTGCGCGCGCGCAAACAAGTCAACCACATTTACGGTCACGCTCGTTGTAGAATTCATACAATTATGTTCGAGGGCCACCAAAAATTCCGCCAAAAATACTGAGAATAATTTCACCAAGCGCTCCGGTTACTCCCAATAACGCTAAAATTATTGCGGCCAAGCCAATTAACTTATACATCAAGCGACTGCCACCGCCACCAAGCTTGGCTTCAGCCCAATCACTCTTTCCAAAATTTTCTAAAAACCATTCAGTTTTAATGACCATTAACGCGCCGATGGCAACGGCTAAAATTGCAACAAAATATTTCATAGTAAATATACAACTGAAACCATTGTACCCAAATTTTACTTATCCTGCAATTATTTTTTTAAATTCTTCAACCATTGGCACTTGTTCCGCATCTTGACCGTAATACTGTGCTAAATGAACCGTGACCCAATCCGCAATTAACAATGAACTAAAAACTTGTTCATAGAAATTTTCACCAGTAATTTCCACCGTAAGCACGCGCAAATTTCGGGCTTCGTATAATTTTCGCAAAGCAGTAAAGCGTTTTTTATTATGAGGGTGATCGGTTGCGGCTTGTAGAAAGATAAAGGTAAACCCAGTCATCAAGCCACGCGTGGAATCCACCACATCAAACCCATTCATTTCATTATGATTTAATTCTGGCACTTGATTACAGAAAGCCGGAATCTTAACATTTTCATTAAATTTGATTTTCCAATTATACCCAATTGGCGCGTACGCCGTGCTGGTATAAATAATCGGCACAGTGTTATACAATTGGGTCGCTAATGACTCACCAATTGTCCTAGCCACTGACCACTGTAAGGTTGTGGCTAAGGCGCGCGTAGTTTGCAAATCCGTTTCCAATCCCATCATTTTTTGCAAGGCGCGCACACTAAAACCCAAAGCAGAGCGCGGCTGAATGCCGGTTTTTGGTAATTGAATGTATGGCAACTGGTGAGCACGAGCAAATTCAATTAATTTCCCTCCCACCGCAATTACCCCCATAGTTAGACCCTGTTCCAATCCACGTTCAGCAGCTGATAAAACTTCTTCAGTATTGCCTGAATATGAAGATAAAATTACTAATGTTTCCGCTTGTTCAGCGGCCGACAATGGCGGTACATCATAATCCGAATGAATTCGAATCGCCACATCAGGTCGAGCTTTTTGAACAATGTCCGCCGCCAAATGTGAGCCACCCATGCCAACAATTAAAAAACGAGTAGCCGCGGTAGTGCGAAAAACTCCTTCTATACTTGGTTCGTACAGACATTGATCAGTAAAACCAATAATTGCATCATCAAGCATATATTTATTTATTTTCTAAAATCGCTGGAAAAGTAACCGTAATATCATGTTCTGGTAATCCTGATGGATTATCTCTTTTTAAAATTAACACACCGGTTAAAGGCGCAGATATTGGTTGTTCTGATTGTAACACTGCAGTAAAAGGAACCGAGGATGTGGTCATCCATTCACCATCAGCCTGCGCAATCCCCGAAGCAACAATCAAACCATTTTTGTCAGCCAACTGAACCGGAAAACTACCTTCAAAAAACATTGTTCCTACAGCCAAACCACTAAACACAATTTTTTCATTATCATAGGTTAACAAAATTTGTCCAAGAGGTGTAGCCGGACCAATCGCCACCGTCGGCACTTCAGTCGGTACATTTTCTTCACTAACAACTTCACCCGCACTACCATACTGCGCGTCAGGCATAGAACCAACCGTAGGTACCTGACCTACCTGGGTATCAAAATAATATCGATATACGCAAATTCCCAAACCAAAAACAAGAACAACTGCGGCTACTAAAAAATATTTTTGTTTCGTGACCCGATGTAGTAAGAAATGCATACCGTAATTATTCTTTTTTAGTACTCCACTTTAATAAAACAAAGGAAACTGTTCCTACCAGAATCGTCAATAAACCAGCGTAAACAAATTTGGCTTGAATAGTATTTTGCCCAATTGGAAAAAAATATTCAATCAACATTTTAATGGCGTCATTCCAGGCTAAACCAGCCACTAAACTCAAGGCGGCTGCCACATACCCTACCATCTGACTTCTCAATGCCTGTGCTAATTCAGCCTGTTTGGCCACCACTTCATGTTTAGTAATCATACATATTTCCGATTTAAAACCACGGCCAAAATTAATTCAAAGATGGCCACCACCACAATGGCGGCCCCACTTGGTAAATCCAAATAATAGGATACTATTAAACCCGTTAGTGTGGCAATCACTGAAAATAACATTGCCCCAATGAGTGTATTTTTAAAACTCGCTTTAAATTGAATTGCCGCGGTAACCGGAATAACCATGAGGGCGCCAATAAGTAATACACCTACAATTCGCATGGCCACAGCAATCGTCAAGGCAGCTAAAATAATCATGAATAAATTAAACCGATTAACATTAACCCCTTCAGCCTGAGCCAAATCTTCATTTAAGGAAACCAAAAATAATTCTTTGTATAAGACAATAATTCCTAATAATCCAACGGCGCCTAAACCGGCAATTAACCACACATCAGTACTCGAAACAGTGGTAATACTGCCAAATAAATAACTAAACAAATCTTGGTTAAACCGTTTCACTGCACCCATTAATAACAGCGCCACAGCCAAAGAACCTGATAAAAAAATGGCGAGGATAGATTCTCCAAACAAACGCCGACTGGTACGCAACCGCTCAATTCCCCACGCCGCGACTACGGCTACTCCCAAAGCCGAAAAAATAGGGTTAATATTGGCAATCAGACCCAAGGCTACCCCCACCAAAGACACATGGGCTAAGGTATCCGCCAAATATGCATAGCGACGTACCACTAAAAATGTTCCAATCACTGGAGCAATTATCGCAATCACTAAACCGGCTAGTAAGGCCCGCTGCATGAAACCAAAGGCAAGAAATTCAAACATATATTAGCTACTCCGACGATGATAAAACCAAACTGCCAACAGAGTCGTGATTGGTACGGCCGCCACTAACGCAATACTTCCAATTAAAGTACGCAGCACTTCTTCACTAATTAATTCCGTATTGAGTGTAACCCACCACGGCGTAGTAAAGGTTTGAAACATTAACACCAAAGGAAACGCTGCCCCGACATAGGCTAACACTAAGGTATTAACCACGGCCACAATATGTTCCCGACCAATGCGCATGGCCCGAACATATAATTCCTTGGCACTAATTTTTTCTGAAGCAGCGTGTAATTCAGAAACCGCTGCCACCTGAGCCGTCGTCACATCATCCAATACACCGAGAACACCAATAATAATACCTCCTAATAAGAGGCCACGCAAATTAATTGTATGTTCTAATCCAAATTGTAAATAATAAGCCTCTTCACTGCCTAATCCAAACAGACGAGCCGCACTCACAAAAATCATTGATAACCCCAAAGCGAGGGCAATCGTAATAACAATACTAACCAAAGCCAGAGCCGTATTTTTATGAAATCCATGTCCTAATGCTAAAGAAATACTCGCAATTAAGGCGGCCCCAATTAATGAAACAATAAACGGACTTGCGCCCTGACTAATTTGCGGAATGATATAAAATGCAATAATCAACAGCGTGCTGGCTAATCCTAAAAACGCAAAGAATCCACGACGCCCAGCAATAATTATGGTGAGTACAAAAAACAAGAAACCTAATCCAGCTAAAATAGGCAACCGAAACGGTTCAGTAACATAGTAGTGGGTGGTATTATCGGGTAAAACATTTTTATTAATTACCACGCGATCACCCACTGCCAGCTGTTTTTCCGCAGGATTATCTCCACGAATTTGATACTCAACCGTAACTTCTTGATTTTTTTCTGTTCCACTCACTATTTTAACAATAACGGTTTGTGTCAAAAGCGCTTCGGATAATTCTTCACTCTGTTCATTTTCAGCAACACGTACTACTTGACCTCGGTAATAGTAATCACGCGCCATTTCTTCAGCACCCCAAACCACACGAGGAATAATCAGCGTGCCAACTACCAGTAACACCCCCACTAATTTAGGAATGCTCATGACTAACCGTTTGATTTTTTGTCCCATAAATATCTTGGAAATACTGGTTCTTATCAAACTGTTTACTCGGCGCGTGACACATAACGGTTTTACTTACACACAACACATGTTTTACTTGTGCCAATACCGCGTCAACATCATGTGAAACCATAATAATGGTCATTTTATCTTGAGTATTGAGCATGGCTAATAATTCATCTACTTTAGCTTCAGCATCACTATCCACCCCTACGGTTGGCTCATCTAAAATTAATAATCGTGGTGATCCAACTAAAGCACGCGCAATAAATACTCGTTGGCGCTGGCCACCCGATAAGGCATCCAGCGGTCGTGAGGCTAAATTACTAATACCAACTTTGGTTAAAATTTCATCAACTAATAATTCATCTGACGTATTGAACCAATGAAATAACCCGCG
>DALYDF010000011.1:0-3025 GCA_031973355.1 Candidatus Magasanikiibacteriota bacterium
CCATTTTTGGTATTGGGCGCCACAGTGTGAACATTCGTAGAGGGGGTTATTCTTGGGCATCACCAGAAGTGTTAGTACTTTGATTGCATTGATTATACAGACTTATGGCTTTTTGTACATAGCTCAAGTTGTTGATTTTTTCTACACTAGCGGAGCTGGCGGCACCGGCGCCAGCATTGTAGGCATAGAAGATGGCTTTAACTTTTTGGGTACCATCAAAGCCTCTTTTTTCAGCTACTTTAATATCAGTAATTAAATGAGCGATCATTGCTTCAACATTGGCTGCCGGACTTAACAAATCAGGAATCGTAAAGCAACGTCCACTCATCGTAATTCCGCGTTGACCATTACAATGATAATCCGGCTGTAAGGTGGTTTGGGAAATACCAAAGCCGTGACCAAAGCGCCAATCCAAACCGTAGTCTGGTGGAGTATTAGTAAATTCATCATCATTAAAATTTTTTATTTTATTATGCTTACTGTGGTTAAATTCAGTTTCAGGAATTTTATTAAAAGTTTTACCTAAATAGGTAAGGCCGCTAATAAGAAAATTTTTACGACTACCAACTACCTTGTTAGCAGTAGAATTTTCATCATGACCAATCGCATTTGGATTGCCGCCTGATTCCATTTTTACTAATGTGGAAACTAAACACACATCATCAATCCCAGCTTCAGCTGCTTTACTGACCGCTAAAATTGCGGCTTCTTCTTTGGAAATTGGCGCTCCACCAGTAACGGCTTGGTAGGTATCGTTTGAGATAAAATGAAGGTTGTTATCACCAATTACCAGCGGTAAATCGAGTTTTTTAAAGGAAACTAAATTGGGATTAACGGTATATAAAATAGTGTACGAACCAACCGCGAGCGCAATACCACTGACTGCTCCGACAATCATTTTTTTGGCTTGTTCTTTTGGAGCACTATCGGCGCTGGGCATTGACCATAAAAAGCCAGCTAAAATTAAGCGACTGACCCCAAAAATACCCATGATTACAATTAAATATTTATACGAAGCAGCCAAATACTCAGCCAAAAAAGGAACTGATAGACGTTTGGTACCGTCTTCACTGGTAATAATATCATTAGGATCAATGGCCGAAAATTCTAAACCCGGAATGCGAATGCGCGGGTACGGCAATTGCATGAATTTAATTAATTCTTCATTGTTGAGTGGGGTGGCATCATAAGCGGCGCCGACATCACTCACCATTCCTGTGCCATCAATCGGATTACCAGAATTATCCGTGGTCGCTGGTGTGTCGATATTTAAGCCAAAGCCTTGATTAGCAATCATGGCGTAGAGCGCGGCTTGACCAGCTTTGTTGACATGTAATTTATCGGGACCAGCGTAAGTAGGGTCAGCGGCTTGATCATTATTTTTATCGTATACAGAATAGGTATCGAGTACGATGTCGACACCATTGGGCTTGGTTTTTAACCAGGCATTATTGGTGATAATATTTTTACCCCAAATTTCTGTCCAGGTTTTGTAACCTTTAAATGGTTGGGCAGTGACGGCAATTACTTTAATACCTTCAGTTTCTGCTTGAGAAAATAGAGATTGTAAATTAGTTTGAGTTTTTTTTAAACCACCAACATTGTCTAATCCATTTAAGCCGCCGTAGACGATTACCGTTGAATAGTTATTACCCTTTACTTTGCTTTCAAATTGCTCTAAAAAATATTCAGCGGTAGTTCCGGATTTAGCAAAACAAGTAAATGTATAACCAGATAATGTTTCGTTTAATTTGTTATCCCAATTATTCGCACAAAATTGCGCAAAAGAGGATGAACCAATAATGGCTACTTTATTTTCTACTGCCCGAGTGTGGTGGCTCCAAAAAACAGTGCCAAACAAAGTGAGGGCAAAGAATACTAGTTTATTAGTAAAAGATATCATACGCTATAAAATTGGCTTGCCCACAATTTGGTTTACTTGTTGTTTCATTGCCTCGGGGATTGGTTGATCATAACTATTACCATAGGCCCAGCAGCGAGATTTTTTGTCCCATTCTTTGTAGCGAATAGTTACGCCATATTCAAAGTGCCAATGTTCAGTACAAAGTCGTACGAAACCGGCTTGGTTGAAAATGTATTCTAGAATAATTTTATACGGATCGCCTAAAAATTTGGTGTTATAATTTTCAGGGGTAATTTTGAAGGAATCTTCGGCCTTAACTCCCTTTTTAGTAGTGTTGTGAATGAGGTTTACATCAATTGCCCCGCCCGTCATGTGTGGTGAAGTACAGGTGGGTAAACTAATTTTACCTTGATTTTTTTGCCATCCTGAAGTTTTGGTTTGGTAACGAGCTACGACACCGGTGTTCCATAGTTTAACTAAACTTTCCGTGGTACGAATTGTTCCGCCTGGATAGACTTTAAAACCTAAGTCTGTGGCCAGCTGGACGGCTTTGCGTAATTGGGGGAGGGCTTGAGCATGAATTTTATGATTATTCCAACCAGGTACATCGGTAATGGTTACCCAAGAGTTTTCTTCACCGCACACGGCAATTTGTTTAAATAAATGGGGGAGTACCTCTTGTTTTTGGGCATCAGTAAAATTACTCCAAATTTGCCACCCATCAACATCAATAGTATTGATACGGTCTTTTTTGAACATTGCATTGGTCACTTGGTGGGTGGCGGTGAGTTTTTCCGTAACTTTAATACCACTTTCGAAATTACTTGATTCGGCAGGGCCTGCATCGGCTTCTTCACTTGGTTGGGTAATATTTTGACCAACACTATATTTAATTTTTAAATTTTCAAACTGCACTAATTTGGGATTAATCGTGTACAAAATTAAGTAGGAAGTAGTGGACACAATTAATCCCGTAACCGCTTGAACAATCATTTGTTTGCCTGTGCTGTGTGTGGTACCGCTGCCATCAGGAATAGAAATTACAAAACCACCTTGAATAATTCGGGCGACACTTAAAATACCGACGATAATTACTAAATATTTATATATTGCCGCAGTGTATTCGCCTAAAAATGGAATTGATAAATATACATCTTCACC
>DALYDF010000011.1:3035-15387 GCA_031973355.1 Candidatus Magasanikiibacteriota bacterium
GAAATGGGGTTTGAATTAAAGCGCGTAATTCTTCGGTAGATAGAGGGCGAAATTTAGTAATATCACTGAGTGCAGTGCTGATTGCTCCGGCACCAGGCGTAACTGGACCAGTGGGGCCAGCAGTGGGAGTGTCTGTGGTAGAAAAAAATCGAGGAAGAGCTTCTTGTAATAAATATTTTGGAGCGTAGGTATGGTTGTGATCGCCACCAGGGGTGAGGGCGTAGGTAAATAGTTTATTACTAGTACTGCGCCACATACTTTTGTATTGAGCCTTATTAATGGCGCTTGGGTCAGTGCCACCAGGTTCTTGATCTTTAATTTCTTGAGCCGCTAAACTGTCAGAATAACTGGTGTGCACATGAAATAAAATCGCATTATGTTTTTTGACTGTTTCAAAAACATTATATTTGGCAAAAAAGGGATTGTTAATTGGCGGTGGACTCTCGGTGTCACCACAGGTACCATCGGCCGCGCCATACATTTTTAAAGTATATCCTTGTAATTCAGCGGCCGCGCGCGCTAATCCACCACCGCAATTGGCGTTACTATGACCAATGACACTGACCGAAGTAAAATTAACGGTGATGCCTTTTTGTTTCAGGGCATTAAAAATTTTAGTAATGTGGGTGTTAATTGAGTACACGTCTTTGTCCCACACTTTTTGGTTTGGTCCTTGATCGTGCATGGGGGAGGCAATCACTAACGGACGAACCTTACCAGTGTTAAGGGCTTCGCGCGCATACACATCAAAAATTTTCTGGTCTGGTGTTTGTAGATACACATTGTCACCTGGTTTTTGTAAACTACGCCAGCCGTGATAGGTAATGATCAAATCAGCCTTTTGGGCACTACAGGCTTCTTTGGAAACCCAAATTAACCCAGCGTTTGGTGGGGCGTCAGCTGGTCGTTGACCATTGGGATAATTTTTACCCACATACGGAGCGTACGCCGCATTAACACCACTGCTAACAATATTAAGCGCATCAGGATAGGCTAATTTAATAAATTGGTCTTGGCAATTAGGATTGAGTGGTGGTGGGGCATCCGCTGTCGGACCAGTACCTTTACCTTGGCAATTATCATGGGTATGGTGATCGGCGTAACATAAACCAATTACGGCGTTGTGCGCTGAGACTGAATCGCCAGGTAATTTTAATAAACTAATGGTCGCGTCTTTTTTGTTGGTGGCTAAAGCTTGTGTATAACTACTTAAATAATCTGTGGCATACAGAAAAATTTGACCATGATTACCTAACTCACTAATTTTGGTACAACGATTTTTAAAACACCCATCTAAAATAACCGTGCGTTTGGCAGTGTGACCGTCTTGTAAAAAATGGAGAATTGAATTGCTGCCAATACTGTGTCCAATGAGGGTGAGAGCAGTGCCTTTAATGGGTAATACACTGTTAATTTTTGCTTTTGCTTCCGTGTAATAACAGGTTGATTCGGCTTTAGTCATTACCGGGTCGCTGGCTTCATCACCAGCTTTTGGTCCGAGTGCGATTATTGTGGCCGCCCGAATTCCTTTTTGCGCGAGTGCACTTGCTTGCGCACAAATCGAACTAGAACCTGAACAAAATTGTTCGGCTCCTGGGTTTCCTGTGCCATGGAAATAAAGATATAATTCATCAATTGATTGGACTGCTTCGGGAATAATAAAGGCTTGCTTTTTGTTGAGAGCAGCTGATGAACATTGGCTGTTGTAGGTGTAGAGTTTACTGCCCTGAGCAGTTGTTTCCAAGGTAACTTCTTCGGCTGCTTGAACTGTAGTATTGAACAATAACAAGGCCCAGACAGTAAAAAGTCCGCTAAAAAAAATAGAAAAAGAATTATTTTTCATAAGTGCTAGTAGCACCTAAACCTAAGATTTTTTCCCATTCAGCCACGGTTGATACCAGCTCAACTTGTTTGTTGTTTACAAAAAAAATAGGTACAGCTTGAATGTTTAAGAGCGTGGCAATGCCTTTGTTTTGATCAAGATGATTGGTGGCTTCGGGGCTGGTTAAACATGTTTCCAAATCGTCTAAATCTAAACCAATGTCAGTGGAGATTTTTTTTAAGACGGCGTCGGATAATTGGTCGCTATTAGCAAAGGCTAAAGCCTTGAACTCGGGAAACTTATTTTGCTTATGTGCGCAGTAGCCGTGAGTAATGGCTGGTTCGCTGGGGTACGGAAAACGAGTGACAGGTAACCCTTTCCACACCACTTTAACGGTAGTGGGATATTTAGAAATTAATTGCGTAAGTACGACATCAATTTCATTACAACTAGCACAACTATAATCCTCAAATGCAATGATTGTTTTGGCTGCGCGCTTAAGACCAATAATTGGGTCATCGGCTAAGATAGGAATGACAAATTCTTGGTTTGATGTTTCTGATTCTTTGGGAAAAAGGGGCTCGTACCGAAGTACTTGAATAAATAAAATAAAACTAGCCAGCAGTACGGCGGGAATTAATACGAGCAGAAGTTTTTTAGTACTCATATTAAATATTTACTTGAAAAATTCCAGGCTTATTTTTATCAGTAAAATATAAGGTTCGACCATCGTCGCTAATGGTAATGGTCTCGATGGTGTGTGTATTAACCAGGGGGATATCAGTTTTAAGACCGGTAACCGCATCGATTTTGTACAAACGATCAGGGGTCGTATTAGCTACTGCTGGGGCAAAACCCGCGCCAGTGTCTAGTGTTTCCGGTACACCACAATAAATAAATCGTTCATCAGCCATACCACATTTACTGGCCCATGTTTTGACACCAAGTAATTTTCGATTACCACCAATTGTGTCAGGCGTACCATCGGCAATCCATAATTCTGGTTTAAAATCACTGGCCGAACTATACACGCTATGTAAAAGTTTGCTGCCTTGTTTTGACCATTTAGTTTGTAGGCCACGACCTTCAACCACTAAAGATTTAAAATTTTCTTTGTTTTGACCGACTAATAAAATTTCTTGTCGGTCATCTCCGAGCGGAGCCCCAGTTTTGGAAAAAGCGACTACTTGGCGGTTTGGTGACCAATCCACCGTAACTTTATCGGCGTTGTTGCCCATTGGTTCCAGTAATTTTACGGTTGATCCGTTGGGTGCCGCACTCACTAACCAACGATTTTCTGGAGCAATGCCTACACTTTTAGCCACAATTTGATCACCTTGTGGGGAAAAGGAAAAACTTTCCCAGTGGCGTGGTAAGGTTACTTGTTCTTTACTATCAAAATTATAATAAATATTTGAACCATCTGGATATTCTAAAATTGAGTCATTGTTAGTTGGTGACCAACTTACATTTTGCACATTATAAAAAACAGTATCAGACAACGGAACGGCTACACCCGAACTATTGAGGCAGTAAAATTTTCCGTCTTCGGCATTGTAAAATTTAGCACCCGTTCCGCCAGCCGTACTTACTCCGCGCACTTGATTGGTTACTACTTGAACCACGCGTTCAGAGCCAGGAATAGCTGTGCCAGTTAGACCGCCAGAAGTAATCGGGTCAGTAAAACTCGGTGACCCGGGGACATTGGTGCTGGGTGGTAAGGTAGGATCGGTGTCAGGAATAATGTTTGGTGTGCCTTCACCAACATTTGGAAACGCGCCCCCGGTTTCTGTACCAGTTTCGGTTTCGCCAGGTTGGTCCGGTGTGGGGGTACGAAAAAAAACATAGTAGAGGGCATACGCAATCCCTATTGAAAAAAGAATAAAACCAATAACTAAGCCAATTCTTTTTTTATCCATACTACGATTGTTTAGAGGCAAGCGGTGATTGATTAAGAATTTTTCGGCGATCTTTATTTAAAGCCATAATTTTCTCGTTTAGATTTTTTATTTTTTTCTTAACCGCGTCGCGTTCTTTACCTTCTTCGGCTATTTTTTCTTTAACGGCATTCAGTTTCAAATTAACGGCAGTGGCTGCGAGAGCCGGAATATTGGCCGAGAACCACACGGCGGGGGCAATGGGAATAAAAATTAAAAACACAATGGTAATGGCCAGTAAGGCGGCCAAGGCCCTCAGACCCCATTTGGCGGCAACAAGACTCCAATAGGAGACTCGCAATAAATTTCTTTGTAATTCTAATGGAGCTAGTTTAGCATTTAACTTTTTTAAATTTTTCAATTCTTTTTTGCGTTCGTTTTCTAAATCACTAATTTGTTTAGCGAGTTCGCTCATTTTTTTAAAATTGCGAACATAATTTATTCCTTGAGCTAGTTTACCACGATCTGGACTATTTTGCTCTGCCGCTTGTGCACCATTAGCACTTGGATCAGGATTATTAGGATCAACAGAATTATTTGCCGATGATGGTGCAGTAGGCGATTGATTAGGTTGTTGATTTGTCTGATTAGAGTTTTGATTTGTAGCTGGTTGGTTTGAGTCACTTTTTAAGCGGCCATATTCATCAGTATCGACCAAAGGTACACCTTCGGTACCAGATGAAGGACTAACTTCTGGAGTTGGTTCGGGTGGTGTTTCTTCAGTAGGTAAAGGAGGTGGAGTTTTAGTTTCCGGAATTGATTCAGCTTCTTCTGGTTGAGTGGTCGGGGAAGTGACGGATTCTTGGTCGGTTGGTGTAACTGAGGCTGGTTCAGAATTTTCTGTATCGGCAGCCGCAGTATCTGCTTTTGTCGCTGCCTCAGGATTTGCTTCGGGTTGTGGTTGTGATGCAGCTGGTTCAGAATTTTTCTCATCTGGCGTTTGTTCGGGGGCATCAGCACCCGCAGTTTGATTTTTAGGTGAAAGATTTTTGTTAGGGTTAGTAGAATCGGCCGCGCGGGGATCAGAACCGGGTTCAGGGGGGAGATTTGGTGGGGGTACTTCTTCGGAATTTGCTAGTTCATCTTCGGCAGTGTCTGGAAATTCTTGATTATCATTGGCCGCGGTAGGTACGGAGGCGACTGGAGATTCTTGATTATCATTAGCTGCTTCGGGGAATTCTCGATTATCATTGGCCGCGGGGGCGGTGTCAGAATTTTTGGCCACGGACCTTTGATTACCAGGAAGGGTGCTCGATTCTTGATCAGATGGAGTGACCGAAGGTAAAGAATCTTCAGGAGTTTCAAGGTTGTCTTCAGGTACTGGATTAGTACCAAAATCATTTAAAGATCTTTTGGCAAAATCATTGAGCATTGGGTTGGTTGCTCTGTTGAGTGCGGCATCATCGAACGCATCATCAAGAATTGCCTGATCAGCCAAATTAGCCAAGGCCTCGTTTAATAAAGATACGGTTACCAAGTCACCCATGGTGTTTTCGATCCCTTTTTCCGCAGTATCTACCACCATGTGGCTCGTCATGTTTTGGATCAGGTCATTTACTTTTTTTAAAGCCGGTCCTTGAATTGCGCTGGCAGCTAAGGCCGCTAAAACCGCATTATTAATGGTATTTAAACGACTGCGAAAAAAACTATTAACCGGTTGGGTAATAGGAGAAATTGATTTAGAAAGTGGTGAGTTAATTGTGGCCATTGTGGTTTTGAGGGGTAAGGGTCAATAGTTTAGCGCAATCCGCATAATACGCCGCCATAATTCGACTGGTTTTTTGGTCGGCCAAAACCGGTGTTTGTTCCTGCACTTCTTGAATTAAAAGAATTGTTTGTTCGGCCCGCAAGTGAATTAGTTTTTCAATAATTTTTTCCTGATCAAGTGGGGTGGTGCTCGTAAAACGCTGTTTCCAATACTGGAGAGCCTCGGCAACTTGCTCAAGTCGATTGACTGGAGATGTTAAAGCACCTTGTTGTTTGGACAAAAGATTTTTATTTCTTTGTTTGGCCAAAAGATAGGCCGCATCACTTGAGGACATATTTTTCCTGCTCACGAGTAAGGGTCAAATGAGTAACTCGTTTAGTTTTAGTAGTCGGTTTTTTTAGTTTAGCAATTATCAGTTCAGGAATTAGTTGTTCAATCAGACGTTGTACTGGGCGTGCACCTAAATCGGGATGGAATGATTCGGTGGCAAGTAGCTCCACTACTGCTTTATCGGGAGAAATGGTTAAGGCGCGAGCTACTTGTAATTCTTGACTCAAACGAGCAATTTCAGCGCGCACAATTGATTCCAAGCTGGTGTGAGCGAGTGGAGAAAATACCGCAACACCATCTAAACGACTTACTACTGCAGGACCTAATTCTTCTTTTACCGCGTTTTTAACTTTTTGTTCAATGGCGCCGGTACCAGTGTGGTTACCAAAACCAATTCCCGCGGATTTAAATAATTGAGAACCAATATTAGCGGTTAAAATAATAATCGCGTGGTTAAAATGAACTTTTTTTCCACTACTGTCAGTGAGAGAGCCCTCATCTAATATTTGTAGTAATAGTTTGCGGACATCGGGATGTGCCTTATCGATTTCATCGAGTAAAATTACGGAGTAAGGACGACGACGTAATTCGTCAAATAAACGGTTACGATCTTTATACCCAACATAACCGGCGGGTGAACCGAGAATTTTAGCCACACTATGGCCTTCAGCATATTCACTCATGTCCAATTTAATTAAGGCTTGTGAGTCATGATATAACCCTTCGGCTAATAATTTGGCCATTTCCGTTTTACCAACGCCGCTGGGACCAACAAACAAAAATGAAGCAAATGGTTTGCCTTTGCGACCTAATCCTAAATACCGTTCTTTAAGCGTGCGAGTAATTTGTTGGATGACTGTGTTTTGACCAATTATTTTTTCAGATAATAATTTTTCGAGGCGTTCAATGGTGTCCCACTCAGAAGTGGCTAATAATTGAGGGTCAATGGTTAAACGGCTGGCTAAAGTAGTAACAATATCAGCCGGGTTGACGGTAATTTTTTGTTTCAACTTTTGTTTTACCGCGTTTTTTTCAATTGTTTTAATTTCTTTTTCTAATTTAGAAATGGCCTTTTTGGCTTTTTCCGCTGCTTTTAAATTGCTGTCAGTGAGGGCTTTAGCTTTTTGCGTTTCGTGTTCATGAAGTTGTTTTTCTAAAGCCGCAATTTTTTGGTTAATTGGACTTTTGTGTTCACGAACTTTGACCGTAGCAGCAGCTTCATCTAATAAATCGAGGGCTTTATCCGGTTGATACGAATCGTGTAAATATTTATTACTAAGTTCGACAGCAGTTTCCACTGCGGCTAAAGAAATAGATACGCCGTGAAATTCTTCGTAGTATTTTTTCACACCATCAAGAATGGCCACGGTTTGGAGCGCGGTAGGTTCAGCAACCATAACGGGTTGAAACCGGCGTTCAAGGGCGGGATCAGCCACAATGTATTTTTTATATTCATCGTAGGTAGTGGCGCCAATACAGTGTAATTGGCCACGAGCCAAAGCTGGTTTTAAAATATTGGCGGCATCGAGTGTGCCTTGATTTGAACCAGCACCAATAATGGTGTGCAATTCATCAATAAATAAAATTGCATTAGGGTCGTGAGATAATTCGTCGATCACTTGTTTGAGGCGCGCTTCAAATTCACCACGGTAAATAGTGCCAGCAATTAACAAGGTTAAATCAAGAGAAAATATTTTTTTGCGGCGTAAAATATCGGGTACATCGCCACTTTTAATTCGTTTAGCCAACCCTTCAACAATAGCGGTTTTACCAACCCCTGGTTCACCAATTAACACCGGATTATTTTTTGTCCGTCTTGATAAAATATTAATTACCCGATTAATTTCTTGCTCACGACCAATCACCGGGTCTAATTTTTTTTCCACGGCACTATCTGTTAAATTAACAGTAAAAAATTTTGCCGCACTTTCTTCAGGTTGTTTTTTGCGTTTGGAGCCAGTGTTTGGAGTGGCACCTGCTTGTGGATGATCATGGGTATGCTCAGCTTCATTTTCTGCTTCAGCCAAAGTATCCATGGTCTGAATCATGCTATCAATTGCTGTGGTTTTTCCACTTGTTTCTAAAGAACCAATTACTACGGCAATAATTTTAGCTTGATCAATTTTGAGAGCCGTAAACAATTGGACCATGGCTTGGTCTGGATTTTCTAAGAGTGATAACAGTAAATGTTCAGTGCCAATATAACTATGACCGCGTTCAAACGCAGCGAGGAGGGCTTGTTCAATTACTTTGCTAGCTTCAGTACTTAAATCGGGTAGAGTAGGGTCACCCTCGGCTTTAATGGCTTTTTTTTCGCGAGTCACCACTGACCGACGAAATTCAAGTAAAGGAAAATTTTGTTTAGTTAACACTTCCGTGGCCACAGAACCAGGTTCTTCAATTAATCCAATTAACAAATGGAGGGGGTCCACTTGTTTGGCACCAGCATCATGTGCTCGCGAAATGGCGCGGGCAATGACATTTTTTAAGTGAGTAGAAAAATTATCTAATAGTTTTTGGGGGGTCATATTTTGACATTTGGAGAGTAGTTTTATACAATGCAGTATACTTAATTTCCTTAATTTTTCCTAGGGTATGACTTTTCCAGCCCACATTTTTAAAGCCTACGATATTCGTGGTTTAGTAGACGGGGAATTATCAGTTGATTTAGCCTATCGGGTAGGGGCGGCTTTTGCGGTGTATTTACAAACGCATAATTTGGTAAAAACTGGCCAAAAAGTAGTGGTTGGTTATGATATGCGACCAACTAGTGTGCCGTTTGAAGCGGCCGTAGTGCGGGCGATTACTGATCAGGGTTTGAATGTCGTGCGGATTGGGTTGTCTTCCACACCATTTTTTAATTTTGCCTGCGCGCATTATCCAGAGCACGCGGGTGGGATTATTGTAACTGCCAGTCATAATCCTGCGGAATATAATGGGTTTAAAATGACTTTGAGCAATGGCCTGCCGATTGGTAAAAGTACCGGGATGAGTGAAATTCGTGATTTGGCTGGTGGTGTAATACCAGAACCGGTTGCGGAAAAAGGGGAGATTGAAATTAAAGATATTTATCCAGATTATTTAGCAAAATTAAAATCAGCGGTAGATTTTTCGGTCATTAAGCCACTTACAATTGTGGTGGATGCTGGCAACGGTATGGCTAAGGCCACTTTACCCAAGGTTTTGGCAGAGTTACCAACCCAAGTAGAATATTTATTTTTAGAACCAGATGGCACTTTTCCAAATCATGAGGCTAACCCACTCAAAACCGAAACTTTGCGCGATTTGCAAGCCAAAGTAAAAGAGATGGGTGCGGATTTTGGTTTTGCTTTAGATGGTGACGCTGATCGCATTGGACTGGTAGATGAAAATGGTGAGGTAGTGGATCCATCTTTGGTGGCGGCTTTAATCGGACAAGAGGTTTTAAAAAAACAGTCTGGTGCTCTTGGACTCTATGATTTGCGTACGAGTCAAATTGCTCGTGATGCGTGGGAAGCAGCGGGAGCAAAAACCGACATGTGCATGGTTGGACACGCCAATATTAAAAAAATGATGAAAGATACTGGTGCGATTTTTGCCAGTGAACTTTCATTGCATGTGTATTTTGGGGAGTTTTATGATTTGGAATGTTCAGATTTGGCCTTGTTATATTTCCTCCGGTTAGTTTCAGAAACAGGATTAAGTATTGGACAATTAACTGCGCCTTTAAAAAATAAGTACGCGCATTCTGGAGAAATTAATTTTGAAATTCAGGATAAAGAAGGGGCGATGCAAGCGGTGCGGGAAAAATTTGGGGCAAGCGCCCAAAAAACTTCTGACCTTGATGGTGTGTGGTATGGTTTTGAGTGGGGGTGGGTCAGTGTGCGGATGAGTAATACTGAACCATTACTCCGTTTAAATTTGGAAACTAATTCACCTGAATTAACTGCGGAAAAGGTTGCTGAATTTTCGGCTGTGCTTAAAAAGTTTGAATAATTAAAATCAGTGAAATTAAAAAACTCCAGTACTGACTGGAGTTTTTTATATTCAATACTGATTACATCATCCCGCGCAATTTAGCAATCCGATCAGCGATTGGTGGGTGAGTAGAGAATAGCGCAGAAATACTCTTACCTTTAAAAGGATTGGAAATAAATAAGTGGGCGGTGGCGGTTGAAGCGGTCGTGAGCGGCGCGGTCGAAGCTTGAATTTTTTCCAAGGCGCGCGCTAAGCCTTCTGGGTACCGGGTAAGTAACGAACCTGAAGCATCGGCCAAGTATTCGCGTTTACGAGAAACGGCTAATTTAATTATCTCAGCAATAATTGGTGAAATAAGCATAAGCACAATGGCAACAATGGCCAATATATTTCCGCCTTTACTGTCACTGTCTCTCCCTCGTCCACCACCAAGATGTAAAATACCTTGAGCAAGTAGTGAAACCAAGCCAACGAGTACAATGACCACGGTCATAACTCGAATATCGTAATTTTTAATGTGAGAAAGTTCGTGGGCAATTACACCTTCGAGTTCTTCGTTTTCAAGTTCTTTAATTAAACCGGTAGTGACCGCAATACTGGCGTGTTCAGGATCGCGACCTGTTGCAAAGGCATTGAGGGCGTCGCTATTGATGATATGTATTTTGGGCAGGGGAATACCAGCAGTAATGGCCAGATTTTCTACAATCCGATAAAGATAGGGATTATCTTTGGATTCAATTAATTTAGCACCACTACTCATGAGGGCAATTTTGTCACCCGAGTAATAACTGCTTACTGACATGACAATGGAAATAATAGCGGCTAGTACAATTGATTCAGGGCCAGTTTGTAGACCAGCTTGTAACAAAAAACCAAGACCAATAATAAAGGCAATAAAGATCGCAATTAAAAGCCAGGTTTTGCGTTTGTTCGCATCGATTTGCGAATACATAGGTTGTAATTACAAGACTTAGAGCTGAACTTTTACATTGGCGCGTTCGGCAGCATCAGTAATTTCAAAGAAATCAAATTTAGTAAATTTGAGCATTCCACCAATCATATTAGTAGGAAAAACCTCAAGTTTGGTGTTGAAATCACGAGTTTGACCATTATAAAAGCGACGACTGGCTGAAAGTTTATTTTCAGTGTCTGACAATTCATCCATTAATTGGGCCACATTAGTGTTAGCTTTTAAATCTGGATAGGCTTCTACAGCGACGCGTAATCCACTTAACATTGAACCAAGCATGCCTTCGGCTTGACCAAGGGCGGCAGTGTTTCCAGAACCTTGTGCTTCCATGGCTTGAGCGCGATATTTGGTAACATTTTCCAAAAGTTCCCGTTCGTGTTTTAGGTAGCCTTTAACACTTTCTACTAAATTTGGAATCAGGTCGTGACGACGTTTTAATTGCACGTCAATATCACTCCAGGCTTCTTTGACCCGATTGCGGAGGGTTACGAGGCCATTGTAAGTGAAAATAAGCCATAAAACCACAGCAGCCAGGGCGATAAGTAAAATAGTACTAAGGGTCATATGTAAGACAGTATTGCTTGAATTAAAGGGACATATATGGAATAATGTCTATATTAATTCTAGGTAATTTTGTTCAATCCGTCAACTATGATGACCGCACTCATTTTTCTCTTAGTTTTAACGCTGGTGGTTTTAGTGCATGAAGCCGGTCATTTTTTTGTGGCTAAGTGGTCAGGAATGAAGGTGTATGAATTTGGCTGGGGTTTTCCGCCCCGGGCATTTGGATTTTATAAAGATCCCACTACGGGAAAAATTAAATGGGTCAAAGGTTCTTCTAAAGAAAATTTAAAAGAAGTGGCCGGTGGTGCAGAAACAGTAGAAGAATTTCCCGCGACTTTATATTCGGTAAATTGGTTGCCGTTGGGTGGTTTTGTAAAAATTAAAGGGGAAAATGATCGTAATGGTGGTCCTGATAGTTTTGCTGCCAAGTCTCGATCAAAACGGTTGGCTACACTGTTGGCTGGGGTAGTGATGAATTATTTATTAGCCGCTGTTTTATTGGGAATTGGTTTTATGTCCGGTTTACCGGCCAATGTCAGCGGTCTGGATGATCCAAAAGCAATTATTGTAAAACCAGCCGAAGTAATGGTGCAAGGAGTTGAACCAGAATCACCAGCGGCCAAAGCTGAGATTAAGCCGGGGGATATTATTGTGTCGCTTAATAGTGAGGCGATTGCCAGTACCGAGAAATTAATTGCTAAAGTGCGCGAAAATAACAGTGCCGGAGCTATGCGTTTAGAATTAAAACGCGGTGAAGAAATACTTTTTCGCGAAGCTACTCCTGTTTCAGCCAAAGAAGGTGATGCCCCTCGACTCGGAGTAGTGTTGGCCGATGCGGGGATTGTTCGCTATCCGTGGTATTGGGCAATTGGTAAAGGTTTTTCCTCAGCAGCGTATGGATTAATTAATATCTTCACTTCTTTTTACGATTTAATTAAAGGAATGATTGTTGGTACTGGTACTGCTGCTGCCCTCAGTGGACCAGTGGGAATTGCCGTGGCAGTAGGGGAAAGCGCGCGTTTAGGCTTTAGTTACCTTATTAATATTACGGCCATGATTTCCCT
>DALYDF010000011.1:15397-24457 GCA_031973355.1 Candidatus Magasanikiibacteriota bacterium
TGAGTTTGGCAGCCATGAATGTGTTACCAATCCCCGCGCTTGATGGTGGTCGTGCCTTGTTTGTGATTATTGAAAGTTTATTTGGTAAGCGTGTACCGGCTAAAGTTGAACAAATCTTTCACGCGACCGGATTTGTCTTATTACTTGGTTTAATTCTGGTAATTACTTGGCGTGATATTGCTAATTTATTGTGATGTGTTAGCTGGTAATCAGTTTTGGAAATAAAAAATAATAGAGTAATATATCTTTTATGTCTGAACCTAAGAATGAAACATCGGTTTTGCGAGAAAAGGAATTTAACAGATGGTTACCAGCTTTTGCGTTGAGGTTAAAAACTGAAAAGCCTTTTGCCTTAACAGATAAAGCGATTGATGAATTTGTTTCGTCTCTACAAGGTGCTTTTGCAGAAAATACTTTACCTAGGAGCTTCTCCTTTGAGAAGTTTTTGAGTGTAGTTGTTTTTGAAGCTATGGATGATTGTAGCCTTTCAGTTGATGACTTTCCAGAATTAGAAAGTGAACAAAGCAAATTACGGGATATTGCTCAGGAGGTGCGTGAAAATTTGCCCCAAGAACATGAGGATTTTCAAGACACTACTGAAACCTCAGTCTTGGGTGAAAATATAAACGAACTTAAAAAAACTGTCTTAAACTACGACACTGAAGGATCTAACACTCCACCTGAGATTGTGATTACCAGCTCTGAAACTGAAGAACATTTGAGAAATTTTAGAGAAAACAGAAATTAATATGTTCAAAGAATTAGAAAAACTCAAAAATGATTCATTGAAACAATTGCAAAAAGTTGTTTCTTTAGCCGATTTAGAAAAGTTAGAAATGGTCATTTTTTCAAGGCAAAATGGAACTTTTACGACTTTGGCCAAAGCCATTACCGAAGTAAAGCCTGAAGAAAAAAAAGCCTACGGTGAGGCGGTAAATACTGCTAAAAATGAATTGACCGCGGCGTTTGCGGCCAAAAAATCTGAATTTGAAAACGCTAAATGGGCTAATTTGGCAGTAGAAGAAAAGTTGGATGTAACTATGCCGCAATTACCCGCTAAAAAACGCGGACATTTGCACCCGGTTAGTCAGGTGCAATATGATTTGGAAGATTTGTTTACTAGTATGGGTTTTATGGTTCTGGATGGTCCAGAACTAGAAAGTGATTTTTATAATTTTGAAGCCGTTAATATTCCCGCTGATCATCCGGCGCGCGACATGCAAGATACTTTCTATATTAAGGACCGTTCAGATTGGGTCATGCGTACGCATACTTCGTCAGTGCAGGTTCGTTCACTGGAAAAATATGGCGCACCGCTTCGCGCCATTGTGCCTGGTCGCGTTTTTCGCAATGAAGCCACTGATCCTCGTCATGAACATACGTTTGGCCAATTAGAAGGTATGATGGTGGGAAAAAATATTACCATTGCACATTTAAAAGGTGTCCTGGAAACTATGGCTAAACATTTATATGGGCCAGATACACAGGTTCGTTTGCGGCCAAAATTTTACCCGTTTGTGGAACCAGGTATGAATGGGGAAGTGACGTGTTTCCTGTGCCACGGAGTCGGTTGTCGCGTGTGTAAAGGGACTGGTTGGATGGAAGTATTTGGAGCAGGTATGATTCACCCCAATGTTTTACGGGCCGGAAAAATTAACCCAGATGAATATACTGGTTTTGCGTTTGGTTTAGGGTTAACACGTCTCGTAATGCTTAAATACCAAATTGAAGATGTGCGTTTGTTGCAATCAGGTTCAAGCAAGTTTTTAGAACAATTCTAGTATGATTATTAGTAAACATTGGCTCAGAGATTTTGTTTTTTTACCTGATGCGCTCGATGCGCCAGATTTAGCGCGCCGCTTAAGTTTAGCTGTAGCCGAAGTAGAAGGGGTAACTGAACAAGCAAAAAGTTTTGATAACCTGGTGGTGGGTAAAGTGCTGAAAGTTGAAGCTCACCCAAATGCGGATAAATTAAAAGTATGCACCGTTGACATTGGTGAAACAGAAGTTACGATTGTGTGTGGTGGTGCCAATGTAGTTGAGGGAATGAAAGTGATTGTAGGATTAATTGGGGCAAAAGTTAAATGGCATGGTGAAGGTGAGCTGGTAGAATTGGCTTTAGTAAAAATCCGCGGCGTAGAATCCAGTGGGATGATTTGCGCGTCTGATGAAGTTGGCTTACTCGATCGTTTTCCAAAACAAGTGGACAATGAAATTGTTGATTTGAGTGAATTGAAAGATCGCCCTGGAACACCGATTGCCACAGCACTTGGTTTGGATGATGTGTTATTTGAATTTGATAATAAATCATTGACTAATCGTCCGGATTTGTGGGGTCACTATGGTATGGCGCGAGAAATTGCCGCGCTCACTAAAAAGAAATTTACTCCGCTGAAAGTTGCTAAAATAAAAGAAGGGAAGTCTGTAGCACTCAACATTAAAGTAGTAGCTCCAAGTGTATGTCCGCGATATCAGGCCCTTGTTTTGACTGGTGTACAAGCAACTGAATCGCCAGCCTGGTTAAAAAAACATTTGTTAGCCGTAGGACAAAAACCAATTAACGCGATTGTTGATTTAACAAATTACGTAATGTTTGAACTTGGTCAACCGCTTCATGCGTTTGATGTGGCTCTTTTATCAACTACCGGTGCTGATATAGTTTTGGAAATTAGACAGGCGCTTTCTGGTGAAAAATTTGTGTCATTGGAAGAAAAAGAACTTGTTTTGCCTGCGGACGCAGTGGTGATTGCAAATAACGGAACACCAATTGCTTTAGCAGGAATTAAAGGTGGTAAAAATAGCGAAGTAAGTGCAACCACGCAAACCATTGTGCTCGAAAGTGCTAATTTTGCGGCTAGTAGCGTTCGGCAGACTTCGACTGCCTTAAATTTGCGTACTGAAGCTTCGGCTCGGTTTGAAAAAACCCTTGATCCTCAATTAACTGAATTAGCTTTGGCCCGGTTTGTGGAATTAGCTAAAAAAGTTTGGCCAAAATCAAGTGTGGTGAGTGGTGTGGTTGATGTGCATAATGGTAATGATAAGCCGCTTGTCCTGGAATTTCCCGTCAAATTAATTAGCGATCGACTTGGTGTGGAAATTAGTGATAAAACTACCCAAGATATTTTGGAACGACTTGGTTTTGAAATTAAAATTAAAAAAGGCCAGCTTCGTGCGGTAGTTCCAACGTGGCGCGCTAGCAAAGATATTCGAATTCCAGAAGATGTTATTGAAGAAATCGCTCGTTTATATGGATATGAAAATATCCCCGGGGTTTTGCCAACGTGCCCAATTAATCCACCAGTAGTAAATTCACTCCGCCAATTAGAACGAGAAATAAAAGAGGTTTTGGCGTTTGAATGTGGTTTTACGGAAGTAGCAAATTATTCGTTTGTGGCACCAGAGTGGCTTGCTAGTCTGGGAGTTTTAAAAGGAGCTGATTATTTGGAATTAGATAATCCAATTGCCAAAGACCGGCCATTACTTCGACGTGAATTAATTCCGGGTTTAATTGAAAATGTTCGCGCCCATGGTCATACTGAAGGGGTTAGTTTCTTTGAAATTGGTCGTGTGTTCTTGCCAGACGAAGCTGGGGAACGAGCGGGGTCTGGTAATACCGAACTTTTGCCAGCCCAACCACTTAAACTTGGTTTAGTGTATACGAATAAAGAAAATAAAGAACCATTTTATCAAATTGCTGACGCAGTTCGTGCCATTGGAAATGAATTGGGGTATGAGTTTTCATTTCAATCGGAAACGGAATCAAAAGCACTGTATCACCCTGGCCGCTTTGCTGTAATTAACTGTGGATCAGAAACAATAGGGTACATAGCGGAAATTCATCCAGCCAAACAAGCTGAATTAGGAATTTTGTCTCGCGTAGCTATCGCCGAAGTATCGTTAACAAAATTAGTGGATGTGGTGGCGCAAAAAATTACGTATCAGATGGTATCAGAGTTTCCTGAAGTAGAACGGGATTTAGCATTTACTGTAAAAAAATCTATTACACACCAGGAAATTATTCAAGCAATTGAAGCAACTCATGAATTAGTAAAAAAAGTTTCTGTTTTTGACATGTACCAATCAAAAGATTTAGGTCCAGATATAAAAAGCTTGGCCTATCATGTGATTTTAGGGGCTAATCGTACATTGACCGCCGAAGAAATTGATGGGGCGGTGAAAAAAATTCAGAAAAAATTAACAGAAAAATTTGGGGCCGAATGGCGATCCTAACGCCGATGTGCTATACTATCAGTACTTTTAAAACTTTGCTTATGCCTGTCACATCAAGCCAAGACATTCTGTATATTGTCCTATCACTGTGTATTTTGTGGTTTACTGTTTTTTTGTGCTGGCTCTTGTATCAAGCTGGGCGTGTGCTGCGTAACGCTAATAAAGTGGTGGAAGGGTTAATGCAACAATTAGAATTAATTTCCAGTGCAGTTGATTTTATTCGTAAAAAAGTGGATGGATTATCCAGTAGTATGGGGGTGGTAAGTTCATTGGCCACTGGATTGGTAGAAAAATACATTGTCGGTAAATTTTCCCAAAAAACAAAAGATACTGATGAGCGCGAGCGAGTAAAAAAGAAAAAACGATAATCAATAGTAATTAAAAAAGACCCGGACGGGTCTTTTTTGTTGGACAGATAAGTGGTGATTTATTTGGCAGCGGCGCCATCAATTTTAAATGATCCCGAAATACCCACTTCATTGGCAGTCACTGGGACATCGGCTCCTTGGTTTTCAAATGTCCCTTTGGTACCTAAATCTACATAAAGATTAGCGTGAACCACTGGAGTGAGTGCGGCTTCAGTAACTGTCACAACCACATCTTTGTGCTCACCGGCAGCAACTAATGTTTGTCCAAGTACTTCACTTGGTACACCGCTTTTGTCAGCCCGAATTACTACCCAACTTGGTTGTGTAGCGACGACAACAGGAATAGTGATTTGGGGTCCTTTGGTTTGGTTTTTCACCTCTAACTTGGCTGTGCCTTGTTCAAAATAAGGATTTTGCCCTTCAGCATCAGATAAACTAGGTTCGTTTGTTTCGGTTTTTTGGCAGCCCCAGCCCGCTACGAGCATAACGGCCAGCAGAAGAGCGACCTTTTGGGATGTTTTTTGGTTCATAGGTATGAATTAAGAATTAGCCTAGATAGTATAAGCGGGCTTTAGGTGGGGGTCAAGGGCTGCTTTACAGGGTGCGGTAGAACCCGTACAATGGTGTAACTATGGCTGATTTTGTCCATCTTCATGTCCACTCACATTATTCGCTATTAAACGGTTTGGCCAAGGTCAAAGCCTTGGTTAAGACTGCCAAAAAACAGGGTTTTAAGGCCATTGCGCTCACGGATTACGGTTCAATGTACGGTGCGATTGAATTTTATCAAGCTTGCTTGGCTGAAGAAATTAAACCAATCATTGGCTTTGAAGCTTTTTTGGCACCACGCAGTCGGTTTGATAAAGACCCAACCCAAGATGGAGCAATTTCTAATATTATTTTATTAGCGGAAAATTATCAGGGGTACCGTAATTTAATGTCCCTTTCTTCGTATGGACATTTAGAAGGATTTTTTAATGAAAAACCGCGGATTGATTTGGAATTATTAAAAAAATATCACGAAGGAATTATTGCACTGTCTGGGCCAGTTGAAGGTAAGGTGCCAAGTTTAATTTTAAAAGGGGATTACGAAGGGGCCAAAGCCGCGGCCATTGAGCTGAATGAAATTTTTGGACAGAATAATTTTTATTTAGAATTAGAAGATCACCCGGCAATTTCTGGACAGTTGGAAGCAAATACTAAAATGATCCAAATTGCCAAAGAAACCGGTATTCCGCTCGTAGCCACGCGTGATGTCCATTATTTAAAATCCGATGATGCCGAAGCGCAAGATATTTTACGCTGTATTTCACAAGGGTGGAAAGTAAATCAAACGAACCGCGAAGATTATCGTCAAGTCGATCGTTCGCTTAATCTACCCGATGATATTGCGTCGAGATTTCGACATGTACCCGAAGCAATTACTAATACGGTGGCCATTGCAGATCGCATTAACATTGAAATTAAATTAAATGTTTGGCATTTTGCGCCCGTGGATGTGCCACCGGGAAAAACGGTTGACGAAATGTTGGCTGAAGAAGCGCATTCGCGGGTAACGATGTATTATCCAGCGGTCACGCCTGAATTAACGGAACGCTTAAATTATGAATTAGGTATTATTAAAACCAAAGGATATTCGCCGTACTTTATTTGTGTGGCCGATTTTGTGCGCTACGCTAAAGCGCACGGAATTGTGGAATCAACGCGTGGTTCAGCCGCTGGTTCATTGGTTTCGTATGTCATGGGAATTACGACCGTAGATCCCATGCGTTTTAATTTACCGTTTGAACGGTTTTTAAATCCATTTCGGCCGAGTGCGCCAGATATTGATACTGACTTTGCCGATGATCGTCGTGATGAAATGATTGAGTATGTGACCAAAAAATATGGTGCCGATAAAGTGGCGCAAATTATTACTTTTGGAACCATGGCGGCGCGCGCCAGTGTGCGTGATGTGGGCCGGGCCCTTGGTTTTCCGTATTCATTTTGTGATCAAGTTTCTAAATTAATTCCGCAGGGCGCGCAAGGTATGCCCATGACTTTGGAAAAAGCCTTGGTCGAAGAACCGGATTTAAAAAAGATTTACGACACAAATGCCGATGTAAAACGGTTATTAGATTTGGCGCAAAAAGTCGAAGGTTGTGCGCGTCATACTTCTATTCACGCGGCTGGTGTGGTTATTTCCCCAACACCTTTAATTGATTTTTCACCGGTTCAATACGAAGTTGGTGGTACGCGTTTAACCACGCAATACGAAATGAAAGCGGTGGAAACAGCCGGAGTTTTGAAAAATGACTTTTTGGGAATTCGCAATTTGGCGATTTTAGGAAACGCCGTGGAATTTGTAAAAAAAACCACTGGCGATGCCGTGGATATTTATAATTTACCGCTTGATGATAAAAAAGTATACGAAATGTTGGCGCGCGGTGAAACTATGGGTGTGTTTCAATTGGGTGGTTCGGGAATGACCCGCTGGCTTAAAGAACTCAAGCCTAACCGAATTGAAGATATTATGGCCATGGTGGCCTTGTACCGTCCTGGTCCAATGGAATCAATTCCGGAATATATTCATCGTAAATATAACCCAGAAGCAGTGCGGTATTTGGATCCGCGCTTGGAAAAGATTTTACACGCGTCATATGGATTGCTCGTATATCAAGACGACGTGATGTTAACGGCCATTGAATTGGCGGGCTATGACTGGATGGAAGCGGATAAATTCCGCAAAGCGATGGGTAAAAAAATTCCCGAAGAAATGGCCAAACAAAAAATTCAATTTTATGCTGGTTGTCAAAATGTTGGTAAAGTAAAAAAAGAAATTGTTGATGAATTGTGGCGAGCGATTGAACCATTTGCGGCGTATGGGTTCAATAAAGCGCACGCGGCCAGTTATGGAATTGTGGCCTACCAAACCGCGTACATGAAAGCGCATTATCCGGTGCAGTTTATGACCGCGATTTTGCAGGCAGAAGCCAGTGATTTGGATAAGGTCGCGGAAATTGTGCATGAGTGTAAACGCATGGGCATTGAAGTGTTGCCACCAGACGTGAATGAAAGTTTCAAATCATTTGCCATGGTTTCCAAGCCGGGTGAACCAGGCCGGATTCGGTTTGGGTTAAATGCGATCAAAAATGTTGGTGAACATATTTGTGAAGAAATTTACCAAGAGCGCAAAGCGCACGGACAATATAAAAATTTAGAAGATTTTCTTAAGCGCATTCAAGATAAAGATTTAAATAAAAAATCTATTGAAAGTTTGGCCGTAGTAGGTGCGCTGGATTGTTTTGGCTATGATCGCGCGCAGTATGTGGCCAATATTGAAGCGATTTTGAATTTTGCGCGGGCCACGCGTGAACAAGATACAAAACAAGATTCTTTGTTTGCGGCGGCTGGTATTTCGTTTAACGACACTTTGACTCTTAAACCTACGGCGCCTGCCACATTGGAGCAAAAATTTACTTGGGAAAAAGATTTGTTGGGATTATATTTGTCGGCCCATCCGCTTGATCCGTTTATGCCGTACTTTAAAAAGTTTGTTACCCCAATTTCGGAAGTGGAAATTATGCCACGCGATGGGTGGGTGATTTGTGTGGGGGTAGTGGAAAGTGTCATGAAAAAAATTACTAAAAAAGGGGATATTATGTTGTTTGTGGCGCTGCAAGATATGACAGCACGAATTGAAATGCTGGTGTTCCCAAAAACGTATCAACGCACCAAAGATTTGTGGGTAGAGCGCGCGCCAGTGGCGGTGGTGGGTAAAACTCCGCGCGAAGAAGGGGATAATAAAATTTTTGTGGAAAACGCGTATTATTTACAAAAAGAAAATGCCGCGGATTTGGCGAGGCAATTATCGCTCAGCCAGCCAACGAAAGTATATTCAGCTGAACCAGCTGGGCCGGAACAATATGTACGCTTGCATTTGACGACTGAAGAAATGAAAGATAAAGCTCCGGTAATTAAAGAGATTTTAGCCCTGAATCCAGGGCCATTTTCAGTGTATTTGCAAGTAGGGAATGGAGTGGTTAAAGCGGGAAATGGGCTTGATTGGAACGATGAAGTAAAAGAAAAATTTGAAACATTACTGGGTGAAAATAATGTAGAAGTGCAGACTTGATTAATAGGTGTATTCTGAAATCACATATTGAAACCGTGGTGTGGAAGATGAAAGTTCAACTGGTTTGATATTTACTTCAAAATTTTTATTCAAAAAATAAGCAAATTCGCCGTTGTACGCCGGTGAAGTATCTCGCTTGAATCCTTGTTTTTCCAAAAATTCGGTTATTGGTGGTAAAGCAATTTCTGGTGATATATCACTAAAGATAGTTATTTGTTGGGTTGGTGGTTTTACGCCATCGCCGGCAGAGTAATAATACTCAGGTGATACGTTTGGTTCAGGTAAAGGAAGATCTTTAAGGTAATCCGGATGATACAAGATGAAATAATTTAGACTATTCTTTTTTAT
>DALYDF010000011.1:24467-28240 GCA_031973355.1 Candidatus Magasanikiibacteriota bacterium
ATACTCACATCTTCTTGAAACATTAGGTAGCCAGCATAAAGCCCTAAAGTCGCTACTAAGATAATTGTACTAATCAAAATTTTTTTCTTCATATAAGTATAATTAAAGATACGCTTCCCAACTTGGGTCAGCCTGTATTTCTGGCCACGAAGTAAAATTATGGTTTTGCGCTTGGAAATATCCGGCAGCAGCAATCATAGCGCCATTGTCCATGGCATATTTTGGTTCTGGAGTCAGGAAGGTTGCGTCAGGACATTCTTCAGCAAGAGTTGTTCGTAACGTTTCGCGGATTTTTTTATTGGCGCTTACGCCTCCGCCTAAAATAATAGTTTTTGGTTTATATAATGTGGCCGCGCGACATGTTTTTTCTACTAACACGTCAGTAATGGCTTGTTCAAAACTCGCGCAAAAATCATTAATGCTTGGTGAGGTTGGTGTGACACCGAAAATTCCGGCTGGCATGCCTTCGCCTAATCCACCAACACTCAATTCATTATCGCGCAAATAATATAGAGCCGCAGTTTTGAGTCCAGCAAAACTAAAATCCAAACCTTCTTTAATCATTGGGCGTGGAAAAGGAATCATGTTTCGGTTTCCATCCAAAGCCAGGGCAGAAATTTTTGGTCCGCCTGGATATTCTAGGTCTAATAATTTGGCAACCTTATCAAAACATTCACCAGCCGCATCATCACGCGTGGCGCCTAATTTTTCATATACACCGTGATCGCGCATCAAAAGTAATTCAGTGTGCCCACCACTTACTAACAAACAAAGAGCGGGGAATTGAATTTCTGGGGTTTTTTCTTTTCCCAATAAAACCGAGTGCACATGTCCGTCCATGTGATTGGTGCGAATCAGAGGAATATTTTCCAAATATGATAAAGTCTTGGCTGCTTCTACGCCAATAATTAAACCAGTAATCAAACCTGGTCCAGCGGTCACCGCAATCGCATCAGGTTTATCTTGTCTGGCTAAAACCTCAGCAATTAAAGGTACAATCGCTTCGGCGTGTTCGCGCCCAGCAATTTCTGGCACTACGCCGCCATATTGTTTATGTATATCAATTTGGCTAGCGGTTTTTTCGGCTAGTACTAAAAATCCAGCTCCAGTATTTTCCACTAGAGCCACCGAAGTGTCGTCGCAGGATGATTCAATTCCTAAGATTTTCATATTGGTTTATCCTAGCAGAAAATTATTTTTTTGGCTAGGTTTGTGATACAATTAATTAATTAGCCTGTCCTATGTCCTGGCGCGACAATCCTGTCATTTTTTTGAACGCAAAACTTTGGAAATATTCCAAGGGCAACCGTAAAAACGTTGTTCTTTATTTAATTTTATTTATTTTTGCAGATGTTATTACTCTTTTGGATGCGTTTGTAATTGGCTATGTGTTAAATAGTATTCAAGCTGACGGGGTGAGTTTGGGGAATTATCTACAAATTTTAGGATATCTTTCCTTATTAATTCCAATACAGATTGCTAGCTGGGCTTTTCACGGTCCAGCGCGGGTAATAGAAACTAAAAATGCATTTTTGACTCGAGCCAATTACAAAAACTATTTGCTCGCCGGTACAATGGCCTTGCCTGTAGAATGGCACACTGACCATCATTCTGGTGACACAATTGATAAAATTGAAAAGGGAAGCGGCGCCTTATATAGTTATGCCACAGATTCCTTTATGGTGATTGATAGTGTAGTAAGGTTAATTGGTTCATATATTGCTTTGGTGTACTTTAACTTTAATTCTCTGTATATCGTGGCGGTCATGTCTGTGCTCGCAGTTTGGTTAATTTTAAAGTTTGATAAGGTTTTGGTTGCTCAATATGCAAATTTGTTTGGGGCGGAAAATAAGATTTCTGCCAAAGTGTATGATGCTCTTAGTAATATTGTTACGGTCATTATTTTACGGGTAGAAAAACCAGTACTCATGGCCATTGCTAAACGTATGCACCAACCTCTACCTTTATTTGTTAAGAACAGTAAACTTAATGAAATAAAATGGTTTTTGGTGGTAATGTGTACGGTGGTTATGACTGTCTGCGTACTTGGCTCTTATTTATATTCAAGTGTAGTTTCTGGTACTGTCATTGCTATTGGTACGCTATATACTTTATATAGTTTTGTGGACCGGATTAATAATCTATTTTTCCGGTTTGCATATATGTACGGTGACATTGTCCGCGCCAAAACCCAAGTCCTGAATGCGGAAATTATTGCTAAAGAATTTAAAGATAAGTTGAATTTTAAAGAAGTTGCATTGGGTAAACAGTGGAAAGAATTAGAAATTTCTGATCTTAATTTTTCTTATGCTGACGCTGGTAAGCATATGCATTTGAACAAGGTCAATTTAAATATTAAGCGCGGTGAAAAAATCGCTTTAGTGGGCGCGAGTGGAAGTGGTAAAACAACACTCTTAAAAATTATCCGTGGACTATATGAACCGCATAAATTAACTATTAAAGTTGATGGAAAAATTTTACCGCATGGCTTTAATGACATTAGTCATGAAATTTCTTTGATCCCACAAGAACCAGAAATTTTTGCGACCACAATTAAAGAAAATATTACCGTGGGAATTGAACGACCGCTTGCCGAAATAAAGTGGTTTACTGATTTAGCGCGCTTTACTGAAGTGGCGGAACGGTTACCTAAAAAATTTGATTCATCTGTCGTGGAAAAGGGTGTGAATTTAAGTGGAGGAGAGAAACAGCGTTTGGCTTTGGCGCGTGGACTTATGGCCAGTGAAGACAAAGCGATTGTGCTTCTTGATGAACCAACCAGTAGTGTGGATTTCCGCAATGAAATGCATATCTACGAAAATGTTTTTAAAGAATTTAAAGATAAAGCCGTCATTTCCTCAATCCATCGTTTACATCTGTTGCCGCTCTTTGACCGTATCTATGTATTTTCACGCGGTAAAGTAATCACCTCGGGGTCATTCAAAGATCTACTAAAAAATTCTCCAGACTTCCAGGAAATTTGGGATAAATATAATTCTACTCTACCAAAGGCAGAGCGAAGAAAATAAAAAACGGCCCCGAAGGACCGTTTTTTTTGAAGCAAATCTTAGAGAACAGCTTCTTTAGCAGCTTTAGCCAAGCGGAATTTAACTACAGTTTTGGCAGCAATCTTGATAGTGGCACCAGTGGCTGGGTTGCGGCCAACGCGAGCAGCGCGGCGAACTTTTACCATTTTACCAAAACCTGGCACTACAAACATGCCATTTTTCTTAACTTCTTTATACGCAGTAGCGGCTAAGATGTCGAGCAATTCGCTAACATCCTTTTTACTAAAGCCTGACTTGTCTGCTAACAAAGCTAGCAAAGCTGATTTTGTCATTCCTGACATATGGTTATAATTATTAACCTTAATAATACTGAGTATTATAAGCGTGCTAGTAAAAATACGCAACAAAAATAGGAGTTAAATTGCCAGGGCTGTGGAAAACTCCCCAAAAACCTGTTATTCTTACTCTAAGACTATTAATTATTAGAGTATGAATAGAAATTCTTGGTTTGGCTGGGCTTTTATCGCTCTTATGGCTGTGGCTGGTGTGGTGTGGTGGAAGATGCCTGGACAAACAATTATTCCACCTGTCATTCCTACCTCTACTCCTCAAGTTGAAGAGTCTGAAATTCGTTTGGATGCACTAAATGCACAACAGAGCGTAACAAGTCCGTTAACGATTTTTGGGCAGGCACGTGGTACTTGGTTTTTTGAAGCCAGTTTTCCGATTACGATTGTTGATCAAAATGGTGCGGTGCTGGCAATT
>DALYDF010000012.1:0-25084 GCA_031973355.1 Candidatus Magasanikiibacteriota bacterium
CCTGGCACTTAATGATGATCCAGATGAAAACTCGCAAACTAAATATTATTGGCGTGTTCGCTACTTTGATTCTTTTGGGGCGGCCGGCGCATACTCAACTTCTAGTGCATTTTTTACATTAATGGATGCCCCAAATGAGCCAAGTGGGGCGGCGGCCAGTAGTATTACGGCCACAAGCGCAACAATTAGTTGGACTGATAATTCTAATGTAGAGAATAATTATTCAGGTGAAATTTCTGATGACGTAAGTGATACCACGTTTACGATTGTCACTAGTACTGCGGCGAGTGTAACGAGCTTTACTACTTCAACCTTGTCTCCAGATACCCGATACCGATATCGGGTTGCTGCGGTTAATTCAATTAGTACTTCGAGCTATTCGACGACCACTGCTTTCTATACTTTAGCTAATGCCGCTGGAACACCAACAGTAACTGCGGCCAGCGCCTCTTCATTGTCTATCACAATTGAAACAAATAGTAATCCAACCACGACCCAGTTTGCGATTTATAATAGTACAAGTGGTAAATATGTAGCGGCTGATGGGAGTGTGTCAGATACGGCTATTTATCAAACCACCACCACCTGGGGTGGAGTAACGGTGGTGGCAACTGGCTTGACAGCCAACACTAGTTATCAATTTGCTGTTATTGCCCGTAATCAAGCGGGAGCAGATTCAGCAACTTCCACGGTTAGTACGGCTGTGTATTCTTTGGCCGCAATACCAACGAGTTTAACTCTTGCGTCTGCAGGTACTTCGGTTACGGCCTCATGGGGAGCAAATGGGAATGGTGCCGGTGTTTCATATATAGTTGATGGGGTTGGTACTTCTTTGAGCTCTGGCTCAATTACTAATACTAGTTATTCATTTTCTTCTTTAACGAGCGGTCAAACCTATTCATTTAAAGTTAAAGCAATTAATGGTGATGGTGTTTCAACTGCATATACCGATGCGGTTTCAATTACGATTAGTTCTGGTGGCGGCGGTGGTGCTCCGCCAGTGAATCCACCGCCACCTCCACCACCAACACCAGAGCCAGATCCAATTTTTCCAATGCCACCAGAGTTTCCTTTGGATGATTTTATGCCAACAGGATTAATTAAGGTGGTTTCACCAAGTTCTGGTGATTTTGATGTATTAAAAGAAATTGGATCAGGGCAATTGAGCGTAAAAGCCAGTGGTGATGTAAAAGTACTGGATGATACAAAAAGTAATTTACTTGATTTACAAGGTCCATTTAAATTAGATTTTTCATTTGCGTTGCCAACACACCCATTTTGGCCAACTGCCCCACAAAATACTGAATTGTTTAAAAAAGGCAGCGCCTATGAATTTGGTTTAGGGACTAATCAAAAAAATAATCTAAATCCTGGCTTTTGTTTTTCAGTAAATGGTAAGAGTCAAACGGTATGTGATAATATTTTTAACACTGGTAAGTTTGCCCCAAATAAACGGTTAGATTATCAAGTAATTTGGAATGGTACGGATTTAAAAATGTATGATGGTAGTACGGAAATATCGAGTAAATCATTAAGTAATATTACTGATACTAGCGATCCGTTAGTTGTGGGTGGGACATCATTTACATCTAATAATAAAACATATTTATCACCATATCCAGCTACAATTTATCAACTTAATTTAAAATCAGAACCAATTTTGGTGTATACCAATAATCCAAATGTAAAGTTAAAAATTGATGCAGCCTATGCCCCGGAATTTGCGTTAAAAGAAAGTGACGGTGGTCCTTCAGCAAATTTTAATGATGTTTCTTTTAACGCGGTTAACTCAGAATTATTATGGAATTTTTCTGGCCCTGATGGAAAAAAATGCGTTAATGCTCGTTTCCGTAGTGCGTTGAAGAAATTTTCGTATGATACCTATGCCTGTGTAATTTTAGATCGGGTAAAACCACCAGCCACTTTTACATATGATGATGGGTATGACGCAGCGGGTAAGCCTGCTTCTTCGGCTCGATTTTTTGGAACCACAGAACCTGATGCTTCAGTGACTATTTTCTTGGAAGTAATTACGGCTGGCGGCGCAGCTTCAGCTAATAAGTATGATCCGACCAGTGTATATGAATCAGGCTCCGTGTGGTTGGCGGGTATTAAGCCAGAAGTGCAATTAGCCGCGACATATAAAACTCAATTTAGTTTAAAAGCCAAGAAAGATGGTTCGTGGGAAAATGTAGTTAGTGGAAATTTACCGATTGGGACTACGTATATTGTGTCTGTGCAAACCCGTGATTTGGCGGGTAATTTATCAAACATTGAAACCAAAGAATACATAATTGGCGGAGAAAAACCACCAGTACCACCGTGTGAAGAAACGGATACTTGCGAACCACCAGTACCGCCTTGCGAGGAGACTGATACTTGTGAACCACCATGTGAAGAAACGGATACTTGTGAACCACCAGTACCACCGTGTGAAGAAACTGGTACTTGTGAACCACCAAAGGATCCACTTGATCCAACTAAACCGCCGGCCCAACCAACCGATGATCCAAATAATTCTGATGGTTCAGATGCTTCGGGTAATTCAGGAAATGGTGGAAGTAATGGTGGTGGAGTAGGCACTGATACTATTCAAACTGAGAATAATAGTGTACTTGATTTTTTCACAGAAACACTCACCACTCTGCAGTCTGGCGTGGTGGCGCTTAGAGAATTTGCTAATAGTCCATTGGTGCAAGCGATAAATAAAAAAGTGATCCTTCCGACCACAGCGGTAATTGCTATGGTTAACGCGGCCTTGGGTTTCCAATTACCAACTCTGATCAATTTCTTGCGCTATTTGTTTGCGCAACCAACCCTGATTTTCCGTCGGCGCAAGCAAAAAACCTGGGGTGTAGTCTATAACAGTTACACCAAAGAACCAATTGATTTAGCCACCATTCGGTTAATTGATGAAAAAACCGGACGGGTAATTTTATCGCAAGTAACTGATTTTAATGGTCGTTATTTCTTGTCCGCAAATGTTGGACAATATTCGTTGGAAGTAATTAAGCCTGGATTTGTTGGGTTTAGTGAGTTTTTGAAAGAAAAAGATGAGGATGCAAAATTTGCCAACCTATATCATGGGGCGGCATTCTATGCACCGCGTGAACAATTTGAAATTAATTTTAATATCCCATTGGACCCAGTGATTGAAAGTAAATCATTACTCACTGTGTTGCGTGATGCGTTGTGGGAAAAAGTTCACTATGCTGTTGGGTTTGTTGGTTTAGCGGCTAGTATTATGACCTTCGCGGTTACTCCGCGGTGGTACACCTTTGGCTTTATTTGTTTACATATTTCTTTGTTCAGTTTATTCTACTACTTAGCTCACCACAAATTACCACCAGTGTGGGGTACTGTTCGAGAATTTGGAACCAAAGAACCAGTGGGTCGAGTAGTAGTTCGTATTTTTGATTCAGCGTATAATAAGTTGGTAAATACTGGAGTTACCGATAGCAAAGGACGATACGCTTTATTGGTTGGTCCAAGTCAATATTATGTGAGTTATGAAAAGGCTGGGTATGTAAAAAAAGATAGTCCAATTTTAGATTATTCTAGTAAAAAGACTGATGGTATGGGTGGAATTATTAACCGTGATGAACTGATTGTTAAAACCGAAGCTAAAAACCCACCAGTAGTAAGTGAAAAGCAAGAAGTGGTTACACCAGAAAAGCCACAATTAACGGGACCAAAAACAGACATGGATAAAGTTAAAGACGATATTAATAAATGGAAAGAAAATAATTACTAATACTATATATGCGCATTGCAATCAATGGATTTGGCCGCATTGGCCGTCACGCGTTCAAAATTATTCAAGAAAAAAAAGGTTTAGAGGTGGTAGCGATTAATGATCTCACTAATCCAAAATCTTTGGCCCATCTGCTCAAGCATGATACTGCTTATCCTGATGTAGCATATTCAGTAAAAGCAGATGAAAAAAATTTGATCGTTGCTGGTAAAAAAATTCCGGTGTTTGCGCAAAAAGACCCGTCATTATTACCTTGGAAAGATTTAAAAGTTGATTTGGTTTTGGAATGTACTGGATTTTTCCGCGACGTTGAAGGGGCAGGAAAACATTTAACGGCTGGAGCAAAAAAAGTGGTGATTTCGGCACCAGCCAAAGGTGAAATTAAGACTTTGGTAAAAGGGGTGAATGATAAAGAATATAAAGGAGAGACCATTGTAAATAATGCGTCCTGTACCACTAATTGTGCTGCGCCAGTGATGAAAGTGTTGGAAGATGTGTTTGGCGTGGAAAAAGCGATGTTGACTACGGTTCATTCCTATACTGCCTCTCAAGTTTTGCAAGATGGTCCAGCTAGTAAAGACCTACGTGAAATGCGCGCAGCCGCGCAAAATATGGTGCCAACCACTACGGGTGCAGCGATTGCGGTGACTCAAGCGATTCCCAAACTTAAAGGGAAATTTGATGGTTTGTCAGTACGCGTGCCAACCATCACCGTTTCTCTTACTGACATTACTGCAGTTTTGAAAAAGAAAGTCACTAAAGAAGAAATTAATGCGGCCATGGTCAAGGCTTCAAAAGGCGAATTAAAAAATATTTTGTTTGTGACTGAAGAAGAATTGGTCTCTAGTGATTTTATTGGTTCGCCGGCTTCAGCTACGGTTGATTTGGCACTCACTAATGTGGTTGATGGTAATTTAGTAAAAGTCGTGGCCTGGTATGATAATGAGTGGGGGTACGCGAATCGTTTAGTGGAAATGGCTCAAATTGTTGGAAAAAAATAAGCGTTATGTTCCAGAAATTATCAGGACTTAAAAATTTAAGGAATAAAATAGTACTGGTTAGGGTTGATTTTAATGTCCCACTTAAAAATGGAAAAGTGATTGATGAAAGTCGAATTACTGCTTCATTACCCACGATTGCTTATTTGCAAAAGCAAAAGGCCAAAGTGGTGGTAATGGCTCATTTGGGTCGACCAGAGGGAAAATTTAAGAAAGAGTTTTCCTTAAAACCCGTGGCTGAATTGCTCGGTAAAAAAATTAAACAATCCGTGAACGTACTTGATTTGGGAAGTGGAGAAGTCGACCCCAAAAAATTTGGTAAGGTGAAAAATGAAATTGCTAATCTTAAAGCGGGGCAAGTAATAATGCTGGAAAATACTCGGTTTTTATCTGGTGAAGAAAAAAATGATCCAAATCTAAGTCAGATTTTTAGCAGTTTAGGTGATGTTTTTGTGTTTGACGGTTTTGCAGTGGCTCACCGAGCGGCCGCTTCGGTTAGTGGTGTGGCTAACTATTTACCTACTTATGCTGGTTTACTCATGGCCAGTGAGGTGGAAAATTTGACGGCTATTTTACAAAAACCGAAACGACCATTTGTGGCCATTGTGGGTGGTGCAAAAATGGAAACCAAGGTGCCAGTGCTGAAATCACTGGTTAAAAGTGCTGACCAGGTTCTGGTAGGTGGTGGCATTAGTAATACTATTTTGGCAGCGCGGGGTTATGGAATTGGGAATTCAATTTGTGATAAAAATTTATTCGCTATTGCTAAATCAATTGCGAAAAATAAAAAAATACTTCTGCCGGTTGATGTTATTGTGGGAGATGTGGCCGGGAAAAATTGGCGAGTAGTGGAAATCGAGTCCAAACCCCATGAAATCTGTAAAAAAAATGAAGCAATTTTTGATGTTGGTCCGGGTACGATTTACTTGTTTGAATCAATGATCAGTAAGTCTAAAAGTGCATTATGGAATGGTGCTTTGGGTTGGTACGAACAAACACCGTACGGTGAAAGTACTTTTGCCATTGCCGCGGCTTTGGCTACAGCGACAAAAAAAGGTACCTATACCGTGGCCGGAGGTGGTGAAACCGTTGAAGTACTGATTGCTAAAAAATTAAACCAAAAAATTAGTTTTGTTTCTACGGGCGGTGGTGCGATGTTGGAATTTATGGCAGGTAAAAAGTTACCAGGGGTGAAGATTTTGGCCACAAAAAAATAAGTGTGCTATACTCAATTTACTTAGTAATTTCTTTTTTATATGCCTGTCAAAAAACCAATGGGGTCTGAATTAGATTCCTGTGACTGCAGTTCAAATATGTGGGGTTCGTATGGAGTGTTCGGTAAAAAATTAGTGTGTACCTTACTCGGTATTTTATTGGTGTATGTGATTATTTTAGTAGGGACAATGATTCGAAATAATTTGCGTGAACATAACACTATTGGTAAAGCTGATAAAATGGAGCGGACTTTATCAGTAGAAGCCGAGGGTAAAGTTACCGTTACTCCCAACATCGCGATTACTACGATGGGGATGACCGCCGAAGGTAAAACTGTGGCTGAAGCGCAGCAAAAAAATACGGCAGTAATGAATACTTTGATTGAAAAAGTGAAGGGTTTGGGGGTAGACAAAGCTGATGTACAAACTACCAATTATAATATTTACCCAAATTACGATTATACTGATGGTAAACAAACAATACGGAATTACCAGGTTAATCAAAGTGTGACTATTAAAATTCGTGACTTGACTAAGGCTAACCAAATTTTGGCGTTAGCTGGTGAAGTGGGGGCTAATAATGTGAGCGGTTTACAATTTACCGTTGATGATCGTGATTCTTACAAAGAAAAAGCTCGCCAAGAAGCACTTAAAAAAGTGGCTGCTAAACGCGATGCGCTGGCCGCCTCACTGGGTGTTAAGCTGCGTTCAATTGTTACCTATAATGAATATGAAGTAACCGGGGGTGCTGATGCGTATAAGAATTATGGTATGGGTGGTACGCCGGAGGCAGTGGCTAACCCCTCTGTAGAAGCCGGGAGTAACGAAATTGCTGTACATGTGACCGTGGTGTTTGAAGTTCAATAAATTTAGTTGAGTTTAAAAACACGGCCTTACTTTTGGGCCGTGTTTTTGGTATAATTTGATTAATAAATTATATAAATGCTGTGCTGTATGAAAAAACTAACTATTTCTAAAATTAGTGCTCACGAAATTCTTGATTCTCGGGGAAACCCAACTGTTCGGGCAACGGTGGTGCTATCTGATGGTAGTCGTGGGGTGGCGGCTGTGCCGAGTGGGGCGAGTACGGGTACTCATGAGGCGCTGGAGCTTCGCGATGGTGGTGCGCGGTATGGTGGTAAAGGAGTGCTAAAAGCCGTAAAAAATGTTGAGGGTATAATTGCTAAAAAATTAGTAGGAATGGAGGCAGGTAAGCAAAGTGAACTTGATTTGGCTTTGCTCAAACTTGATGGTACGACTAATAAAAGTAAATTAGGGGCTAACGCGATTTTGGCCGTGTCTTTGGCGCATGCGCGCGCGGCGGCGGTAAGTTGTAAACAGCCATTATATAAATGGATTCGTACTAATTTTAAATTACCAGAAAAAAAATGGATTTTACCAACGGCAACCATGAATATTATTAATGGTGGGCGACATGCCAATAATGGGCTCTCTATTCAGGAGTTTATGATTGTGCCGTTACATAAAAAAATGAGTGAACGGGTGCGAATTGGGGCTGAAGTTTTTCATGCTTTGGCAAGTTTGCTTAATAAAAAAGGTTTTGCCACGGGGGTTGGGGATGAGGGCGGTTTTGCGCCTCATTTACCTAACAATGAACAGGCGATTAAATTAATTTTACAAGCGATTAAAGAGGCTGGATATACTGCGGGCAAGCAGGTGTGTGTGGCCATGGATTTTGCGGCCTCAGAATTTTTCCGGGCTGGAAAATATTATTTTGAAAATCAGCGCGATGCCTGGGATTCAGATAAAATGATTGAATTGGTAGGTATGTGGCAACGCCGCTATCCAATTATTTCAATTGAAGATCCGTTGGCTGAGGACGATTGGCAGGCCTGGGAAAAAATTACGAAACGGTTGGGTAAGGATGTAACGTTGGTGGGTGATGATTTGTTTGTAACCAATGTTAACCGGATTCAAATGGGTTTAGAGAAGAAAGCGGCTAACGCGGTCTTGATTAAATTAAATCAAATTGGCACTTTGTCTGAAACTATTGCTGCTATTTATTTAGCTAAAAAACATGCGTATAAAGTTTCAGTTTCTCATCGTTCGGCGGAAACGGCTGATACTTTTATTGCAGATTTGGCCGTGGCGGTAAATGCCGAATTTATTAAAACTGGTTCACTTTCTCGCTCAGAACGAGTAGAAAAATATAATCGTTTAATGGAAATTGAATCAGAACTTGAGTAAATATGTCGGTAAAAACAAAATCTAAAAAAAATGGTACCCCTAAGGCACAAGTGATTGTACCTATCAAACCAACCATATTAATTATTCTTGATGGGTTTGGTTTAGGTAATATATCGTTGCCGGGTAATGCGATAACACCCAAAACCGCTCCCTATATTTTTTCGTATTTAAAAAAATATCCAAGTACAAAGTTAAAAGCGCATGGCCGTGATGTTGGTTTGTTCCCCGGACAAGAGGGTAATTCTGAAGCTGGTCATTTTAATATTGGAGCCGGTCGCATTGTAAAACAAGATTTGGTACGCGTTTCTGAGGCTATTGCCGACGGTACTTTTTATAAAAATGAAGCGTTTTTACAGGCGATTCGCCATACTTTGGAAAATAAAAGCACGCTTCATATTATGGGGTTGTTAACCAATGGGCAAAGTGCCCATGCACACCCGGAACATGTCTTTGCTTTGTTGGAATTAGCACGTCGTCACAAAGTACCTAAAGTTGCTTTGCATTTGTGTACGGATGGTCGCGATTCTTCGCCACACTCGGCTATTATGCATTTACGGCGTTTAAAGAAATTTTTATACGCTCATGAAACGATTGCAAGTGTGACTGGCCGATTTTATGGAATGGATCGTAATAAAATTTGGAAACGCACTGAGGCTTTTTACCGCGTGCTCGTGGAAGGTAAGGGTGGTGCTACAGCGCAAAGTGCGGAAGAAGCAATTAGTACGGCCTATAATCGCGGAGAAACTGATGAGTATATTACACCAACTGTTATTACGAAACATAATAAACCGATTGCGACGATTAATCGTAACGATGCAATTATATTTTTTAATACTCGCAGTGATCGGGCCAGACAAATTACCAAAGCGTTGGTGCAGTCAGATTTTAATAAACGCAACCCGGGTGCATTTAAACGAAGTCATGTTCCGCAGAATCTATGTTTTGTGGCGATGTCTGATTTTGGACCGGATTTACCAGGCGTAATTACGGCTTTTCCTAGCCCAGATGTGGTAAATGGGTTAGTAGCTTCAATTGATCACCGCTACCGTCATTTGTATATTTCTGAAACTGAAAAATACGCGCACGTTACTTTTTTCATTAACGGCGGGTATCCGGCGGCAGTAAATGGCGAGACACGTGAATTAATTCCTTCTGGTGATACCTATTCTTATGCGGATAAACCGGCTATGGAAAGTGCGGCAGTGGCTAAGCGCGTGGTGGAATGCGTGCGAAAAGATTTATTTAGTTTTATTGCGGTGAATTTCCCTAATGCTGACATGGTTGGGCATACTGGTAATTTCCGCG
Source organism: Candidatus Magasanikiibacteriota bacterium (assembly GCA_031973355.1). GTDB lineage: Bacteria > Patescibacteriota > Patescibacteriia > Magasanikbacterales > UBA922 > 2-12-FULL-41-16. The sequence continues at coordinate 9,480 of DALYDF010000012.1, forward strand.
CTGCCTGCAAAGGTATTGCGGCCATGGATAAAGAAGTAAAAAAAATCGTTGAGGCTGTTTTAAAAAAACAGGGGGCAGTGATTATTACGGCTGACCATGGAAATGCGGAAAAAATGTATACTGGTAAAACAGGAACAATGGAAACCGAGCACAGTACCGCACCAGTGCCCTTTATCCTTATTTGTGATAAACTACGCCAATCACGCTTGATTTCTGGTGGCCGCTTGGCAGATATTGCCCCAACTATTTTAGCCCTGCTCGATATTCCTAAACCCAAAGAAATGACAGGGAAAAAACTTTTGAAACTGTAATTATATGACTAAACCAAGTGTCGTGGTATTGGCAATTTTAGATGGCTGGGGTGTTGCCCCTGATACAGCGGGTAACGCAATTGTTAAGGCTGATTTGCCAAATATGACTAAGTTTGTCAAAGAATATCCAGCCATGACGCTCGCCGCTAGTGGGGCTGAAGTTGGTTTGTCCTTTGGTGAAATGGGAAATTCTGAAGTTGGTCATTTAAATATTGGAGCTGGGCGCGTCTATTACCAAACATTACCGCGCATAAATAAAAGTGTAGCTGATAAAAGTTTTGCTGAAAACAAGGCGTTTTTAGAAGCCGCTGAACAAGTTAAGGTAAATAAATCCGCACTTCATTTAATTGGTTTGGTAAGCCCAGGTAATGTGCATGCCAGCCAGGAGCACCTATATGCGTTATTAGAATTTGCCAAAAAACAAAAAATAAAAAAAGTGTTTGTACACGCAATTTTAGATGGTCGTGATACGATTGAAAATAGTGCGAAGGATTTTATCAAACAATTGGAAGAAAAAATGGCTGATTTGGGAGTAGGGAAAATTGCCACTTTGTCTGGTAGATATTATGCGCTTGACCGAGATAATCGATGGGATAGAATTGAAAAAGCCTATCAGGCAATGGTTACTGGGGTGGCAAAAAATTATGCAGATGATCCGCTCAAAGCAATTAAAACCAGTTACGAAGAAAAAATTTACGATGAAGAATTTGAGCCAACCGTAATTGGTGAACCTGATAAACCGCTAACGACGATTACGGGTGATGATGCCGTGATTTTTTTCAATTTTCGACCAGACCGCGCCCGACAATTAACTCAGGCGTTTGTGTTACCAAGTTTTGTTAAATTTGAACGCGAGTATTTGAAAGGTCTGTGTTTTGTAACCATGACTGAGTACGAAAAAGAATTACCGGTGAGTGTGGCCTTTCCACCGAATGTTGTTCATAATTGTTTGGCGCAAGTTATTAGCGATGAAGGACTTAAACAGTTTCACATTGCCGAAACTGAAAAATACGCCCACATTACCTTTTTCTTAAATGGTACAGTTGAAGAAGCGTTTCCGCACGAAGATCGGAAAATAATTTCTTCACCAAAAGTAGCTTCTTACGATAAGGAACCAGAAATGTCAACCCTGGCCATTACTAAAGAAGTAATTAAAGTCATTGATCAAAAAAAATACGATGTAATTTTATTGAATTTTGCTAACGCCGATATGGTGGGGCATACCGGAGATTTGAAAGCCACCATTAAAGGTTGTGAGACGGTTGATTCAGCTTTGGGTATGATTGCTGACCATGTGTTGGCGCACAAAGGGGTGTTGGTGATTACGGCTGATCATGGTAATGCTGAAGAATTAATGAATTTGCAAACCAATGAGCGCGATAAAGAACATAGCACTAATCCCGTTCCGTTGATAATTATTGGTGAAGAATATCGGGGTCAAGCTGGACCATCCGGAGATCCACCAGATGGTGATTTATCGTTATTGCCACCCGTAGGAATGTTGGCTGATGTGGCACCAACCGTATTGAGTATTTTGGGAATTAAAAAACCCAAAGAAATGACTGGGCGAACTTTGATTTAAACAGTGGGTTGTTTGGTGGATGGAGTAGCGGCGCCAATTTCTTGCCAAGCGCCAGTTTGCTTGCCAGTAAAAAAACTGGCATCACCAAACAGATAAGCTTGTGGTTGTATGCGGCGCATTAAAAATTCCCCAGTTAAAGCGCGTTCTTTGGAAATAGCAGGTAAAAAATTTTTAAGCGTTTCACCCGCAAAACCATTGGTATACGCCATGCTTCCGGTTTGCGCACTGGTAATTACAGTAGGTAGTGCTAATTCTTGGGCATTACCCGTGTAAGTGCTTTGTAAATCACGGGCTAATTGTTGAGTAAAATCATAATTGTGACAAATACTATCTAATAAGGTTACCGTGGCCAGTGCTTTGGGATTTTGAGTAGCGTACACGAGCCCCAATAAACTGGCGGCCAAATCCTTGGTTGAGAGTACTCGGTTGGTATCACCATGATGTAAACCGATCGCTTCATTACTTCCGTGAGTGCTTAAATAAATCAAGATATTTCCCCGACAATTTTCAATTGTTTTATTAAGATCAGTCACAATTGGATCAGGGTCTGTTTCCGTATTTTTTTGTTTACCGCGCTCACTATCGTTTTTAATTTTATGAACCATTGGTTTTTCTCCTTTGTTCCAGATAGTCGCTAAAGCGCCTAATTGTTGGGCAATTTCCGGATCAATGGTTGGATCATTAAGTGTAAAATGGATAAAATTATCAGTGTTTGGTCCAAGAATTTCTTTGGTTTTAAATTGTTCTCGTTCCACTAATAATTCTTGAATCGTTTGAGCCGGTGCTGTACCTTGATCAGTCAGTTGATCAGTTTTAATGGCGGCTTTGATAATTGAATATACTTCGGCTAATGAACAATCAGAAGCACTAAATAAATGCCGCACTTCTGGATCGTCTAAGGTAGCGCGGAAGGCTGCGGTTAGAGTTGGGTCAGTCCAGCCTGGTGCTTTTTGAATAGTTTTTTCTACGGAAACGCGCGGTTCTTCTGGAAATAATAATTCACCATCAGTATATTTGGTGGTTATTTGCAATAAACGAGGGTCAATTTCCGCATCTTGTACTTGCGCGCCGCTGGGTAAAAAATCAGCTGCCTGACTTTGAAAGCGATCAAGATTCCACTCCAAATCAAGATTAATTTTTTCGTGCTCATCAGCCGAAAATTCAGTGGTAAATTTATAAAAATAACCCAAGGCATTACATTCTTTAAGAATGGTATAGATTGCTGTAATTTCTTTTTCTTTATTGAGTTGTTTGGCGAGGGTTAATGTTTCAACAATTGAATCACTAAAGCGTTCGTTAAAAGCTTGATGAAGGGCATCCAGTTCCGCCGTAGTCCGATGGTATATATCTGATTTGGCAAGTTTGTGTTCTACGGAAAATCGTTTTAATTCAGTACGTGCCTGTTCAAAGGCTGATTCAGCCGGGCTTTTTTCTTTGGAATTAGATTTTTTTACTTCAGGTGTGCGGCGATTTTTTAATTCACTGGCTTCGGCAGTGGGAATTATTTTTTCAGCCATTGCCAATGCTGCAATTGCACCAGCGCCTTTTAAAAAATTACGACGAGAAGCAATGGCGGCTTCTTTTTCCAAAGAAGTGGGTTCAGGGGTAGTTGTTTTTGGATTTTGCTCATTACTGAACAATTTGCTAAAAAACGATCGTAGTTCTTCGCGCATAAAATATGGATTATTGCCCTAAGTATACACGGAAAATAAAATCGCGCCACTGGTATGTAGGGCGCGATTAGGGAGTGATTTGTTTTTGAATATGAGCAACAATAGTATCGGTAAGTTCGCGTAATTGTCGGCCATCATCAATCATGAATTGGGCATGTGTTTTATTGCCTTTGCCTGTATACAGTGCTAACAACGCTTCGGCATTGTATGGTTCGCGGGCGTGCAATAAACCGTGAATGGTTGGTTTATTGGCATCAGGATGTTCGTGAACAAGTAAAATTAATTTAGCTGCTGGAGCCGTAGTAATTAATTCTTCCACAATTGAAGCTAATTCTTTTTCTTTGGCGCCACTGCGCGTAAAATCATCACGGGTAATACTGGACCACACTAAACCACTGGCTTCATCATATTGTAAATGTGAAAGCGCTGCACCCCACAAACGGAACGTGGCGATTGATTTAGTTTGATATAAATGTTTAATAATCGCGCCGCGATCAGCACCTAAATGTACAAGGTCACTGGCGGCCGCCAAAGTAGCGGGTTTAATGTGACCATCACGGAAACTATTAGTACCGGCAATCATACCAGTTAAAAGCGCGTGCGCAATTTCGGGTACCAAATCAGTGGCGTACACTTCTTTGATAATTGAATACAATAATTCTGAGGTGGTACTTTTGGTAACATCAACAATATTAATATGGCCAAATTGTTCGTTACTTGGTTCGTGGTCAATATTAACAATTGGAGTTTTGAAAAAGAAATCCGTATTGTTTTGGTGCAAAGCGCCTAGCGATGGTAAATCCGGCGCATTAACAACTAAAACCAAATCATAGGTAAAGTCAGTTTGGGCCGTACGAATCACATCGCGGTGTAAAGCGCCGTGTTCTGGAGTAATAAAAATGCGGAGTTCATTGTCTTTGACATCATAACTTAATTCTTTGATGCCAGTATTGGTAACATCAACATGAATGACGAATTTTTGTAAGTGACCAAGAGCTGGTTTAAACGAGTGGGTGCCCTGTAAGAACTTTAATTGAGCCGGCACTTCGCAATCTTCAATCACCACATCGGCGCGCTTGCCCAGGCGTTTCAAAAGCAGCGCCAAAGCCGCGGCGCTTCCAATGGCGTCGCCGCCAGCCGTGGTTTTACTGGTAATCAAAATATGATTTTTATCACCAATTAATTGCTTGAATTGTTCAGCAAGTTTTAGGGCCATATAAATGACTGAGCATCTTACCAAGAGTGAGGGCTTTTGTCAAACCTCGGGGGTTTGGCTGATTTTGGCTCAGTTAAGCCTTTTTATTAGAGTACCATTTTCTTGCTTTTTTCCCTATATTTAAGTAATATTAGCTTACTTAAGCTCAAATATGCTCGACAAAGCCTACGAACCAAAAAAATACGAAGATGATATTTATAAGCGCTGGGAAGAGAGTGGATTTTTTAATCCTGATGTTTGTGTTGAGAAGGGCGTGACTGAGGCTGATGCTCAGCCATTTTCCATTGTTTTACCGCCACCAAATGTAACTGGAACCCTGCACATGGGTCATGCCGCCATGCTCGCGATTGAAGACATGATGGTTCGCTATCACCGGATGAAAGGTGATCGAACTTTGTGGGTGCCGGGTACTGACCATGCGGCTGTGGCCACTGAATCAAAAGTGGAAGGTCTTTTAATTAAAGATGAGGGTTTTAAAAAACCAAAAGAAGAGCTTGGTCGCGATAAATTTTTGGAACGCGTCAAAAAGTTTGCGCAGGATTCGCATAACACGATTGTGAATCAATCCAAAAAAATGGGTTCATCGTTGGATTGGTCCCGTGAAGCGTATACTTTGGATGATGACCGGAATTTGGCCGTGCGCACTGTGTTTAAAGACATGTATGACGCTGGTTTGATTTATCGCGGTTATCGCGTGGTTAATTGGTCAGTAAAAGGCCAATCAACTTGTAGCGATGATGAATTAGTTCACATTGAGCGACCAGGAAAATTATATTATTTTAAATATTCTAAAGATTTTCCAATTTCAATTGCCACCACTCGACCAGAAACTAAGCTCGGTGATACTGCCGTGGCTGTTCATCCAGAAGGTCAATGGAAAGATTTTATTGGTCAGGAATTTACTGTGGCCAACTTTGGTCAAACCGGTCACACACTCAAAATTAAAATCATTGGCGATGTTAATGTTGATGATTCTTTTGGTGCAGGTGCGCTTGGTGTTACCACTGCGCACAGTCCAATTGATTTTGAAATGTACTTGCGTCAAAAAGCACTCGGCAATGATATTGGGCTCATTCAAGTTATTGGTGAAGATGGAAAAATGACTGCCAATGCTGGGTCAGAGTACGTTGGGCTTTCTATAGAAGAAGCGCGTACAAAAGTTGTTCAATGGTTGAAAGACGAGGGCTTGCTCGAAAAAGAAGAAGACACGATTCAAAATGTTGGCACTTCGGACCGGTTCAAAGATGTAGTTGAGCCATTACCAAAAACCCAGTGGTTTATTGATGTAAATAAAAAAGTAGCTGGTCGCGGTATTTTTGCTGGCCGCGAATTATCTCTCAAAGAAATGATGCAAGAAGTTGTTCGCAATAACAATATTGAAATTGTTCCTGACCGTTTTAATAAAACGTATTTCCATTGGATTGATAATTTGCGTGACTGGTGTATTTCTCGCCAGATTTGGTTTGGACATCAAATTCCAGTGTGGTATAAAGGCACAGAAATGTATTGTGGTGTAAATGCGCCAGAAGGTGACGGTTGGACTCAAGACCCGGATAGTTTGGATACTTGGTTTTCGGCAGGACTTTGGACTTTTTCTGCGCTTGGCTGGCCGGGTAAATTAGAAGATTTTAAACGGTATCACCCAACTTCAGTTTTAGAAACTGGCTACGACATTCTGTTCTTCTGGGTTGCACGCATGATTCTCATGACTACCTATACCTTGGGTGAAGTACCGTTTAAGACTGTGTATTTGCATGGTTTGGTTCGCGATGAACAAGGAAGAAAGATGAGTAAATCGTTGGGTAATATTATTGATCCGCTCGACATGATTGCCAAATATGGTACAGATGCCACACGGCTTTCATTGCTTCTTGGTAGTACTCCGGGCAATGATGTAAAACTTTCCGAAGAAAAAATTGCTGGGTTTAGAAATTTCACTAATAAATTGTGGAATATTTCTCGGTTTACTTTGCTTAATATTGAAAACCCAAAAGTTGATTTTGTATTACCAAAAAATAGTACAAAAACCTTAGCGGATTCTTGGATTTTGGACAGATTAGAACGTACTCGCCGCAGTGTAACTGAAAGTTTTGAGAAAAATAATTTTTCGTATGCTGGTGATGTTTTGCGAGATTTTACATGGAACGAATTAGCCGATTGGTATTTGGAAGTTGCCAAAGTTGAGGGTGGAAAAAGTGATATTTTGAATTATGTTTTGAATACAATCTTAAAATTGTGGCATCCGTTCATGCCTTTTGTGACTGAAACAATTTGGGAAAATGTATACGGAAAAAACACCATGCTTATAGTGGAAAAGTGGCCAACTCCTTATAGTTTTGGTCATGATTATTTTTTTGAAAATAATTCTCCGACTGACGCAGAAAAAGATTTTGCTGAATTGCAATCAGCCATTACTCAAATTCGCACCTTGCGTGCGGAGAATGGAATTGAGCCGGTGAAAAAAATAAAAGCGTATGTAACTTCAGCTGCCAAATACGGTCCACTTTTGTATCAAAATAATTTGGAAGTATTTAAAAATTTAGCTCGTTTAGAAGAAGTAGATTTTGTTAATCCAAAGCCAGCCCAATCAGTCGGTTTTGTGCAAGGTGATAGTTCAATTTACTTGGATTTTGCTGGTGCGGTTGATATTGAAAAAGAAAAAGCCCGCCTAGAAAAAGAAATCGCGACTGTAGCACCATACGTAGAATCAATGACTAAAAAATTAAGCAATCAGGAGTTTGTAAACAACGCCCCGCCTGCAGTTATTGATGGCGAACGGAAAAAATTAGCTGATGCTGAAGCTAAATTAAGTGCGCTTAAAGCGCAATTATCAGCTTTATAATATGCGTCGTTTTCTATTGGCAATTACTTTACTTTTAACTGGCCTCGGCTGCACTGATTCTATGACTGTTCTTCCTCCATTATCATCATTACCAAAAGTTGGCGCAACTATGTCGACCAGTTTGTTGGTGGGCTATGGATATACCGGAGGTTTGGGCAGTATGCCAGTGCTGGATGAATTGGGGGAGATTAAAATGATTGACTCCGTACCTGTTTACTTTGATGAATCGTATCAAAAACAGATTGCGGAAAAGTTACCCGAATGTTATGCGGGAACACCCCAAGTTACCGTGCGTGGTGAAGTGTCGTTAGAAGAACGCCGTGACACTAACACTTCAATTCCTGATGCGCCAGAACAAAAATATTACATGGCCGTAGTAAAAAATTTAGAATCAATTGAGGTTAAAACTCAACCTTGTACAGAATAATATGATTTCCAATAACCCTGAAAAAATTAATGAATTGTTAGCTCGCGGTGTGGCCAATATTTATCCTACTCGCGAATTTTTGGAAAAAGAATTAACCTCTGGTCGTCAATTAACTTTGTACACTGGTTATGACCCAACTGGTCCAAGTTTGCATATTGGCCACGGCATTACCATGCTTAAATTGCGTCAATTTCAAGATTTAGGACATAAGATCATCATGTTGATTGGTGATTTTACGGCCATGATCGGTGATCCAACCGATAAATCGGCCGCTCGTACTCGTTTAACTCGCGAAGAAGTTTTAGAAAACTGTAAAAAATATCAAGAACAAGCGGCAACAATTTTAAATTTTTCTGGCGAAAATCCAGTGGAAGTTAAATATAATAGTGATTGGTTAGGAAAAATGAATTTTGCGGATGTGGTGGAGCTCTCATCACATTTTACAGTACAGCAAATTTTGGAACGTGATATGTTTGAAAAACGTATCACCGAAGAAAAGCCAATTTTCCTCCATGAATTCTTATACCCATTAATGCAGGGATATGATTCTGTAGCCATGAATGTTGATGGCGAAGTGGGTGGTAATGATCAAACCTTTAACATGTTAACCGGTCGCACCTTAATGAAAGAAATGCAAAACAAAGAAAAGTTTGTTTTGACCGTAAAATTATTAGCTGATGAAAATGGTAAAAAAATGGGTAAGAGTGAAGGTAATATGATTGCCCTTTCCGACTCACCAGAAGATATGTTTGGTAAAGTGATGACCTGGGGTGATGGGGTGATTCGTAATTCATTTGAATTATGCACTCGCTTACCAATGTCTGAAATTGATGAAATCATGCAAGCGGCTAATCCGCGTGATGCTAAACTTAAACTTGCCTTTACTATCACTGAAACTTTTTTGGGAACCGCCGCAGCAGAACAAGGTCGTGATTATTTTGCCAAAACCATCCAAAATAAAGAACGCCCTACTGAAATTCCAGAACTGACTCCGTCAAACTACGATATTACTACTGTGTTAGTAGAAGCTGGCTTTGTAAAAAGTAAATCCGAAGCGCAACGCGAAATTGAAGGTGGGGGGGTAAAGATTAACGATGTAAAAGTGGCGGATTACAAATCCTCAGTGCAGGCAGGCGATGTAGTGCAAAAAGGCAAACGATTTTTTGTGACTGTAAAATAATATGATTGTTGAGATTAAAAAACAACTGGCTGAAGTGCTTGCCAAAGCTGGTGTTAATGGAGAAATTGAACTGAACACTCCACCAAAATCAGACATGGGGGATTTTGCGTTTGGCTGTTTTGCGATTGCTAAAACTGTGGGTAAAAATCCTGCCGAAGTAGCCGCTGAATTGGTGCAAAAAATTTCTGCGTCACAATTACCAGAAATGGTGAGCGAAGTAAAAGCCTTTGGTCCATATGTGAATTTTTTCCTCAATCCTGGAATTGTGGCTGAACTTGTATTGTCAGGAATTACAAAACAAGGAGAAAAATATGGCAATTTCAATTACGGACAAGGTAAAAAAGTAATGATTGAATACCCGTCACAAAATACGCACAAAGAATTTCACATCGGCCATTTGCGGAATGTTTGTATCAGTAATACTTTGGTACAGTTATTTCGCGCAGCCGGTTACCAAGTGCAACCAGTAAACTACATTAATGATTTTGGTGCCCATGTGGCCAAATGTTTGTGGGGGATTAACCATTTTTACGCTGGCAAAATGCCTTCAGAAAATAAACAAAAATGGCTCGGCGAAGTCTATGCTGAAGCTTCAAGTTTTTTGGAGGAAAATCCTGACCATAAAGCCGAAGTTGATGCCTTACAATTACAGTTAGAAGCGCATGATCCGATGGTTTGGGAGTTATTTAAACAAACGAGAGATTGGAGCTTGCAGGGTTTTGAAGAAATTCAGCGGGAATTGCAGTGTGTGCCGGAAACTTTATTTTTGGAAAGTGAGGTAAAAGCGCGTGGTCAAGAGTTGGTAGATGAATTAATCAAAAAAGGAATTGCCAAAGAAGGTGAGCGAGGCGCAATTATTATTGATTTAACGTCTGACAATTTGGATATAGCCTTGTTGCGCAAAGCCTCGGGAGCTGGATTATATTTAACCAGTGATTTGGCGTTAGCAGAAAAAAAGTTTGGAAATCACGATATTACGGAAAGTATAAATGTAACCGGAATTGAACAAAATTTTTATTTTAAACAATTATTTCGAGTTTTGCAGTTAAATGGGTTTACTCATAAAATGACCCATATTGGCTATGGTTTGGTGACCTTACCTGAAGGGAAAATGTCCTCACGCAAAGGTAATGTGATTTTATACGAAAGCCTGCGGGATGATGTATTTGCCTACATGCAAGAAGAAGTGGGTAAACGACATGCTGATTGGTCAGAAGAAAAAATTGACGGGGTGGCTATGGTTTTGACTCAGGCAATTTTGAAATTTACCATGCAAAAACATGAAGCGGGTAAAATAATTGCCTTTAACTTCGCTGAAGCGGTTAGTTTTGAAGGATTTAGTGCGCCGTATTTGCTTTACACCGTAGCCCGAATTAATAGTATTTTACGAACGCAAGAAATTAAGTCGGGTTCTGGTACATTTTTAACTCACGTTGAAGAAAAAAACCTTGTCTTAAAACTAGCGCTGCTACCAGAGGTAATACATAAGGCCTGGACTGAATATAATCCGTCGGCGCTTACCAATTATGCGTTTGAAGTAGCCCAGACATTTAGTGTTTTTTATCACCATCATTCAATTAAGGACGCAGAATCTGAAGAAATTCGTTTGGCGCGGATTGCTTTGATTCAAGCGACGCACCAAGTGCTTACGCGCACTTTGAATGTATTAACTATTGATACGGTTGAAGAAATGTAAGAAGTAATAAAAGTGATTATCTTAAAAAAGAGATACCTCTCTTTTTTATTTTGTGCTATAATTGAAGCACTATGTTTGCCTCCACTACTTTATTTATTATCCTCATTGCTAGTTTATTTGTTTTTGTGCTCGGCTGTGTACTATGGTTTTGGTTACCGGTTGATCGCCAAAAAACATTAATGGTCATCGACGCCTTTATTTTTTCTGTTTGGTTACTTATTTTTCTATTATTGACGAGTATTTTTGAAACAACCACTCATGGGTTTGGTCCCTGGTTATTTGGGGGATTATTTATGGCCCTGAGTGCTGCAGTAATTGGTGTGGCCCGGGTATTGCATACGGAAATGAATCAACATGAAGGTACGGCCCGGCTCGCAGTTTCGTTGCGTCACGAAAAAGATTTGTTACAAGAATTAAATGAACAAAAAACTGAATTCTTGTCTTTGGCTTCGCATCAGTTGCGCACCCCGCTTTCAATCATTAAAGGGTATACGGAATTATTAAGTGATGGCTCATACGGACCAGTGACTCCAAAAATTAAGAAAATCTTACGCAATGTTGATATTACTAACGAACGTCTCATTCACCTGGTGGATGAATTTTTAAGTAGTACACGCATGGAACAGAGCGATCCTCAATACACGTTTGCCCATGGTTCAGTAACTAATATTGTATCTGGAATTGTGGCGGAATTAAAAGATCGGGCTGCTGAGAAAAAAATTAAATTAGTCTGGAAAAAAGAAATGGTGCCGACCACAACGATCGATTCTGAAAAAATTAGACACATTATTTATAATTTAATTGATAATGCAATTAAATATAGTGACCATGGAACGATAGTGGTGAGTAGTAAAATTTCTCGCGGGGAAATTTTGGTGACCGTGAAAGATCAAGGTTTAGGATTTACCAAAGAAGACGCGGAACATTTTTTTGAAAAATTCTATCGTTCGGAAAACGCCCGCAAAGCTCGGGCCCAAGGGACTGGATTGGGATTATATGTGTGTCGCAAATTTGCCGAAGGTCATAATGGTACGGTGGGGGCAGAAAGTCCTGGACGGGGGAAAGGTAGTACTTTTTGGCTATCTTTACCGATTATTAACCACTAATTGCAGGGTTAAGGCGTTTGCGTTATACTAGGCCAATCATTTTATATCTTTGAATACCTAATTAGCTCAGCTTAATCTTATGAGTATGTTTCCTAAAGCTCCTGAATATACAAATTCTGTGGCCGAAGCCCCGTATCATGGGGCTGATGAAGTAGAGACGGTGGTTGGTCCTTCGGTGGTGGTGGAAGGTGATTTTGCCTCTGAAGGTAATATCTTGGTTAAAGGGACAGTATCGGGTAGTGTTAAAACCGCTCGTTTGTTAACGGTTGAACCGGGAGCTAAAATTATGGCTAATGTCCGAGCGGGAGATGCGGTAATTGCGGGAGAAGTACGGGGAAATGTGAGAGTGGATCAACAATTAGAATTAACTGCTTCGGCCCGTGTGTTGGGTGATGTACAGTGCCAGGTGTTAGTGGTGGCGGCTGGTGCGCTTTTGCAAGGCAAGGTTTCAATGAAAGGATTAGAAAACGCTGATACAGAACGACGCCGAACTACTAAAAAATCTCGAGAAGACGAAATGATGAGTGATGAGACGGCCGGTTAGTCATCAATTCGGCCAGGTATGTATGTCTATTTATACGATCAGTTTCTTAAAGAGAAGCGCTTTTCCGAAGCGCTTAAACTTATTGAAACCAGATTGACAGATTACGGTATCGCTGGTAGAATAATACGGCTTCAACATTTCACTTCCCCCGAAACCATCATTGCCGAGGCGGTCCGCAAGGGCGCTAAAACTATTGTGGTGGTGGGAAATGACGCGACTTTTGCTAAAGTATTATCGCGCGGGGCAGCCTATCCGGCGGCCTATGGTTTTTTGCCAGTTGGGCCGCATAATAGTATTGCTAAAGTATTGGGAATTCCGGTTACGGCTGAAGCAGCTGATATTTTAGCTCGTCGTCGTAAGGTGTATTTAGATGTTGGTTGGTTTAATAATCGATTCTTTGTATCACAACTTCATATTCCACCACACCAAATTACGGTGGAGTATGATGAGCGTTTCAAAGTTTCGAGTACCACGGCTAAAATGGAATTGGTAGTTTGTAATTTACAACCATTCTATTGGCAGCGCCAAGGTCGAGAAATGATTGTTCATCCACAAGACGGTAAGCTGGAAGCGTTTGTTCGTCCGGTAATTAAAACGGGCTGGTTTAAACGCGAAGAGTTTGAAGAACCGAGCATTTTTCCATTTGAAGAAATGGTTGTCTCGAGTTCTACACCATTTGTGGTAGAGGCTGATGGTAAAACATCAAAAGAAACACGCATTACCATTAAGCTTTCACGAAGCCAAGTGGAAATGATTGTGGGTAAAGAGAGAAAATTTTAAAAAGCGCGGGTGGCGAAATTGGTAGACGCACTACCTTGAGGTGGTAGCACCCGAAAGGGTATGGAAGTTCGAGTCTTCTCCCGCGCACAAAATAAAACGACCCCGAAAGGTCGTTTTATGCTTTTTGTTCGTAAGCCGAATTTTGTACCCTTCCTTTTAAGGGGTTGGGTGACGATCATTTATCTCGATTCAATATTACTACTGAACTCAAACGAGCGAACTTTTCGAATCCTGATTGCTCAGAAAACGCTGCTCTTTCTCCAGGTAGGGGTTGCCGCTGCACCATATTGCTATGGGCACAGTATGATTGCTTTTATCTCGAGGGTAAAAACACGCATACACTTTTCACCTTTCTCCCGACAAGTCGGGATAGTATTGTCTCTGTGGCCCTTTCCCGTAAGCCGTCTCACAACGACTCAGATGGACGTTATCCATTACCGCTTTTTCTAATAAATTAGAAAGGAGTTCGGACTTTCCTATTCAATTTCTTGCGAAATTAAATCGATCATCTTCCCAAAAAGCCTGTAAATTATACTATAATTAAGCCAAAAAGTCAAGATTGACCCGCACCCTTGTTTCGCGGTATTATATCTGCAGAATAAAACCTATGAAACGATCGGAAATTATCCTCATGTTCATCCAAGTGCCTTTGGATTTTTTGCTTTTGCTGGCCGCGGGCATGTCCGCTTATTATTTGCGGTTTTCCGAAATGGTGGTGACGTGGCGCCCAGTTTTGTTCTCCATTCCAGTAGTCAATTTTTTTCATGTACTGGCCATTGTCTCAGTTGGTTGGATTATTATTTTTGCGTTAACTGGTTTGTACCGTCCGGATCCTAACCGCAAGCTTTTACCGGATTTAACTTCAGTAGTTTTGGCTTGTTCAGCTGGTTTGGCGGCAGTAGCCGTGTTTTTATTGTTTCAACAGACCGTGTTCGATTCTCGGTTTTTAGTAATTGTAAGTTGGATTTTAGCAATTCTTTTTGTAAGTTTAGGGCGCGTATTTATGCGCGGGGTTAAGGGGGTTTTGTATCGGCAGGGAATTGGACTCCGGCGGGTGGTCATTGTTGGGAGCGGCGAGTCAGCGGTGGCGTTGAAAGAAATTTTAAAACAACGCCCTGAATTGGGTTATAAAGTTTTAGCAGAATTTGAAACCGTGAGTGCTTTTTTGGCCAAACCCCCAGCTCATTTGGATGAATTATTATTTTTACCATTACAACCAAAACCCTCAGACGCGCTGCAACTTTTAGATTTTTGTAATGCTGAACATGTAGTTTTAAAATACTCAGCCGATTTATTTGCTACTTACGCCGCTACCAAACGTGTGCAGCCGTTGGCAGGAGTACCCATGGTAGAATTAGCCCGCACCCCACTAGATGGTTGGGGAAGAGTTCTGAAACGCTTCTGTGATATTGTGCTCAGTAGTGTGGCGATTATTGTTTTTTCACCAATCATGATGCTGATTGCCGTGGCAATTATGATTGAAACCGGTCGGCCGATTTTGTATAAAAATGAACGCGTCGGAATTCGGGGTCAAAAGTTTTTTACTTTAAAATTTCGGTCAATGTTTCAAAAGGATTCAACGGGTCCGCAGTTTGGTAAAGATGGTTTAGCAGCCGAAAAAAGGGAACAAGAATTAATTAAAACCCAAAACACGAAAGCTGGTCCGATTTATAAAATTAGTAATGATCCGCGCGTTACAAAATTGGGTAAGTTTTTGCGGCGTTGGAGTTTGGATGAATTACCGCAATTTTTTAATGTGCTAGGCGGGTCAATGAGTTTGGTGGGACCTCGTCCGCATCAACCCCGCGAAGTAGATTTGTATGCGGCTGAACATAAACGTGTGTTAATTATTAAGCCGGGTATTACGGGCTTAGCCCAAATTTCTGGACGCAGTGATTTGTCATTTGGAGATGAAATTCGGTTAGATGCTTTTTATATTGAACATTGGGGAATTTTACTTGATTTGATTATTATTTTAAAAACCCCATTTATTTTATTTAAAAAAAGAAAGGCCTTGTGAAAATTGCCTTAGTCCATGATTACCTGTCCCAAGATGGCGGCGCAGAACGCGTGCTTCGGGCTTTTCATGAATTGTGGCCAGAAGCACCAATCTTTGTTTTATTTCACAAGCCAGGGAGTGTAGAAGGTTTTGCAGGTGCTGATATTCGTGAATCAATAATTAGTCGCTTACCGTTTGGACGAACTAAATTTCAGTGGTATTTACCGTGGATGCCGATGGCGACTGAGC
>DALYDF010000012.1:25131-28099 GCA_031973355.1 Candidatus Magasanikiibacteriota bacterium
TTTTATCATCAACCAGTGCTTTTGCCAAAGGCGTGCTGACGCGTCCAGAAACCGTTCATATTTCATATTGTCATTCACCAACGCGGTATTTGTGGACTGATACGCACGAATATATTGCTGATCTACCATACAATCCGTTGGTAAAAGCCGTGTTACCACGACTCATTCATCATTTACGCATTTGGGATAAAATGAGTGTGGATCGGGTGGATTATTTTATTGCCAATTCAGGCACAGTTCATGGTCGGATTGAAAAATATTATCGTCGTAATAGCGACATTATCTATCCACCAGTGGCATTTGATAATTTTTTTGCAGCCAAAGAAATTGGTGATTATTTTGTAAGTGGTGGTCGGTTGGTGCCTTATAAAAAATTTGATTTATTAGTACGGACGTTTAATCGTTTAGGTTGGAAATTAAAAATTTATGGTTCTGGTCCCTCGCTTGAGTATCTGAAAAAAATTGCGAAACCAAATATTGAATTTGTGGGGCGAGTGACTGAAGCGCAAAAAGCTGAACTATTAGCACACGCGAAAGCGTTTTTAAATCCACAAGTAGAAGATTTAGGAATTACGCCACTGGAATCAATGGCGGCTGGTCGGCCAGTAATTGCGTACGGGGTGGGTGGGGCCACAGAAACAGTGATTCCCGGAAAAACTGGTGTGTTATTTTTTGAACAAAATTGGGAATCTTTGTACCAAGTTTTGCGCGATTTTGAGGCTACTCAATGGGATTCAACTGAAATCCGGGCCTGGGCAGAGCGGTTTAGTACTGACCGATTTAAAGATCGGGTTAAAAAATACGTTGAGGAAAAATATGCTGAACGCCAAAATTCTCAGGCTCAGTGCAAGTTAGCAGCCCGCTAAATTGAGTTTATGAAAATTGCGATTGATGTTCGCCCCTTACAAACCTCAATAAAAACGGGAGTGGGGGAGTATGCGTCTGAACTGCTGACTGCAGTTTTTTCATTATATCCAGAACATGAATATTTTTTGTGTTCGAGCGGAACTAAACCGTGGTCAATGCCAGTGGCCTGGCAAAAGCCAAATATTTTCTCATTACATCTATCATTGCCGAATAAAATAATTAATAGCGCAATTTTACTCGGTAATTATCCACGCCTCTCTGAGTGGCCAAACCTATTAGGTAAAAAAATTAATTTTGATTGGATTTATTTTCCTAACCTTAATTTCATTGCGCCTGAGCCGCGGTGCAAAACAATAATAACAATACATGACGCGTCGTTTGCTTTATTTCCTGAGTATTTTTCAATACATCGGCGATTGTGGCATCAAGCGGTCAAGCCTCAAAAAATAATCAATTCAGTTTCTAAAATTACTACGCCGTCAATTTCAACGCTCCATGATGTAACTACTCTTTTTAATATTTCTCCAGAAAAAACTACGGTTATCTATCCTGGTCTTTGTTCTGAGTGGGTTGAGCCTGATGTAGCGCAATTAGAAATGGTAAAAAATAAATATCACTTACCTGATAATTTTATTTTATGTTTAGGGACGATTGAACCGCGTAAAAATATTTCTGGGGCGATTCAGGCGTTTGCTGAGTGGCAAAAAAATAATCCAGACGCTACTTTAATTATTGCTGGTGCGCCGGGCTGGAAAAATAAAAGTATTTTTTCTTTAATTAAACAGACGCCTAATGTTCGGTTTATTGGGTATGTAGCCGATAAAGAAAAACCAGCTTTATATAAACTGGCGCAGATTTTTCTGTACCCCAGTTTTTATGAGGGGTTTGGTTTACCGGTGGTGGAAGCCATGCGTGCAGGCACGCCGGTAATTACCAGTCACTGTTCAGCTTTGCCTGAAGTGGCTGGGACAGCGGCGTATACCGTTGATCCAAGTCGGATTAGTGATGTGATCAACGGATTAGAATTATTTTGGGATAATAAAAAAATGCACACCGAGTACGCAGAGCGGGGTCAAGAACAAATTACTAAATTTTCTTGGGAACAATCGGCGCGTGAATTTATGAAAATAATAAATCCGCCTTTATAGCGGATTTATTGTAATATTGTGTGAGTGCCGCCGCGCCAACCAGAGGACTTCCTGGTAGCGCGACGACGGGGGCGTCAGTTGGCGAGTGGACTCAGTCGGCGAGCGAATGGCCACGGAACGTACGCGCCTGCTCCTTGCGGAACGGGTGCGGGTTCAGCCGAGCCAGCTCTGCGAGCTTGAAACTCTCCGGCTGACCGAAGACTTGGACCAGCACGCTTCCGTGCGGCTGATCCTCTGCCCAAGTGGGAAGGTGATCGACCAGACCATCTCCACCATGGTTGGAGGTTGCCGTGTCCGGAACGAAGTGACGTTGCGCCTTGAGCGACATGGTAGTCCTTTTGCGGCACAGGGCCGCGTTAGAGTCCGTGCGATAATATATTAAAAAACACCTTTTGTCAAGGTGTTTTTGTTTTATTTTATAAAATTTAACCAACCCACTCTGTTTTTAATTCACTAAATCGGTCGGCTTTAATGGCTTCGCGGATTTCACGCATTAGATTTAAAAAGAAATGAAGATTGTGTACAGTGGCTAAACGGTAGGCGAGTAATTCTTCGCTGCGGAAAAGATGGTGTATATAGGCGCGGGAATAATTAGTGCAAGTAGAACAAGTGCATTCCGGATCAATCGGTCCACTATCAGTGCGGAAAGCCGCATTATTTATATTAATTTTATAATTGGCATTAATTGCCCGGTGTACATAGAGTGAACCGTTACGCGCCACGCGGGTTGGGGCCACACAATCAAACATATCAATACCGCGTTCGACGACGGCAAATAAATCAGCCGGTGAATACCCAAGGCCCATAGTGTACCGCGGTTTATCGGCTGGTACATGCGGTAAAACCCACTCAATAATTTCTTTGGTTGCGGCCATATTATACCCAACTGATTCACCGCCAATCGCAATTCCATCAAAATCTTGGGACGCAATAAATTTAGCTGATTCTTCGCG
>DALYDF010000013.1:0-9794 GCA_031973355.1 Candidatus Magasanikiibacteriota bacterium
GGGAATTGGCCATTGCGGAAAAAGATTCTGGCCGTTTGTTGCCCTGTGGAATTTTTGCACGGTGGTCAAAATAATATATATATGCCCGCAGAATTGCAGGTGTTATACGAAGATAATCATGTAATTGCGGTCTATAAACCAGCAGGTGTTTTGGTGCAAGCCGATGAAACTGGTGATGGTACTTTGGCCGATGAAGTAAAATATTATCTTAAACAAAAATACCATAAGTTAGGTAAAGTTTTTTTGGGTATTGTGCAAAGACTTGATCGACCAGTGTCGGGAATTATTTTATTTGGTAAAACCAGTAAAGGTGCCGCTAGAATTTCTGAACAAATTCGCAATCATACTTTGAAAAAAACCTACCATGCGTTGGTGTGTGGAGCGCCACCAAGACAAGCTGATACTTTGGTTCATTATTTAACCAAAGATGCGAAGCGAAATGTAGTAACTGTGTATGACCAAGAAGTGGAGGGAAGTCTGCGCGCCGAATTAGATTATGAATTAGTAGAAAAAAGAGGTAATAAAAGCTTGGTTAAAATTAATCTTAAAACTGGACGTCCACACCAAATTCGCGTGCAAATGGCTTCACTTGGTTGCCCAATTTCTGGTGATGTAAAATATGGTGCGCCTGCCTCAACTTCGGCAGCATCGACTGATTTGTCTGAACCGCATGTCTTGGCTCTTTGTGCTACTACTGTGGAATTTAAAAAAGCCGTTGGTGATGAAGTGGTAAAATTGGAAATTCCAATTCCTCAAGAATGGAAATAATCTATGAAAAAATATTTTGGTATTACAATTGCTGTCGTGGGTATTTTGGGATTATTTGGGTACTATCAAATTTTCACGAACTCAAAGGAAGTTCAGAGTGTATCGCCTGAACAGGCGGTGGAAGAAATTAGACGGTTACCTGAAGTACAAAAGTTTGTGGCGGATGTAGAGAAAAAATCTTCTGAACGACGCGTGTCGTACCGTTCAGTTGATTCTACTGATAATGAACATTACATTGTGATTGTAGCCGAAACCGATGACACCAAAGAAACGGTTTGGAAACGATTTTTTGTAAATAAGAAAAATGCTCAAATTTTATTAGAGAATTCTTTAACAGGGGAATTAGAATCATATTAAACATATGATCAAAAAAATCTCTAGTGAAATTATTTACGAAAATCCTTGGCTACGTGTACATGAAGATACGGTAGAATTCCCTAATGGGAAACAGGGGATTTATGCGTACACTGAGCGTGTTGATGCTGGTCCGATGATTATTCCAGTTACGGCTGATGGTACATTAATTCTTTTAAAAGAATGGCGATATCCAATCCAAGATTGGACCTACTGTTTTCCGTTTGGTGGCGTAGAAGTTGGTGAAGATTTTTTAACTGCTGCAAAACGAGAGCTAGCTGAAGAGACTGGTTTCATCGCTGAAAAATGGGAATCGCTTGGTGAAATAAAAATTGACCCAGGTGCGAATTCACAAGTTACTCCAGTATTTTTGGCCACTGGTTTAAGTGCGGGTAAAGCTCGTTTGGATGGGTCGGAGGTGCATGAAGTAATGGAATTTACAGTTGAGGAAATTAAGAGAAAGATCGCAACAGGCGAAATGAACGGTGGCTGGCTATTGGCTGGTTTGGCCAAGTATTTGGTTCACAAAAATTAATATGAATTTGTACGAATTTGAAGGTAAAGCCTTATTTGCCAAACATGATCTCGCTATTCCGCGGGGTGTGGTAGTTCGATCTGGTGAAAATTATGCGGAAAAATACCAGCAATTAGGTATTGTTGACGTGGTGGTAAAAGCGCAAATTTTGTCAGGAAAACGAGGTAAAAATAATGGCATTAAATTTTGCTCCTCAGCTAATGAGGTGGTGGATGCTTGTACAGAATTATTGGCTAATCAAATTAAGGGTATGCAAGTTACCTCAGTTTTGATTGAAGAAAAATTAAATATTGCTGAAGAACATTATTGTTCAGTGGTGTATGACACTAATAATAAACAGCCGGTGCTGATTTATTCTAACCAAGGTGGCATGGATATTGAAGAGGTGGCTGAAGATAAAATCATGCGTATTCCTTTAGATATACGCAGTGATAAAATGCCTGAGGCACAAGCTGACTGGGATTTTGCGCAAAAATTATACGCGGTTTTTAAGACTGAAGACGCACGGGTGGTAGAAATTAATCCGCTGGTAAAAACGGTTGAGGGAAATTGGGTGGCGGCTGATGCTAAAATTGCGCTGGATGATGACGCATTTTATCGGCACAAAGAATGGGAGACTCTTGAACCACGCACCATGCTTGGTCGCGCACCAACTGAACGTGAAATTTTAGTAAAGAAAATTGATGAAGGGGAAAATTATTATCGTGGTACAGCCGGAAAATATATTGAAATGGACGGCGATATTGGTCTGATTTTAAATGGTGGTGGCGCGAGTATTGCCAATATGGACGCACTTTTAGCTGTGGGTTTACAACCAGCCAATTACACGGAATATTCGGGTAATCCGCCGCGCGAAAAAGTATATGCCCTCGCCAAAATTGTTTTATCCAAACCTGGCTTAAAAGGCTTGTGGATGTGCGGGGTAGTGGCGAATTTTACCAACATGAAAGATACCTTCATGGGAATTATTGATGCTCTAGATGAAATTAAACCAACTTACCCAATTGTAGTGCGCCGTGATGGCCCAGAAAGCGCTGAAGCGATGCAGCTCATGCGTGAATGCGGAGAACGCAATAATTTGAACATGAAATTATTTACCAAAGCCATGCCCATGGGGGATACGGCGCAGGTTTTGGCTGACATGATCAAAGACAAGATATGAGTATTTTAATTACTAAAAGTACCCGCGTTTTAGTCCAAGGAATCACCGGTAAAGAAGGACTCAAAGCCGCCAAAGCCATGCGTGATTATCATACGCACGTTTTATGCGGTGTCACGCCAGGTAAAGGCGGACAAATGGCCGAAGACTGGCCAGTATTTAATTCTGTGGGTGAAGCTAAAGCGCAATTTTCCGATGTAAACGCGACGGCAATTTATGTACCACCATTTGCGGCTAAAGCGGCAATTATGGAAGCAATTGATAATGATATTCCACTCATTAGTGTGATCGTGGAGCGAATTCCCATTCAAGATACGGCATACTGTCTCGCCGCGGCTAAAGAAAAAAGCATTAGAATTATTGGGCCAAGTTCACTCGGCTTTATTGTACCTGGAGTTGGACGTATGGGTGTGGTGGGTGGGCCAGCAGTTAATGAAATTTTTACCCCTGGAAATATTGGGATTGTGTCGCGCAGTGGGGGAATGACTAATGAACTTTCCTGGCAAGTGCGCCAAGCTGGATTGGGTCAGAGTTCAGCGGTGCATGTTGGCGGCGACCTATTAATGGGCACAACGTACGCTGATGTGCTAAGATTATTTGAAGCAGATGAAGAAACCAGAGCGGTAATAATTTTAGGTGAACATGGTGGTAGTTATGAATTTGAAATTGTGGATTTAATTGCCAATAAAGAATTCACTAAACCACTCGCCATATATATTGGTGGTAAATTCGCTTCAGCCTTGCCAGAAGGTACAAACATTGGTCATGCGGGGGCAATTGTAGAACGAGGTAAAGGCGCGGCCGAGAAAAAAGCAGCACTCGCCGCCGTTGGTGTGCGCATTGCTGAACGCGTAGAAGATTTAGTTCAACTAGTCAAATAACTATTTTAATATGGGAAGTAAAAAAGTGGGAATTTTCATGGGATTGTTTGGAACGGTTGGTGTGCTTCTTATGGTCTGGTCTGGCTGGCATTCTTTGCAGGCGTATAATTTTCACCATAATCCAGAAATTCGAGAAGCACCAGGAGTCGTGGTTGCTCTAATACCGGGTGATACACATAATACATTTGCGCCTAAAGTTTCATTTACCAAGGGTGATGGTATTGAGACTTTCTATGAAAGTAAAAGTTTTACCAAATCGCCTGATTATTTTGTGGGGAAAGAAGTGTCTGTTTTATATCTAGGTTCTGAGTATAAAATTTATTCTTTCGATGATCTGTACGGAAATTTTGCTATCCCGGGTTTGGTGGGCCTTGTCTTTTTTTTAGTTGGATTTGGAACGATTACCTTTTTTATTTATCGTCAAAAAACAATTAAAAAACTTAAAACGCACGGTACACCGCTTAAAGCGGTGGTTACTGAAATTTTCATTAACCAAAAGATCAAGGTAAATGGTCGCAATCCTTGGAAAATTGCCGCTGAAAGCAATGAAAATGTTTCAGGGGTTACTAGTTTTTATAGTGATAATATTTGGTTTGATCCCACTGAATTTGTCCCAATTGGTAGAGAAGTGACGGTTTTTGTAAATATGGCTAAACCAAAACAGTATTGGTTGGATACTTCATTTTTACCAAAAGAATAATCCTATGAAATTCCAAACAAATATTACGACAATTCATGAGGGTCGGGAAATGGTGCACGGGTATACATTAACTGATTTGACACAGCAAAAAAGTTTCAGCGACACAATTTGGCTTTTACTCCGTGGTGAATTACCAACCGTGGCTGAATCAAAAATGTTTGGTGCAATTTTAACGAGTGCGATTGATCATGGGCCTGGTACAGCTTCTGGTCTGGTCACTCGCATTTCCGCTTCCGTTAAAACTTCTATCCAGGCTTCGGTAGCCGCAGGCATGTTGGCAATGGGTGAACGGCATATTGGCGCCCTTGATTCAGCCGCTAAGTTTTTCACTGAAAATAAAGAAACAAGTGATTTAGCTGGCTTAGTAATAGAATTAAAATCCCAAAAAATTCGCATACCCGGTTTTGGTCACGCGGTTTTGACTAAAGATTATCGAAGTGAAACTTTACTGGCGATTGCCAAAGAAGTTGGATTCTATGGTCAATATTCAAAATTTGCTGAAGAAATAGAGGTTGAGCTTAATAAAATTTCAAGCAAGCCACTCCCACTCAATGTTGATGGGGCAATGGCGGCGATTCTTTTGGACCTGGGCTTTAAACCCGGCGCTTTAACAGGTATTTTCTTAATTGCTCGTGTTCCCGGTTTAGTGGCTCAAGCTACTGAAGAAGTGCAGAATGACGCTGGCCTTCGCCGTTTGTCAGAAGATGAAATTGAATATACGGGTGCTAGTCTCCGGGAAATTGGTGTATAATTAAAACATGAATATCCGACTTACCAATCGAATCATTGTGTCGCTGATGGGTATTATCAGTTTGTTTTGGGTTACCTCTGTAAGCGCCGCGGCGCCAACTACTATTTCGTATGACTATACTTACGGTTTATACGGTGGGGGTAAAAATTTTTTTCTACAATCGGGCGTAGCCTCGTATTACGAGCGACAAGGGGATACGGTGATTGAAGTAAATTTTCCAGTTACTACTAAGGAAATGAACAGTTTATATTCAATGACCCGCTTGTATAATTTTAACGGAATAAAAACTAAAGGGATAAAAGTCTATGATCGTGGTGGTGATAAAATCACCGTTACGGCCAATGGGAAAACAATTACTAAAAGTAACGCTGGTCAATTAATTGTTGACGGTGAATTTTCGCGTATTCGGTACGATCGGATTACTAGTAATTTACAGTCATTTGTAAAAAAGAAATTAGCTACTCAATACCGATTATTTTTTGTTGAATTAGAATCTGCCTATGCTGCGTATCAGCCGCGCGTAGCAATTGACGGGGTTGAAGTGCGTTTATCAGGTGGAGAAGGGGATTTACCCTTATTGCCAGGTCAACATCAGGTGACCGTGGCTTTATATAATGACAAAGGTCGTAATGTTAAAACTGAGTTATTTTTAATTACCACCCCAGGTGAGCGTATTGCTCGTATCCAAGTTCGCGGCGAAGATATTTCGGTAACCACCGAATAATATGGAAGCGATTCTGGATTTACATATTCATTCGCGCTACTCCCGTGCCTGTTCTAAAAATTTAGTGCCTGAAGTTTTGGCTGTCACGGCAGTGACGCGTGGGATTGATATTTTGGCAACTGGTGATTTTACTCACCCCAAATGGATGGAAATGTTGCAAGCTGAATTAGTGGAATCAGCGCCAGGAATTTTTAAACATAAAAATGGTAAAACACCAACTAAATTTTTACTTGGCACAGAAGTAGCCGTGGTCAAAAAACATGCTGGCAAAACGCGGCGGGTACATCATTTGGTGTTTGCACCTAGTTTTGAAGCGGCTCTAAAGTTTAATCAAAAATTAATTAACCGGGGTTGTAATGTAAAAGCTGATGGTCGACCGATTTTAGGGTTAACGTCTAAAGAACTTTTAGAGATTGTCTTAGAAAGTGATCCAGAAATGATGTTGATTCCTGCCCATGCCTGGACACCCTGGTTTGGTATTTTTGGATCAAAAGGTGGGTATGATACGCTAAGCGAGGCGTTTGAAGATTTAACTCCACATATTACAGCCATTGAAACCGGACTTTCGAGTGATCCGCTCATGAATTGGCAGGTGGGACAGTTAGACAATATTGCGCTTATTTCTAATTCTGATGCGCATAGTCCGCAAAAACTTGGTCGGGAAGCAAATATTTTTTCTTTTAAAAATGAAGACGCAATTTCGTATCCGGAAATTAAAAATGTTTTAACCACGAATGATCCAACCCAATTTCTCTCGACGATTGAGTTTTATCCAGAAGAAGGGAAGTATCATTATGATGGTCATGCGGATTGTAAATTCTCGTGCGCGCCTAAAGAAACTAAAAAATATGGAGGGAATTGCCCTAAATGCGGGAAACCCCTGACTGTAGGGGTAATGAGTCGGGTGACAGACTTATCTTCTCGCTCAGAAGATGAAGCAAAGAAATTAAAACGCGTACCATTTGAATCAGTGGTACCGTTACCAGAAATTATTGCTGACACACTTGGTGTGGGGGTGTCTTCCAAAAAAGTCGCGAGCCTATATGCACAATTAATTAGCCAGTTAGGTAGTGAATTTTTTATTTTACGAAAAGCTACTTTGACTGAAGTTGCCGCTGCATCAACACCAGATATTGCTAATGCGCTTGAACGAGTGCGGACAGGAAATATTTATATTAAACCGGGCTATGATGGTATTTTTGGAATGGTAAAAGTTTTTTCAGATGAAGTGCGTTCAAATAAAAAACAAATCGAGCTTGATTTGTAAAAGTTGTACTCAGATAAAACAAAAAATCGGCATTACGCCGATTTTTTGTGTGTAAGAAATATTATTTCTTAGCAGCTTTCTTGCGTTTAGCAGGTTTGCGCTTAGGAGCAGCCTTCCGTTTAGGAGCGGCTTTACGTTTAGCAGCAACCTTGCGTTTAGCAGGTTTGCGCTTAGGAGCAGCCTTACGAGGGGCGGCTTTACGTTTTTTTGCTGGCATAATGTTCACCTCCGTTTAGAATAAATGCGCGCATATCAGGGTTTGATATGACCATGGTACACACCAAAAGTTGTAAACGCGCGGGAGAAATTTTTACAAGACAAGCATTGTTGTAAAAATTTTCTTTCAGAAATTATAAATTAATTTCTGTTTCGACCTTAATGAGATTAGTATATGATGTTTTACACAAATTTGAAATAGTAAAACACAAAAACTGTGTATAACTTTTATAAATTACATTACAAAATAAAATGTAACCATATTTTTTTGTAGATAACATAATTATTTTGGTAAAATATTTTTTCAAATAAAAAACTTTCGTTGTAGCGAAAGTTTTTTATTACACTATGTGAAAATTTTCTTACCCTTTATTTACTTGGTGTTTTCTGTGTACTTCTTAAAATTATCTAAGATTGCTTGCCAGCCGGCGTGTTGCATTTCAATTGGATTTTCATTCTCAGGATCAAATGTTTCGGTTATGTGTACGCCTTCGGGTATTGTTTTAAATGTAATTGAAACTGTGCGACCATCATCCATGTTGTATTCAATTAGTTCGTGTTCGGTTACCGTTGTGTAAATACCAGAAAAATCAAAACTCACACTTTTATCTTTCGCGGCCATGGTGGTGATAAATTTTCCACCCACCCGCAAATCATTTTGCGCGGCCGGTGCTTCCCAATCGTCTGAAGCAAACGCCCAATTCATAATGTGCTTCGGTTCATTCCAAAATTCCCAGACTTTTTCAATTGGAACATTAATCAAGGTTTGTACAGTGATTGTTTCTTTCATAAGGGGGTTGTTAATTCTATGGGTGCTCCCGCCAGGAGTCGAACCTGGATTTCCGGCTTCGGAGGCTGGTGTCATATCCATTAGACGACGGGAGCCTGTGTGTGATTTTTATGCCTGTGGTAGGCCAGGGTGGACTCGAACCACCGACCCCAGCGTTATAAGCGCTGTGCTCTTACCGACTGAGCTACTGGCCCACAATTGCCTAAATTTAACATACAACCCTTGATTTTTCAAGGGAAATCAGTATAATGCCCATATTATGTCACAAATTTTTACTTTTGCTGGTTCAGAATCAGCCCGCCTGGATATTTGGCTACCAGAACAATTGAAGCAAACTCGATCCCAAACCCAAAAACTCATTAAACAGGGTCGGGTTTTAATTAATGGAACAGTACCAAAGAAAAATGGTGACCAGCTTGAGGCTGGTGATGAAATTACGATTGTTGACGAAGCCCCTAAAATTGCCGTAGAAAAAAAGAAAACTAGAGGTAATTTGTTTGGTGGAATTACCGTGGTGGCAGAAACCGCCGATTATGTAGTGCTATATAAACCGGCTGGATTAATTGTGCATCCAGAACCGCGCGTAGCTGAAGAAATGGGTGTAGAAGAAACTGATACTTTGGCTGGATGGTTGACTAAAACCTATCCAAAGATTGTTGGAGTAGGTGAAGCACCAAGTCGTCCTGGTTTAGTACATCGTTTGGATAAAGACACCTCTGGTTTAATGGTAGTGGCACTTACTCAAGCCAGTTTCAATCATTTGAAAGAACAATTTCAAGCACGAACCGTAGAAAAAAAATATTACGCTTTGGTACACGGTACCTTACCAGTTCCAAATGGGTTTTTAAATTTTATTATTGCGCGTGGTAAAGATGGTCGCATGGTGGCTAGACCAAAAATTGATGAAGTGACTTTAAAAAATGTCGCAAGTATTCAAGATGGTCGAGCGGCTTTGACTGAGTTTTCGGTTCTAAAAGAATTCGTGAATTATACCTTGGTTGATGTGACGCTTCATACGGGTCGCACGCACCAAATTCGGGTGCACATGTTTGCGTACAACCATCCACTCGTTGGTGATCCATTGTACTTTAACAAAAAATTAAAACGCGATTTGGATGAAAAGTTAGGTCGTGTGTTTTTACATTCATACCATTTAGCCTTTGCTAATCAAGCGGGTGAAAAAGTGAGTTTTGAGGCACCTTTGCCACCAGAATTGCAAAAAGTATTAGAAACTTTGCAGTCAGTATGAAGTCAGGTCAGTTAGTTTCCATTGTTGCCCCCTCTGGCGGTGGTAAAACTACCGTAGTAAATGAATTAATTAAACAGTTACCAAACGCTGTTCGTTTTGTAACCACCACCACTCGACCCATGCGACCGGGTGAAACTAATGGTGTAGATTATCATTTTTTGACTCGTTCTGAATTTGTTCATAAAATTGTCACCAATGAATTATTAGAATTTATTGATTTTGCGGGTAATTATTATGGCACTGATCGGTTGGAGATGGATAAGGCGGTACAAAAATACGACTATGTGTTGGCTCCGATTGATGTTCGGGGATCAGAAAGTTTAAAACCTTTCGCTTATCGCCAAACTCGGATTTTTTTAATGCCAGAGGGCACTTCTTTCGAATCACAAACGGAAAACGC
>DALYDF010000013.1:9804-11497 GCA_031973355.1 Candidatus Magasanikiibacteriota bacterium
GATTGACCCGTCGTCCGGGAATTACTGAGGCAGAATTACAACGCCGGCTGAGTTACGCGGAGCAAGAAATAGCCCAGGCAGGCCAATTTGACGCGATTGTGGTGAATCGGGAAGGATATCTGGCCGAGACCGTTGCCCAGGTAAAAAACCTGCTCAAGGCCTCTTGACAAACAGGGCTGTTTACGGTAAAATCATCCCGTATTTACTACTTCGATGTTGGCTCTTTATCCAACCTCTCGCTAATCATTTTATTATGTCAGAAGATGTTCGCTTGGACCTCAAACCAGGGATGATCGTTAAAGTTCATCAAAAAATTAAAGAATTGAACGCTAAAGGTGAAGAAAAAGAGCGTATTCAAATCTTTGAAGGAATGGTAATTGCTCAAAAACATGGTGGTGAACAAGGCGCAACCGTAACGGTTCGCAAAGTTTCTGAAGGGGTTGGAGTAGAAAAAATTTACCCAATTCATTCCCCAGTAGTAGAAAAAATTGAATTTGTGCGCCAAATGAAAGTGCGCCAAGCTCGTCCTTACTACTTGCGTGAATACAAAAAACGCCTTAAAGAAGTTAAGGTGCCAAAAGTAGAAAAAGCAGCGTAATAACATAATTAAAAATCCTCCGATTAGTTCGGAGGATTTTTTTATTTTAAAGCAGAAACCGGATTTAAATATTTTTCTCTAGCGCCGTTCGTTCGCAGATTGATATATTCCGGCTCACTCACTAAGTGATACACTCGGCTTTGTTATAAAACGGTTTAATTCAGCCTCGTTATCAATTTGCGCGTCGTTAAAAATATTTAAATCCGGTTTCTGTTTAATTATTTAAGTTCCGCGGCCAAATATTTTCCGGTCCAACTTTTTTTATTTTCAGCCACCGTTTTAGGGGTGCCACAAGCAACAATTTCTCCACCGCGTTTTCCACCTTCAGGGCCAAGGTCAATAATCCAATCGGCTGCCCCAATAATTTCTAAGTTATGTTCAATAATCAAGACGCTATTTCCTTTATCAACTAATTGATTAAGCACGGTTAATAATTTTTTAATATCTTCAAAGTGTAAACCCGTGCTTGGTTCATCAAGAATATACAGGGTTTTACCGGTACTGCGTCGAGATAATTCAGTCGCTAATTTAATTCTTTGAGCTTCACCGCCAGATAAGGTAGTGGCTGGTTGTCGCAAGCGTACATAACCCAAACCAACGGTGCGTAAAATTTGTAGTTTATCACGCACTGTCGCCACGCCTTGAAAGAAGGTGAACGCTTCTTCCACAGTCATATTTAATACTTCAGCAATATGTTTACTGCGATAATGAATTTCCAACACTTCTTTGGTGTAACGGGTACCATGACATTCGCTACATTCAATAAAGACATCGTTTAAAAAATGCATGGGAATAGTGGTGTAGCCCTCACCACCACAGGCTTCACAGCGGCCACCATCCTTAACATTAAAACTAAAGGTACCGGCATTCATGCCCCGTAGCCGTGCTTCGGGTAATTCAGCGTACAAATCCCGAATAGCCGTAAATAAACCCGTGTAGGTGGCGGGATTGCTGCGAGGAGTGCGGCCAATTGGTGTCTGGTCGATAGTAATGACTTTATCCAAATGATCAATCCCGGAAATACTAGCGTGTGCACCAGGTTCGGCTTGGGCGCGGTAAAAATGACGATTAAGAACACGACTGAGAATATCAATT
>DALYDF010000013.1:11507-16768 GCA_031973355.1 Candidatus Magasanikiibacteriota bacterium
TTACTAAACTGGATTTTCCTGAACCACTGACACCGGTAAAACAAGTGAGTGTACCCAGTGGAATTGTGGCCTCAATATTTTTTAAGTTATGAGCGGTTGCGCCATTAATAATTAATTTTTGTCCATTGCCAGCGCGTGGTTTGTGTTTACCATCAATAATTGTTTCCGCCCCGGTTAAATAACGACCAGTTATGGAATCTTTATTTTTCTTAATCATTGCTGGTGTGCCAGCGGCCATGATTTTTCCCCCGTATTCACCGGCACCAGGACCAACATCAATTACATAATCAGCCGCTTCCATGATGGTTTTATCATGTTCGACCACAATTACACTGTTACCCGCATCACGCAAAGTTTTGAGCGTGTTAATTAATTGTTCATTGTCTTTAGGGTGTAATCCAATTGAAGGCTCGTCAAGAATATAAATTAACCCAGATAAACCAGCCGCTAATTGTGTTGATAAACGAATGCGTTGCGCTTCACCACCCGAAACAGTGGCCAAAGATCGGTCTAAATTTAAGTACGGTAACCCCACTTTCATTAAGTGATCAAGGCGTTTATTCACTTCTTTAACAATCGGGGTGACCACGGCAAATTGTTTACTATCCTTACTGTTAGTTAATTTTTTAAAATACTCAAGCGCTTCTTCAATACTTGATTCTACGACATCGGCAATGCTGCGATCAGCAATTTTGATGTACAAATTATCTTCTTTTAAGCGCCGACCTTGACAAATTGAACATTCGCGTTCACGCATGTACTGTTCAATTTCTTTTTTTAAATAATCAGATTTAGTTTCTAAATAGCGTTTAGTTAAATTAGGAATAATTCCTTCATATTGAACTAATTCTTTACCAAGTTGGTAAGTAGTACCGTCTGTGCCGTACCACAAAATATCCATCACGCGTTGCGGTAGGGATTCAACAGGAGTATTGATGGTGAAATTATTATGAGCGGCCACTAACGCCAATAGTTCAGTGTAATAGTGTTGGTTACCTACCAAACGGGTCCACGGTTGGATGGCGCCTTCAGCTAAGGTTAAGCGGGGATTAGGAATTACTAATTCAGGATCAACTTCTAAGGTAATCCCTAACCCGGTGCAGCGAGCACAGGCACCGTACGGACTGTTAAAACTAAATGAACGCGGTTCAATTGGTAAAAAAGAACGACTGCAGGTGCGACAGAGGGGCTTAGTAGAAAAGCGTTCTTCTTCGCCGGCTTCCGTGATAATAATGCAATGTCCGTTACCTAAATCTAGAGCTTTTTCGACGAGATTGGAAAGCGCGGTTTTAATACCACTTTTCACCGTACCAACTACCACCGCAATATCGTATTTTTCTTTGTCTCTAAAAGTAAAATTGGCTAATGATTTTAAACTAACCGGAACACCATTAATTAAAACCATTTCTACTTCAGCGCGCTCAAGACGAGTTTTAAGATTTTTTAAAACAATCACTTCTTGTTCAATAAACGGAGCAGCCAGAGTAATGTCCGTACTGCGGGCGCGAGCGCGAATTTCTTCAATAATCGTACCAGGGGTATGAGTAACTACCGGTGTTTTACAAGTTGGGCAATATTGAGTACCAAGCCGAGCAAACAATAACCGAATATAATCGTAAATTTCTGTGGCCGTACCTACGGTTGAACGAGGGTTAGCCGTGTAATTGCGTTGTTCAATCGCAATTGTAGGGGAGAGACCGGTAATTTCATCTACGTCTGGCTTATCGGCCATGTCCATAAATTGGCGGGCATAGGCGTTTAAGCTTTCGGCATAGCGACGCTGACCCTCGGCGTAGATAGTGTCAAAGGCTAGTGAAGATTTGCCTGAGCCAGAGAGACCAGTAATGACCACTAATTTATTTTTGGGAATCTCGAGAGAAACGCTTTTGAGGTTATGTACCCGGGCATTACTAATTTTGATAGTTTCCATGGCAGGCAAAAGAAAAAATTATGCGGATACTATTGCAGATTTTTTGGGTTTCGTCAATCTGTCATTATATGCCCCAGGATTTTTGGGCGGCTTTCATGGCATCAATGTGTTGACTGGTGAGACCAAAATTTAAAAACATTCCATTTCCATTATTGAGTTTATCAATAGGAATATAATTCTTTAGCCATGGTAAATCATGATGGGTATATACATAACCACTTTTTAATTTAGGTATTGTGTAACCTTCTGCAATATTTTTCGAATTACCTAAGCCAATAAAGAGATTGCCGTCCGTACTTTCATAATTAATATTTATATGATTACCAATAAAAAAACCCACAATCTTAGTCTTGCTTGGGTCAAGAGTTGAACCTTCAAATCCGCAAGGAGCGGCTGTAGGATTAGATGCCTGGGCCTGAAGATTTGAGAGGCTTGTTTTTAGGTCTTCATTAGTTTTGTGAAATTGTAAAACATATTGGTCAAAGCCCTCCACGTTGCTAATTTGGGTAATTGGAATTATTGGCCCAAATTTATACAAACCAGGACTATGGACAATCCAATAAAAATTAGGATTAACATTCTGACATACGGGTAAAATGGCTATATCCTTGTTTTGTTCGGAAAAAAAAGTTTGGTCTTCTAACCAGTAATCATCATCACTTTGTTCAACACCGCCAGGAATTAGGTTTTGCCCCAACTTGTTTATTAGGCCTGAGATTGGGCCGTCTACACGATAATTAATAATTAAATCACCAATCCAACAAGTGCTTTTACTTTCCTTTTTCCCCCCTACAACTTCAAAAGGGAGGCATGTTCTTTTGAAATTATCTTTTTTTGGTGCGCATATATCACCCCTGCAACTTAGTGTTGCTCCACCTTCCACTAAATATTCATACCCACAGAGCGGTGCTTGTTTTTCTGCGCCAGCTCCTGTAGGAATTTCATTTGGTTGAGGGCTGATCTTATAACCCGCCTGTTTGGCTTGAGCGTAGGCACTATCTTTGGTGGATTGGTTAATCGGTGTACCATCAGGATTCAGTTGACCGAGGTAAGCCAGTTTTTTATCAGTAATGCCGCCGCAAGATGGGGGAACAATATCAATCGTATTAATCATCCAGGCTTGAGGTAAACGCAATTGTACTAAGTATGGATTAACCGTATTTAAGATAGTGTAGGAGAGGGTTAATAAAATTAAACCAGTAATGGCGCCGGAAATACGATTTTTAGCTGAGCTAATCATATCACTGTTACCACCCGAAGCCGCCCACTGCACCCCAGAAATCACAATAAAGGCCACGGCAATAATTCCAGCCACCCACATTCCGTATCGATATCCATATTGAATAAAGTCTCCAAAATTAGCAAAAGTCTTTTTACCACCAAAACTTACTTTGGTTGTTGATTGACCAACCGGTAAACAGAAACCAAGGGGTATTTCGGTAGTTCCGTCTTCGCTTAAAATAGTACCGCATACGTCACGAGAATCTGGTCGGTCATAAAACCCCTCTTCACTAGCACCGAGCTCGCCCCGGGCTTTTTCACATTGTGTTTTTGTAAA
The DNA here is from genome assembly GCA_031973355.1 of Candidatus Magasanikiibacteriota bacterium. Lineage (GTDB taxonomy): Bacteria > Patescibacteriota > Patescibacteriia > Magasanikbacterales > UBA922 > 2-12-FULL-41-16. The sequence continues at coordinate 14,996 of DALYDF010000013.1, forward strand.
ACAGCGTGTGTCGGTGCCGGCAGCTTGAATTGCCAGTGGCCCAACAAAAAAACTACCCAATATCACCAGTATTACACTGACACGAAACAAATGACGCATATTACTTGGTAATATTTTTTAGAATAGTGTTGTCCCACACGGCCCGATCGGCACTACCTTCAATCACATCAGTATTAATAAAATACGTTGGTGTACCACGAACTCCCAAACTAACTGCTTCATTTACATCTTGTTCAATGTTTGGACGATGTTTAAGACTCTTAACACAAGCAGTAAATAAATCTGAGTCCAGACCAGCGGCCACGGCTGCGGCCTGTAAATCTGAGGCGGTAAATTTTTTGGTTTCAAATAAATGGTGATAATATGGCCAAAATTTTCCTTGATCATTGGCGCACGCCGCGGCTTCACTGGCCGCCAGAGCATTGGGGTGAATACTAGTAAGTGGTAAAAATTTAAATACTACTTTAATAGCTCCACCATAGGTATCCATCACTTCTTTAAAAACCTGGTAATTATCTTGTGAATACGGACATTCAAAATCTATAAAAGCGGTGACGGTAACCAAATTAGCACCAGTACCAAGTGTCGGGTTGTACGGGTGGATAAATGGTGCCCATTGACCATTTTCTGGGGCGCGTGGACCAACTCCCGCTGAACTCGCCGAAGTAAATTTAGCATTTTTGAAAGAAAAATGAGTTTTAGCAATATCTTCGGCACTCCCGTATTTTAATTGCCATAAAAAATAACCAGTGTAGCCAGCAAATACGATTATCCAGGCTAAAATGGTAAAGCCAACAATTGATAAAAAAATATGACGACGCGGTTTGGTTGGTAGAGAAGTAAGTTCAGGCATATTGCGTGTAGTATATCATAAACTGCGTATACTGACGATTGGGTGCCTGTGTTGACAGATTTGGGTGTATATGGTACAGTCTGCCCACTTTATTTGACTTGAAAACATTTGCGAATTAGACCATTTTACCGTATACTTGATTAGTATTGTTAATTTATGAAAACAGCTTTATCAGTTCTCCAGCTTGTACTTGCGGTGCTAATGATTGTGGTAGTTTTACTACAACAAAAAGGCTCTGGTCTTGGCGCAGCGTTTGGTGGTTCAAATTCAGTGTATACCACCCGTCGTGGCGTAGACAAAGTTTTGTTTAATGCTACCATCGTTATCTCGGTTGCATTTTTGTTGGCTTCTTTGGCAGCTGTCCTGGTTTAGTCCAAGTTTGGTTTATTAGAAATAATAGAGCGAGTTTGGTAAATTTTGGTTTGTGCTTTTAGTTTTCAAACAAAAATTGGCTCGTTTTTTTCGGTCGGTTTTTCAAAACCGCCCCGGAACCTTGGTAAACACTCGGCATGATTTTCAATTATTACAACGACTGCATGGTCGTCGTGTCCCAAGCGCCTTACAATTAAGATTTATTAGTCGAGTTTTTCCGCGCCAGGAACGGTGGTTATTTTTCTCCACAGTGGCGATATTTTGCTTGGCAATTAGCGCGCTCTTAACTGGTTTTTTGTTGGAAATGCGTGTATTGGTGCCTACAGTAGGAGGAGAGTATACTGAAGGTGTGGTTGGTAATCCACGTTTGATTAATCCTATTTTTGCTTCAGCTAATGAAGCAGAACTGGGATTAGTCCGACTTGTGTACAACGGCTTAACCCGATTGGATCAGCTGGGTCAACCAGTAACTGATTTGGCTGAGTCATACACCGTTAGCTCTGATCAAAAAGTGTATACATTTACTTTGGCGCCGGCTCGGTGGCATG
>DALYDF010000013.1:16778-20470 GCA_031973355.1 Candidatus Magasanikiibacteriota bacterium
GTTTACCTATACGGCGATTCAAGATAAAAGTGTCTTGAGCCCGTTGCAAAGCGCGTTTGCTGGAGTTTCAGTCACAAGTACGGATGAGCGTACGGTTCAATTTTCACTAACTGAAGCGTACCCAAGTTTTTTGCAAGCAGTTACCGTAGGTATTATTCCTGAACATATTTGGGGTTCAGTAGCGCGTGATCAAATGCACGTGTCAGCGATAAATACAAAACCAATTGGTACCGGACCATTTCAATTTGATCGGCTCATTACAGATGATACAGGTATTATTTCTCGCGTCGAAGTAAGTCGCTTTGTGGGGTATTTTAAAAAACCAGCTTTTTTACAAAAATTGGTTTTTCAATATTACCAAGATTATGAAGGTGAGGCTGGAGCATTAGAAGCTTTGCGTACGCAAAAAGTACAGGGATTAAGTTTTGTTCCAATTGCGTATCGTGACACAGCGGCCACCAAACACGTTCAGTTAAAAACCATGCAATTGCCACAGTATACGGCTTTGTTTTTTAACTTGAACCAAGTCACCTTACAAGATCGAACCGTACGCGAAAGTTTGCGCTCAGCCGTAAATAAAACTAAAATTCTCCAAGATACTTTAGCAGACGAAGGGGCAATTATTGATAGCCCGATTTTACCAGGCATACCCGGATATTCACCATTATTGGTTACCCCGGTAGATATTGATGGTGCTAATGCGGCGCTTGATAAAAATTGGTCACGAGTTCCGGTGGAGACTTACAAAAAAGAATTAATTGCGAGTTTTGTTAAGGCACATCAAACCGCCAGTACGACCAGTAGTACGATTGATCAAGCTGCGCTAGAACAAGAGGCAGAAAAATTAGTGGCAGCCGATTTACCGCCAGCGCAATTATTTTTCCGTCGCGCAAAAGATGGTAAGGATTTAGTAATTCGGTTGGTAACCAGTGATACGCCTGAATATCGCCAAGTAGCAGGCTATGTGGCGGGACATTGGCAAGACATTGGGGTCCGTACGGTAATTACCTATGTTAATCCCAAAGATTTGGCACGTGTTGCTCTAAAAAATCGTGAGTATGATGTGTTATTATCAGGAGTAATTATGGGGAGTGATGCCGATTTGTTTCCGTTCTGGCATTCCAGTCAGGGCAAATATCCTGGCTTAAATGTTTCCAATTATTCGAATCGAATTGTTGATGATGTTTTGGTAAAAATTAGAAAAACACAAGCTCCGGCAGAGTTAGAAAAATTATTACTAGAATTTCAAACACAACTTGCCCGAGATATTCCGGCCATATTTCTCTACAATCCAAATTATTTGTATGGAATTGGTAAAGATATCAAAGGATTTTCAGTCCAAAAAATTACTCATTCGGCTGATCGTTTTGTTAACGTAACTGATTGGTACAGTAAAACCAAAAGTTCCTTTTCTTTTTAAGAAAAAAGGGGATGTGGCGGAACTGGTAGACGCACTAGTTTCAGGTACTAGCGATCGCAAGGTCGTGAGAGTTCGACTCTCTCTATCCCCACTAAACATCTGACTCGTTATTTATTTTGAGACGTGAGTCATCTCGATTATAGTTTTATGCGACAGTTTACTAGTCGCCCAGACGCAGCCGTGGCTGCTCCGGGCGCAAAACCAATGGGCGGAAATGATTTTCGCCGCAATTCAGGACGCCCACAAATGGGTGCCCAATCTCGACCACATGTTGGTGGTCAATCAACACGTTTGGTAGGAGCCAATGGTCGTCCGCCAATGCCGCGCAAGCGTACCCCATTTGGGCAACGCAAACCAATTTACGCGATTCATGATCCTGCTGACACTACAGTGGCCAATCCTGATGCCCTGCGAATTATTCCAATTGGCGGATGTGAAGAAGTGGGCCGCAACATGACTGTATATGAATATGGTGATGATATTGTTATTTTGGACATGGGTCTGCAATTTCCTGAAGAAGACATGCCAGGGATTGATTATATTATTCCCAATGTAAAACATTTACAGGGTAAAGAAAAACAAATTCGGGCCGTAGCGTTTAGTCATGGCCACCTTGATCATATTGGCGCCGCTCCAATTTTATTAGAAAAATTAGGGTATCCGCCAATTGTTGCCATGCCTTTGACCATTGCGCTGATTAAACATCGCATGGAAGACTACCAAAAAGGTTCAAGCAAAAAATTAAAAACAATCGCGGTTACTGATATTAATCAAAAAATTCAGTTAGGTGGAATTACCATGCGATTCTTTCAAGTGGAACACTCAATCATGGATTCTATGGGAACCATAATTGAAACACCATCAGGCACCGCCATTCACCCGGGTGACTGGACTATGGAACGCGATAAAGATGGTGGCACACACGTGCGCTATGACCAATTAAAAAATTTAGCTCGCCCAACGGTTTTAATGTTGGAAAGTTTAGGAGCAACCAATGATAAACGACACGGTACGTACGAAGAAATGTACGCCAATTTGTATAAAGTACTCAGTAATGCGCCGGGTCGAATTATTGTCGCCACATTCTCGTCACAAGTTGAACGGGTTAAATGGATTTTGTTAGCGGCCAGTGAGCTGGGTAAAAAAGTAGCGCTTGATGGCTTTAGCATGAAAATGAATATTGAAATGGCCCAAAAATTGGGGTACATTAAAGTACCTAAAGGTGTGATGATTACTACTGAACAGACAGCTGATTATCCCGATGAAAAAGTGGTCATTGTGTGTACGGGTGCGCAAGGTGAAGAGCGCGCAGTTTTATCACGCATTTCCAGTGGTGAACACCGTGTGATTAAATTACAGAAAAAAGACACTGTTATTTTCTCATCTTCAATTATTCCGGGAAATGAACGGTCAGTGCAGCGATTAAAAGATAATATTTACCGTCAATCAGATCATGTTATTCACGGTGATATCATGGATGTGCATGTGAGTGGACACGGTACTCGTCGCGATATTGTCGAAATGTTGGATCAAGTAAAACCGGATTATTTTATGCCGGTGTACGCTAATCATTATTTCTTGAAAGAATCTCGGTCTTTGGCTTTGGCGCAAGGATTTCCTGATGAAAAGATTTTTGTTCCAGACAATGGTCATGTGATTGAAATTGATCGTCAAGGAATTCGCGCTTTACCACGCAAAGTAATTACGGATTATGTGTTTGTGGATGGCTTGGGAGTCAGTGACACCCAACATGTGGTTCTCCGTGATCGCCAAGTTTTGGCCGAAGATGGGATGATTGTGGTGATTGCGACCGTGGATTCTAAACGCGGTGTGTTGTTACAAAATCCAGATATTATTTCTCGGGGCTTTGTATTCTTGAAAGATAATAAAGAATTAATTGAAGATATTCGTCATAAAGTTAAGAAAATGGTGATTGAATCTAACCCAAGTACGTGGGCGGATACGAACCAAATTCGCAATGATATTCGGGATAAAATTGGTCAATTTATTTTCACTAAAACTGAAAAACGGCCAATGGTGTTACCAGTCGTCATTGAAGTCTAAAAGTGTTCAAATAAAACAGGCCTGTAAAAGGGCTTGTTTTTATTAGCAAATTTAGATATTCTGTATGTATATATAAATCCTATGAAACCCGTAATCGTCTCTGGAATTCAGCCAACTGGCAATCTACATATTGGTAATTATTTAGGTGCGGTGAAAAATTGGGTGGATTTACAAAACAGTGGTAAATACCAATGTTATTTCATGATTG
>DALYDF010000013.1:20480-23095 GCA_031973355.1 Candidatus Magasanikiibacteriota bacterium
AGGAAAGAATTTTAAATGTTACGGCAGAACTTTTGGCAGCCGGCATTGATCCAAAAAAATCTACTTTATTTGTACAATCTGCCGTAACTGGTCATACCGAATTGGCGTGGATTTTTAATACTATTACGCCGGTTGCCGAGCTCTACCGAATGACACAATTTAAAGATAAATCAGAACGCCAAGAAAAGAATATTAATACCGGGCTTTTAACTTATCCGGTTTTGCAAGCGGCAGATATTTTGTTGTATCAAGGAGGTTTTGTACCAGTCGGTCAAGACCAAATCCAACATGTGGAATTAACTCGTGATATTGGTCGCTGGTTTAATAATCGGTACGGTCAATATTTTACGGAAACCAAAGTTTTGCTAACCGAAATTCCCAAAGTCATGAGTCTGCTGGAACCAACTAAAAAAATGAGTAAGAGTCATGGTTTGAATTCGGTGATTGAATTGGCTGATGAACCAGAAATGATTGTGCAAAAATTAAAGAAAGCGGTAACCGCCACTGAGGGTGGGGATGCGCCGGGCGTGCAAAATTTATTATTGCTTTTGAAAAATTTTGGGACCAAAGAAGAATATGCTGCGTTTGTTAAAGCGGCTAAAGACGGTTCAATCCGTTATGGTGACCTTAAAACTGCGGTTGGCAATGCGGTTGCTGTGAGTTTTGCTGATTTCCGTAAACGCCGCGCTGATCTCCTGAAACATCCCACTAAAGTTAAAAAAGCTTTGGCTGAAGGTGCTGCCAAAGCGCAGAAAGTGGCGGCTAAAACCATGAAAGAGGTACGGAAGTTGACGGGATTGAACTAATTATAAATAGAATGATTAAAAAATCGCCTATCGGGCGGTTTTTTATTTTTAAACAAGTGATTTTCCAGGCTCTTGACAGATGCAACTGAGTTGCGTATAGTAAGAACATGAAACCTGCTAATCTTCTTATCACTCAACTTCAAGATAGTGGCGATCGGATTACACCTGCCCGGGGCGCAATTGTTGATTTTTTTGTTAAAAGTCAGGTGCCATTATCAATGGAAGCTATTCGACAGGCTTTGATTAAACAAAAACAAGCCGTTAATAAAACCACCGTATATCGGGAGATTGATTTTTTACTCAGTCGTGGTTTAATTAGGCCAGTGCATGTAGATGACTCAACCAAATACTACGAATTGGTTACCGATGCCCATCATCACCATATAGTCTGTACCAATTGTTCTAAATTCGTTGATGTGGAAACCGAGGGAATCGAGGAGTATTTAGAGAAATTAGAAAAAAAACTAGCTAAAAAAATTAATTTTAAATCAGTGCGTCACTCTCTAGAATTCTTTGGAGAATGTGTCACTTGTCAGAAAAAGAAAAAGTAATATGTATAAAAAAATTGCCATTATCGCGGTTATTATGATTGGGCTCGTGTTAGGGGTTGCGGCGGCTAATGAATATCGTACTCAACCAGCGGAAGTTAAAACTCAGCCCAAATTAGGAGTTTCTGCTAGTTTTTATCCATTAGCCTATTTGGCGGAACAGGTGGGTGGTAATAAAGTTACGGTTACCTCAGTAATTCCTAATGGAATTGAACCGCATGATTTTGAACCGACACCGCAAGATATTATCGCCCTGCGTAGTGCTAAAGTTTTTTTGTATAATGGTAATGGTCTCGAGGCCTGGGCAGAAAATTTACAATCAGAACTACAGACTGCGGGTGTAACCGTGGTTGCGGCCAATCAAGCGGTAACCGCTCTCCCGGTAGTTGAAGAAAAACTCATTCTTGATACTGAAAGCGCCGAAGAAGAACATGCTGAGCATGGAGCGTTTGACCCACACATTTGGCTTGACCCCATTCGGGCGCGGCAAATTGCCGAACTTATTCGTGATACTTATATTTTAGTTGATCCAATTAACGCTGATTATTATCGGGCGCAAAGTGCGGAACTAATCACGCGCTTAAATGTGTTGCATACTGAATACCAAACAACGCTGGCTACTTGCCAGAGTCGTGAAGTGGTAGTAGCCCATGACGCTTTTAATTATTTGGCTAAGCGGTATAATTTAAACATGCACGCCATTGCTGGTCTTTCGCCTGACGCTGAACCAAGCGTTAAACGATTGGCTGAATTAATTGCCCTGATTAAAGAACAAAAAATTTCAACGATATTTTTTGAAAGTTTAGCATCGCCGCGCTTGTCTGAAATGTTAGCCAAAGAAACGGGGAGTGTTACCGCGGTACTTAATCCGCTCGAGGGTTTAACGGCTGATGATTTGGCGGCAGGAAAAAATTACGAAACCATTATGCGTGATAATTTACAAGCCCTATCTACGGCGCTAGTATGTCAGTAAACCATTCAGAAGTGTGTATTGATTTAAAACAGATTGGTTTTTCGTACAACGAAACGCCAGTGTTAGAATCGGTGAATGCGAGTATTTCTGAAGGGGATTTTGTGGGAATTATTGGGCCAAATGGTGGTGGTAAAACGACCTTATTAAAAATAATTTTAGGATTACTAGAACCAACCGTGGGTGAGGTGAAAATTTTTGGTCATAGTGTCAGCGAAGCCAAAGAACACTTCGAGGTAGGGTATGTGCCACAACATATCGCGCAACTTAATTATTCTTTTCCGGCCACGG
>DALYDF010000014.1:0-22961 GCA_031973355.1 Candidatus Magasanikiibacteriota bacterium
TTAAAAGCCAAGCGTGCCGTGGCGACCCAAATAACCAGATTATGGCCCGAACCAGAAGCCAGTTTTATGGCTGGATTATTATACGGGTATCGGGGCGGGTTAGGGGAGTTGACGGAATTATTTAGTCGCACGGGGGTAACGCACATTGTGGCAGTATCGGGATTTAATATTTCAATTATTGCGACTATTTTATTAACCCTAACTACCAGTGCGCGGGTGCGCCGACAACATGCATTCTGGTTGGTTTCAATTGGAATTATTGGGTTTGTTATTTTTACGGGCGCTTCGGCATCGGTGGTTCGGGCTGGAGTAATGGGAATTATTACGCTTTTGGCCAAACAAGTTGGTCGAGTTTCGCACATTGGTAATGTACTCTTGGTGGCGGCTGTACTGATGGTATTACACCAGCCACTCGTATTATGGTTTGACGCTGGTTTTCAATTATCTTTTTTATCCACCTTAGGATTAGTGTATGTGGCACCACTCGGTACTGCTTTTGAACGCTATTTACCTACCAAACTAGGTTTACGAGAAACGATTATTGCTACAATTTCCGCCACGATCGCTACCTTACCCTTAATTTTATACCAATTTGGTCGTTTTTCCGTGGTTGCGATTATTGTTAATGTGTTAATTTTATGGTTAATTTCCTGGCTCATGTTGGCCGGTACAGTCGCGGTGGTAATTGGTGCGTTTATACCCAGCCTGGCTGTGATAAGTGCCTGGCCAGCTCACCTGGGAATGAGTTATACTATTCACGTAGTATCGTGGTTTGCGCGATTGCCTATGGCTAGTGTCGATGTGCGTGTTTCAGCGGCAGTGGCGGCAGGTATGTATGGATTATTATTGACCGCCGTGATATATCACCAAAAATTGAATGACAAAAAGTAACATATGAAAAAAGTAATTTTTTTACCCACTAAACAATTTAGTACGATGCAGTCTGTCTTACTGTGGTTTTTTTGTGGATTGGGAAGTTTTTTTGCTCTGTTATTACTCGGTATGGCCTGGTCAGATTGGCCACACCCAAGTAGTTATAAAAATAGTATTTTGGGTGGTTCGTTACTATTATTTTTTATTTGGTTTCGTTGGCAGTTTATTGGCCAAAGTACTATTACCATTACTGAACAAACAATTTCACAACGACAACCAGTACTTTCTCCGCACGTGTCATGGCAGGCAATCGCCACGGTTAATTTTCGGGAAAGTACGCGTATGACTCATGGGGCAGGCGCAATGATTCGGGTACATCGTCGCCTTGCGGAAATTACCACTAAACATAACCGTCGAGTGGTATTTGTTCTTTCAACATTTGCCACGGCTGATCGGGAAAAAATTGAAGGCTGGTTAACACAGGCCGCACAAACAGGAGAAATTCCGCCAGAAATAAAAAAGCAATTAGTATAAAATATAATTTCACATGTCCAAGAAAAAAATTACGGTAGTAGATTCTGAACGCGGCTATAATTTGGCGAGCGCTTCTTATGATAAAAAAGAAAAATATTTAAATGGGTTTGAGAAAAATTCTATACTGCCTTTGTTAGGGGAAATCACTGGTAAAAAAGTCTTAGATGTGGGTGCTGGTACCGGTCGACTGTCGATTGGGTTGGAGCAAAAAGGCGCACAAGTAACTGCCTTAGATATTTCCCCAGAAATGTTAAAAATTTTAGCGCGTAAAAATCGGCGAATTACTACTGTGGTGGGTGAAGCCGAAAGCTTGCCGTTTCCGGATAATAGTTTTGATATGGTTACGGCTGCATTTTTAATTGTACATTTAAAAAATCCCACCCGATTTTTTGACGAAGTGTATCGTGTGCTGGTGGATGGTGGAATTTTTATAGTGACTAATATTAATCAAAAAGATCCGCCAGTGGTCGAGACTACGCAGGGTCCAATTATGATTGATTCATATTATCATCGTCCAGAAAGAATCAAAGAGATTTTAGAAGAATTGGCATTTACGATTGATCAAGAAGTGATAGTAAAAGAGGGTGAGGTGTGGGTCAATCAAATTGTACGTGCTCAAAAATAAGGTCCAGATAAATCGTATGAAAAAAATTAGCATATTTTTGATTTTTAGTTTGTGTGTAATTGGGTTGATTTGGTTTTTAGAAAATAAAGGCATCATCATTTGGCGGTGGGGAAGTATGCCTCAGGCTATTCCTGTGAGTGAGACAGAATTGAAAGCGGTTTTTTTAAATATTGGTCAGGGTGATGCGGCCTTAATAAAATTTCCCAATGCGCAAACTATGTTAGTTGATTGTGGTAAAGACGCCGCAATTTTAGCAGCATTGGGACGCAATTTACCGTGGCACGAACGAAACTTAGATTACTTAGTAGTTACTCATCCGCACGCAGATCATTATGCGGGCTGTATTGATGTATTACAAAACTATCGTGTCGGCACCATCATTATCAATGGATATAGTGGTGAAACTAATCAACTATTGTCATTGTTTGAACAAGCGGTTGTGGCTGAACAAAAAATAGACAACGCGGTTATTACCACGGTTAGTAAGCCACATACTTTTGAAATAAGCAGTACAACGATTAATTTTTTCTATCCTGATCATGATTTAAGTCGTGACCCGCGGATTCCTCGAGAAAAAAATTTAGACACCAATGATACTTCGCTGGTATTTAAAATTACTTTTGGTAATCAAGATATTTTATTAACCGGTGACATGGAAAAACCCTTAGAAAAATATCTCCTGCAACAAAAACAAAATCACCTCGAGGCTGAGATACTTAAAATCGGACACCATGGCAGTGATTCTTCATCGAGTCAGGAATTTTTAGAAGTAGTCAAACCAAAATTTTGCATCATCTCATCTGGAGAGGGAAACTCCTATGGACACCCCCACGGAGTAACGCTGCGGCGACTAGAACGAATGGGGTGCCAGGTTTTACGCACTGACCAGAGTGGTGATATAATCATGGCAATTGATCAACAAACGAGTTATTTAAAAAATGTTCAAAAATTTTAAAATTTTCCTCTTTAGCCTTTTGTTACTGTCCCCCGTTACTGTGGGGGCAGCGTTTGATTTTGTAGTTGATCAAGCGGTAACTATTTCTAATCCAACGCCAGTGGAAGGGCAAACTGTTAAATTATATACCGTGGTGGTTAATAATGATTTTCCAGTTTTTTCAGGTAATGTTGATTTTTTTAATAATGGTCAAAAAATTGGTACGGCCGAAGTTAAAAAATTATCTCTCGAAGAGGCACGGCAGGTGTCGATTAGTTTTGTGGTGCCAGCGGGTACCTTAACCGTTACCACACAACTATCTGGAGTAATGGTGACTAAAAAAGATGGTAGTGCACAAACCCTTACTGACGCTGAAGTAAAAAATACCCGCCCACCTGCCGTATTTGAAATTGATGCTGATTCAGACAAAGACGGAATTGGAAATAAAGTGGATCCCGATGATGATAATGATGGAGTGATTGATACTAAAGAATTAGAGTTAGGCACTGATCCCTTGAAGGCCGATACTGATGGTGACGGCGTATCGGACCAAGAAGAGATTACTAAAAAAACTGATCCTAAAAAAGCCGATACTGATGGTGATGGAGTTAATGATGCGACTGATGTATTTCCCCTGGACGCCAAAGAAACCTTAGATTTTGATAAAGATGGTATTGGCGATAATGCTGATCCTGATGATGATAATGATGGATTATCTGATGAAAAAGAAAAAGCAGTGGGGGCTGATCCTTTAAAACCAGACTCAGATAATGATTCAGTTGTTGATGGTGATGATGCCTTACCACTTGATGCTGCAGAAAATAAGGATACTGATGCTGATAAAATTGGTGATAATGCTGACCCTGATGATGATAATGATCAAATTTCTGATGAAGAAGAAAAAAACTTGGGCACCGATGCGCAAAAGTCTGATACGGATAATGATGGGGTAACTGATTATGAAGAAAAACTTAAAGGCACGGATCCCTTAACAGGTTCAGTGCTTGCGCAAAAAATTGGTTTGCCACAAAACTATACTTTTTTATTTAACGCTGTTTGGAAACAGGCGATTTGGTTGGGTGCATGTGCATTTTTAGCCGGCTGGTTGGCCGGATACCGCCGTGGTCGACAGTACTAATTGGGCACACAGACATAACTTGTGTTATACTCTAGCCAAGTATTTACTATGTCATTATTTGGTGGAAATAAAATTGATTCTTATATTGGCGTTGATATTGGCGCCGAAGGAATTAAATTAGTGGAATTACGCGCAACCAAGGGTCGTCCGCAGTTGTGGACTTATGGTATTACTGAAGAAGTCATCACGATCCATGCCACCATGGAGCACGGGTTAGCAGCTGTGCCTCAAAACGCCACAGAAAAAAAAGTAGTTGATGATTTGTTTAGTGCTGAGCGAGCCGATTATTATGGTCAATTATTGAAAGATTTATTAAAAAAAGCCAAGGTAATTGGGCGTCGGGCGGCTTCGAGTTTACCAGTTTCTCATGTATTTCACACGATTATTAATTTACCTAAAGTACCAGAAAAAGAAATTGATACGTTAGTGCGAGCCGAAATTACCAAGGTATTGCCTCTGCCAATCGATGAGATGCAGATTGTATATCAACCAGTTTCGTTGAACGATGAAATGGCCAAGCATTATATTCGCTTGTTGGTTACGGCCGCACCAAAAAACATGGTTGTTTTTTATACTCGAATTTTTCAAAAAGCAGGCTTACAATTGCAAGAATTAGAAACTGAAGCATTTGCTTTAGCGCGTTCATTGGTTGGTAAAGACGAATCATTAGCCATGGTAGTAGATATCGGCGCCGAACGAACAAATTTTTCTTTAATTGATAAAGGATTGCCCATGACCCAACGCAGTTTGCAATTGGGAGGGGCGATGTTGGATCGAGTAATTGCGGATCGTTTAGGGGTAAATCAAGATGAAGCCCAGTCATTGAAACATGACATGTCCAATATTAGTGCCAGTACCGTCACCATTGATCCCTTTATTCGTTTTTTAGAACCCTTGGCCAAAGAAATTCAGTATCACTTTGACCTCTATATTAGTCAAAGCGGTAATGAGGGGCGAAAGCCAGAAAAAATTATTTTAACCGGTGGTGCCGCTAAATTTCCACCAGTAATTGATTATCTAAAAACCCAATTTGCGGTCAAAGTTTTTGTGGGTGACCCATGGGCCCGGGTTTTGTATCAAGATGGGTTAAAGCCCGTGGTACACGAAATTGCTCCTCGTATGGCGGTGGCGATTGGTTTGGCGTTACGCAGTTTCAAGTAGCCAGTTTTAGGATATTGGTATATACTTACTTTGTATGACAAATACCAGCGTATTACTTGTAGAAGATGACACTTTTTTAGCGTCAATTTATCGTACTAAATTTGAACAAGAAGGATTTAAAGTTGTGGTTGCGGAAAATGGCCAGGAAGCGCTCGAAATGGCGCGTAAAAAAAGACCAGACATTATTTTGTTAGATATTTTACTGCCGCACATGGATGGGTTTGCAGTTTTAACTGAATTAAAAAAAGATAAAAATATTGGCCAAGTACCAGTTATTCTCCTTACTAATTTGGGTCAAAAAGAAGATGTGGAAAAAGGTTTGGCGCTTGGAGCTGCCGCCTATCCAATCAAAGCCCACTGCCGACCTTCAGAAACGGTTACACAAGTTAAAAAGATTTTAGCTCGGAAATAATTAATTATATGAATAGAAAAGGTTTTACGCTCATTGAATTATTGGTAGTAATTGCGGTTATTGCCTTGCTCTCAACCTTGGCGGTAATCGCTTTGGGGTCAGCGCGTAAAAAAGCCAATGACGCCATTCGACTTTCTGATATGACGCAAATTCGGTTTGCTTTAGAAAGTTTTTATAATAAACGCAATGCCTATCCAACTACGCAGGCAGGTGGTGTGGGACTTGGTGGCGGAAACGCTGCTTGTTTGAATGCCAATGGATTTGCGGCTTTGGGTTGTACCGAACCATTAATGCCAGTCATTCCGCATGATCCAAGTTCTGGTTCCTATCGCTATATTTCTACAGATGGAAAATCGTTTAAAATCCTCACTACATTAGAGGCAGGTACGGATACTTTGCAACCAGGTCCAATTGTGGTTGATCCTTTTGTTATTAAAAACGGTCAATAATTTGTATGCCTGCCGGGCTTGTGGCCGCAATTTTGTTTTTGGCGGGTGTTGCGGCAGCAAACGGATTATTTGGGTATGCCTGGCGCACTCATGCGCCTCGCCCTAAAATTTCCTATTTAGCAGAATTACTTGTTGGTTCACTGTGGGCTGGGGTGTGGCTCAACCAGCCAGCTATTGAGCTAGGTATATTACTAGTTTTTTTCTTGGTAAGTACGGTTTTGGTCTTGGTAATTATTACTGATTTTTTTTGGCAGGAAATTTCTACTTCATTACTGATACCAGTCATTATTATCATCGCTGCTCTGGCCATGAGTAATCTCACTAATTTACCGGACCGCTGGTCGGCTCTGACCGGTTCTTTAGCGGCGGCCGGATTTTTTTTATGGCAATATGTATTGTCGCGTGGTCGCTGGGTACAAATTGGTGATGTCTGGATTGGGGTATTAGCTGGTTTACTGGTTGGCTGGAATCAAATCACGTTAGTGGCGGCTGTTGCCTATGCTGGGGCTACTGTGTATGCCTTATTATGTGCGGTTACTAAACGTCAACAACGATTTGATCGGGTTCCCTTGGGATCTTTTTTGGCTTGGTCAGCTTTGATATTTTTTTTGGCCACTCTAATTTGATATGAAGAAAGATACTACTCCAATTTCCAATTCTGTTTGGCCGATATATAGTGCGTTATCTGTTGAAAAAGCACTACAAGAACAGGGGGTTGCGAGCGAAGGTCTTAGTAGTGAAGAAATTTACCTTCGTCAAAATAAAAATGGCCCTAATGAATTGGGTGAACAAAAAGTGCGGTGGTATCATGTTTTGGGACGTCAATTTGCGTCGCCTTTTATTTATATTTTATTAGCGACCGTTCCGTTGTCGATTATTTTTGGTGAAACGATTGATGCGGTCATGATTATTTTGTTTATTGTTATTAACGTTGCCCTTGGTTTTACGCAAGAATATCGCTCAGAAAAAATGTTGGCGACTTTAAGTTCGTTGGTGGTGGCTAAAGCGCGGGTGATGCGCAATGGCAAAGAAGAAATGGTGGCTAGTCGTGAATTAGTGCCTGGCGATATCGTGATTTTACAAACTGGTGATATTGTTCCGGCTGATGCGCGGATTATTGAAACTAAAGGATTAACCGTTAATGAAACAGTACTAACTGGTGAATCAATTGCGGTAAATAAAGATGCTGAAGTAGTTAAAAATCCCAAAGATGTATATGATGGGAGTAACATGGTTTTTTCTGGCACTACGATTGTAGAAGGTAAAGCAATGGCGGTAGTGATTGGAACAGGTGGAAATTCCGTGATGGGTGGAATCGCGCACTTGGCGGCTGACACTGTTCGGGAAAGTGGTTTTGAAAAAGGTATTAAAAGTTTGAGCACTTTTATTTTGCGTTTGATTTTTGGGACATTAATTTTGGTATTTATTGCTAATGTTTTAATTAAAGATGCATCGCGCGCAGATTTAGTTGAATTGATTATTTTTTCCATTGCCCTCGCCATTAGTGTGATTCCGGAAGCTTTGCCCGTAGTGACGACTTTTTCTTTGTCGCGCGGCGCGTTGCATTTGGCCAAAAAGAAAGTAGTGGTTAAGCGCTTGTCGGCGATTGAAGATTTGGGTGGTATTGAAATTTTATGTTCAGATAAAACCGGAACTATTACGGAAAATGAATTAACGGTCGCTGAAGTTTTAACGTTTGGAGATTATAAAAAAGAAGAGGTGATTATGACTGCGGCCGAAGCTGCGCCCTTTTTGCACGAGACAGGTAAACAAGCTAATAATGCCTTTGATGTGGCCATTGCCAAAAAACTTTCCAAAAAAGATTTGGCAGAATTATCTGTGGGAAAAATTATCGCTGATGTACCGTTTGACCCAGCGCGTCGGCGGAATGTTGTTCTATGTGCCATGGGAACGGGTTCCAAAGTAATTGTGCGTGGGGCTTTTGTAGAAGTGGCTGGTCTATCGACTAATGTTAAACCTACGGATAAAGCCGTGTTAGCCTGGTTAGAAGCTGAGGGCAAAAAAGGCCGCCGGGTAATTATGGTGGCGGCGAAAAAAGGCAAAAAAACTGATGTTGATGATTTAATGAAAGCAGAAAATGGTGTGGAAGCCATTGGTTTAATTTCTTTTGTTGATCCATTAAAGCCAACTAGTAAAGCGGCCATTGCTAATGCCCGCGCTTTAAATGTAGCGTTTAAAATTATTACCGGTGATGGTCCTGAGGTAGCGGAAGCGATAGGTCGCGAAGTTGGTTTAGTAACTGAATCTAATCAGGTAATTACGGCCGCAGATTTACTACAATTACCTGAACATGAACAGCTGGCGGTCGCAGAAAACACGGCGGTATTTGCGCGGGTAAATCCGAGTGAAAAATATCGGATTATTCAATTGTTACAATCGAGACACCAGGTTGGATTTTTGGGAGAGGGGATTAATGATGCTCCAGCACTTAAAATTGCGCAGGTTGGACTGGTCGTGGCTGAAGCCTCGGATGTGGCGCGTGAAGCTGCGGATATTGTTTTGCTGGAAAAAAGTTTAAGTGTAATTATTGATGGAATTCGTGAAGGTCGGATGGTGTTTGTGAATACGCTCACCTATATCAAATCCACCCTCGCCTCCAACTTGGGAAATTTTTACGCTGTGGCCGTCGCGTCTCTCCTGATTGATTTCTTACCAATGTTACCGCTCCAAATTTTATTACTGAATTTATTATCTGATTTTCCCATGATTGCGATTGCCACAGATCGGGTAGATCAGGCTTCAATTAAAAACCCAAAGCAATATGATATTAAAGAAATTGCGCTTGTGGCCACGGTACTTGGGTTGGTAAGTTCCTTATTCGACTTTATTTACTTTGCGTATTTCAAAGGTCAAGGTCCAATGGGGCTACAAACCAATTGGTTTATGGGGAGCATTATTACTGAGTTATTATTCTTATTTTCTATTCGTACGCGCGGTTGGAGTTGGAAAGCGCGTCGTCCGTCGGGTACCATTTTATGGTTAACTGTATCTGCGTTAGTTTTGACTTTAGTTCTTCCCCTTATGCCTTGGGCGCGGGAAATATTTAAATTTTCTTTACCAACAAGACATGATTATATTGCAGTGATAATTATTGCTGTTCTGTATTTTATTGCAACGGAAATTGTTAAAAAAGTGTATTATCGGTTTACGGCTAAAAGCGAAATCATGGTTCGTGCTGTTTCAAAATACTATAATCCATAATGTGGTATGGATTACTTTCAAACATTGTTACCGACAATACAAAATTTAGGGGTCTGGGGATATTGGGTTTTCTTTTTAGTGGCGGCATTAGAATCTTCAACTATTGCCGGGATAATTATTCCTGGCTCAACCATTGTAGCCGTGGCCGGACTTTTATCAGCCCAACATTTTTTTGATATTGGGGATATGGTGTGGTTTGTGGCTTTTGGGGCCATAGTGGGGGATAATATTAGTTATTATTTAGGTACCCATGCGCATCAATTTTTTAAAAAAGAAAATAAAATTTTTAAATTAAGTCATGTCCATAGAGGAGAACGATTTTTTGAGAAACACGGGAATAAAAGTGTTTTTCTTGGCCGGTTTGTTGGTCCAATTCGTTCCATTATTCCGTTTATTGCCGGAATATCTAAAATGAATTGGTGGACTTTTTTATTTTGGAATGTGACGAGTGCAATTATATGGTCTGCTTCTACTTTGGCAGTTGGATATTTTTTTGGAGGAACGCTTGATTTATTTAAATAAATGTAAAATAAAAAAATCCCCGAACTCAATCAAGGGGATTTTTTAATGTGTCGCCGACATTCCACCAAAACTTTTTTCAAAGTTTAATTGGGGTGCAGGCGACGGTGAGGCGGGGAAGAAAGAACGATGGCCACCTACACAGGGGTGGGCTAGATCCAAGGTGCAGTGTATGGACACCCTTTTCTCTTACAGATGTTGATGTCTGCTGCCTCCCCCAGCATGTTCATGGTGCGGCATGACCTGCAGTACCAACTGGTTGGAATTTCGACCGATGTATCGGTCTTGCTCCAGGTTGGACCAAGTACAGGAGGGTGGGGCTTGTGGGTTGTGCCATTACAGACAGAGATTTCCATCTTTCGGCTGCAATGGCAAATACTGCAGTACCAGTACGGATCTGGTGGTTGCGAACGTGGCATGTACATTGGAGGACGCCTCAGGGGTGTGGCACCTCTGTCCTTGGGAGGGCATGCCAGTTCCTCGTGGTATCGACCACACCTTGTGCAGTAGTCAGCCATCTTCAACTCCTGAGTTGGATGGTTTTGGTTCCTGTTCGGAAAGGTCTCCCCGACATGGGCATAGACCAGGGTCTTGACTCGATAAACAGAATTCGTTCTGCAAAGGCTCGGATTTCTGCCTCCAACTTGGCTTGGCGTTGACGATCTTCGTCAGTAATTTGTGGCACCTGGTGCGGTGCTAGATCTTTTTGGGCCATGGATTCCTCCGTGGAATGTATAGCCGAAGTAGATTAATCCTAGCTGATTTTAGTTTTTTGTCAATCCTTAGCCATTTTTACCCTTTTTCACTGTCCCCAGGCACTTATGCAAAAAAATGTTGACTATAGCAGGGGAATAGGGTATCATATAGGCGCCATTTAAAACTGCTATGCCCTTATTTTCCACTGAAACTGATCGTAAATATGCCATGATGGGCATGCGAATTATTGGTGACTTTGGGGCAGCGATTGCAATACCAGTCGTGGCTTTCGTTCTGGTAGGACAGTGGCTTGATGAACAATCTGACACAGGCTACAAATTCACCATCAGTGCTTTTGTCTTGGCTGGGCTGGTGTCAGGTAGAATTCTGTACAAAAAAGCCAAAGCGTATGGCGCGGAATTCCAATCACTAAACGAAGAAGCTGATAAGAACAAAAAGAATAAAGAAAAAAAATGATATGGCTGAAATTCATATTCCAACTCTTGCTCCAGAAGCCCTGTTTCACCTTGGTTCCGTTACGATCACCAATACCATGGTAAATAGTTGGCTGGCTCTCCTGATTTTTTTGGGTATCGGAATCGTGATTTCTCGCAGTGTTAAACTCCGTCCCGGAAAATTCCAAAATGGCTTTGAACATATTATTGAAATATTATTTGGTTATTTTGACCAAGTGACAGGAGATAGAACAAAAACGCGGCGTTTTTTTCCGCTGGTAGGTTCTATCTTCTTTTTTATTTTACTATCTAACTGGTTGGGATTGTTGCCCGGAACTGGCAGTATTACCGTGGGCCACAGCATGTTGCTCCGCCCCGCCAATACTGATTTAAACTTAACGGCCGCCATGGCGATTGTATCGGTAATTGCTTCACACGTGTACGCCTTTGCTGCGATTGGTATATTTACCCATTTAGGAAAATTCATTCAACTCAAACAATTAGTCATGAGTGTGAAAAAAGGACCGATTGGTATTTTTGGAGCAGTGGTAGAATTTGCGGTTGGTCTATTGGAAATTATTAGTGAATTTGCCAAGATGTTGTCACTTTCATTACGGTTATTCGGAAATATTTTTGCCGGTGAAGTGTTGATTTCCGTAATTGGTGCACTCGCGATTGCCTTTGTGCCAACTCCATTTATGATGCTCGAACTTTTAGTGGGATTGATTCAGGCTAGTGTATTTGCCATGTTAACTTTGGTATACATGACTTTAGCCAGTGAAGCGCCGCATGGAGCCGAACACTAATTATTAGTTGGTAAGTCTCGCTTCTTTTTAAAAGGCGAGATTAACCAGAAAATAATTCTGGACTTTAATTCACGCGTAACAGCGAGGTTAAACATTTTTCCCCAAAAATCCCTCGACTCGCGCGCAACATATTTGTATGTACAATATGGAACATGAATCAGTAGTGGTCATGATGAAAGCGCTTACTATGGCGCTTGGTGGTATTGCCCCAGCATTTGCTATCGGCAAAATCGTATCCAAAGCTATGGAAGCGATTGGTCGCAATCCAGAAGCTGGTGGAAAAGTTTTCGTGCCAATGCTTTTGGGTGCTGCGTTTGCTGAAGCGATCGCCATCTATTCTTTGGTAGTTGTTTTCACTTTGAAGTAAACCAATCTTGGCCCGAATTAAATTCGGGTCGGACATTGATTTATTTTGTTTAGAAATAATATGAGTGCTAGTCCAGAAACAAAAAATTTAGAAACAGTAGGGCAAGAAACCGTGGCACACGAAGCTGCACCGGCCGATGCTGGCGTGTTGGCTTCATTGGGTTTAAACGGTCAAATGTTTGTGTGGCAATTAATTAACTTTGCGTTAGTTGGGTTGGTAGTGTGGAAAATGATTTTAAAACCACTCACTCAAAAAATGGATGAACGCAAAAAAATTATTGATGAATCACTTGATCGCGCCGAAACTATTGCTTCGCAAGTAGTAAAAAGTAAAGAAGAATATGATGTCGCTATTAGTAAAGCCAAAGCTGATGCTAATGTAGTATTGGCTGAAGCTAAAACTGAAGCCGAAAGTTATAAAAATAAAATGAAAGAAACCACCAAAGCTGAAATTGATTCTTTGGTGTTGGCTGGTAAAAAACAATTAGCTGCGGAACGCGAAACCATGATGAAAGAAGTGCGCGCCGAAATTGCTGGTTTAGTAACGGGTGCAACTGAAAAAATCTTGCGTACTAAAATGGATGACAAGACTGATCAAAAATTAATTAGTGACACGGTAAAATCAATGGAATAATATGCCTAAATTGTTACCGCGCCACTACGCGAAAATACTATACAATTTAACGAAAGAAGCGAAAGATGTGAATGCTGCCACCAAAGAGTTTCTCCAGTTTATCCAAGATAAACACGCTACTAAAAAATTGCCGGCCATTATAAAAGAGTTTGAAGAATATGGCGCACGGCAAGAAGGAATTGTAACAGCCAGTGTGACTGTGGCGCGACAATTACCAGAAAAATTAGTGCAAGAAACCGTAGAAAAGATTTTAGGAAGTAAAGCGCGATTAAAAATAAGTACTGACGCAGAATTGCTTGGTGGTCTCAAAGTTAAAACTAGTTCTCATGAATACGACGCATCGCTCAAAGGTCAATTACAACAATTAGAAAAATCCTTAGCTCAATAATATGTCCTATACTGATACTGTACTCGCGTCACTGAAAAAAAATCTTGATCAATTCGCCCCAACCGCTAGTGTTGAAGAAATCGGCACAGTTATTGAAGTTGGGGATGGTATTGCGCGCATGACTGGTTTAAGTAAATGTCAGGCTCAAGAAATGCTTGATTTCAATGGTACGCTTGGCGTGGCTCTTAACCTTGAAGAAGAAACGGTTGGTGCGATTATTCTTGGTGAATATCGCCACATTAAAGAAGGGGACACCGTTAAACGCACTGGCCGCATTATGTCAGTGCCAGTATCTGATGGTTTAATTGGTCGCGTAGTTAATGCACTTGGTGAACCTATTGATGGCGGTGCTGCTTTGAAAGCCGATAAATTTTACCCAATTGAACGCGTGGCTCCGGGCGTAATGACTCGTGAACCAGTTAACCGTCCAATGCAAACGGGTATTAAAGCGATTGATGCCTTGATTCCAGTTGGTCGCGGACAACGCGAATTGATCATTGGTGATCGTCAAACTGGTAAAACGGCGGTGGCCATTGACGCGATTTTGAACCAAAAAGGCCAGAACGTAGTTTGTGTGTACGTAGCGATTGGTCAAAAAGAATCTAAAGTTGCCCGCATTGTAAATAAACTTAAAGAAGCGGGGGCAATGGATTACACCATTGTAGTTGTAGCTGGTGCGTCTGAACCAGCTCCATTGTCATACTTAGCTCCATACGCTGGTGTGACCATGGCGGAATACTTTGCTGATAAAGGTCAAGATGTTTTGATCGTGTACGATGATTTGACTAAACAAGCTTGGGCTTACCGCGAAATGTCACTCCTCTTACGTCGCCCACCAGGTCGTGAAGCCTATCCTGGTGATGTTTTTTATCTCCACTCTCGTTTGCTCGAACGTGCTTGTAACCTTAATAAAGAAAATGGTGGTGGTTCAATTACTGCTCTCCCAATTATTGAAACCCAAGCTGGTGATATTTCCGCTTACATTCCAACCAACGTAATTTCAATTACTGATGGTCAGATTTTCTTGGAAACAGATTTATTCTTCCGCGGTATTCGTCCAGCCCTTAACGTTGGTTTGTCAGTGTCTCGTGTAGGTGGTTCAGCGCAAATTAAACCAATGAAAAAAGTAGCCGGAAGTTTGAAACTCGCCCTGGCTCAATTCCGTGAATTAGAAGCGTTCTCCCAATTCTCAAGTGATTTGGATCCAGAAACTAAAAAGCAAATTGAACGTGGTCGCCGCGTGACTGAACTTTTGAAACAACCACAATTTTCACCAATGCCAGTAGCACAGCAAGTAGCGGTGATTTATGCAGCTAACAATGGTTTCTTTGATACTGTGCCAATGGATCAAGTGATGAATAAACAAATGGAATTTGTAAATTTCTTGTCCAGCAGTAAAATCGCTCTCCTTGATAAAATCGCTGGTGGTGATTGGAGTGGTGAAACTGAAGGGGCGTTAAAAGAAGCCGCTACCGAATTCTTTGCCTAATATGGCCATTAACACCAAAGCAATTAAACAGCGGATCAAATCGGTCAAGAATACTAAAAAAATGACCAAGGCCATGGAAATGGTTTCAGCTGCTAAAATGCGTAAAGCCGTGCAAGCTACTCTTGCCACCCGCTTGTACGCCACTTTGGCGCGCGATTTATTGCTTCGTCTCAGTAAAATGGAATCTGTAGAAACGCCATTGACTGAAGTTCGTCCCGTGGAAAATATTCTTTTGCTTTTGATTAGTTCCAATCGCGGACTTTGCGGCAGTTTCAATTCTAATGTTTTCAAAAAAGCGAGTAAATTATTAAAAGATAAAATTGTAATCGCCCAGCAGCCAGTGGTTGATGGTCAAAAAATTCCCGTTAATCTTGAGCCAACCGTAGATATTATTGGTGTTGGTCGCAAGAGTGCCGCCTTTGCTAAAAAACATGGGTATAATTTAATTGCGGCGTTTGATGATTTGCCAGTAAAACCAACCTTCTCGGATATTTCCCTAATCAGCAGTATGGCGCGCCAAGGCTTTTTGGAAAAAAAATATGACAAAGTATTTGTAATTTACACGGACTTTGTTTCAAGTTTGCGCCAAGAAGTGCGCATTCGCCAGCTTCTTCCAGTTACGAATCAAGAAATTGAAGCCTTGCTCGGTGATGTGTATGATGGTGCTACTCCAGCCGTTGATCTGCGGACTGAATATGAATTTGAACCAGATCCAAAAGCCGTGACCGAAAGTATTTTACCAAAATTAGTGGAAGTGCAAGCCTATCAAGCGATTCTAGAATCAGCCGCCAGTGAACATAGTGCCCGAATGTTGGCGATGAAAAATGCCAGTAGTGCTGCTGGAGACATGATTACCATCTTAACCCTAGAATTTAACAAGGCCCGGCAAGCCGCGATCACGCAAGAAATTGCGGAAATTGCTGGTGGTGCAATGGCATTAGAATAATTTAAAGAATATGAATAAATCAATCGGAACAATCAATCAAATCATCGGCGTGGTCGTGGACGTAGAGTTCAAGGATAAATTGCCAGAAATTTTTAATGCTTTGGAAGTTAAAAATCCAAAAGGTGAAACCGTGGTGCTGGAAGTTGAACAACATCTTGGTTCTGGTGTAGTTCGTACTATTGCCATGGGGGCCACTGATGGTTTGGCTCGTGGAACAGAAGTGACAGATACTGGCGCGCCGATTTCGGTACCAGTGGGTGAAGTGACTCTCGGTCGCATGTTTAACGTGGTTGGTGAGCCGATTGATAATAAACCAGCGGTTTCATCAAAAAAGAAATATCCAATTCACCGCGCAGCGCCAGACTTTAAAAATCAATCTCAAAAAACTGAAATTTTGGAAACTGGTATCAAGGTTATTGACCTTCTTTGTCCGTTCTTAAAAGGTGGTAAGGTTGGTTTGTTTGGTGGTGCCGGTGTAGGAAAAACCGTTATCATTCAAGAACTTATCCGTAACATTGCGCAAGAACACGGTGGTTACTCAATGTTTGCCGGGGTAGGGGAACGTACTCGTGAAGGTAATGATTTGTACCGTGAAATGGAAGAATCTGGTGTGCTAGCCAAAACTGCTTTAGTGTTTGGTCAAATGAATGAACCACCAGGAGCTCGTGCGCGCGTGGCTTTGACAGCCCTCGCCATGGCCGAATATTTCCGTGATGAAGAAGGTCGTGATTTGCTTTTGTTCGTTGATAACATTTTCCGTTTCACTCAAGCTGGTTCAGAAGTTTCGGCTTTGCTTGGTCGTATGCCTTCAGCTGTAGGTTATCAACCAACACTGGCTACTGAAATGGGTGCCTTACAAGAACGGATTACTTCCACAGACAAAGGTTCGATTACTTCTGTGCAAGCCGTGTATGTGCCAGCCGATGACTTGACTGACCCGGCTCCAGCGACAACTTTTGCGCACTTAGATTCAACGGTAACTTTGAACCGCGCGCTTTCTGAAATTGGTATTTATCCGGCGGTGGATCCACTCGATTCTACTTCTACCATTCTTGACCCACAAATTGTTGGTGAAGAACATTATAAAGTGGCCCGTGATTTGCAGAAAATTTTGCAACGCTATCGCGATCTCCAAGATATTATTGCCATTCTTGGTATGGAAGAATTATCTGATGAAGATAAGCTCGTAGTTTCTCGCGCTCGCAAAGTCCAACGCTTCTTGTCTCAACCATTCTTTGTGGCTGAACAATTTACCGGTATGCCTGGTAAATATGTACCAGTTAGTGAAACTGTGCGTGGTTTCCGCGAAATCCTTGATGGTAAACATGATGATAAACCAGAAGGTGCCTTTTATATGAAGGGTGGAATTGATGAAGTCGTTGTTACTCCTGCCGCATAATCTCGCGTAAGCGATTTCGACAAATAATTTAATACCGTCGCGCTTCAAAGGTCGTTGCGCGACGCGATTTCGACAAATCGTATGGAAATTACTCTAAAAATTGTGACACCAGATGGCGTGGCTTATGATAGTCAGGCTGATTCAGTGAGCATTCCGACAACCACTGGTGAAATTACTGTGCTCCCGCATCATGTACCACTGGTTTCTTTGGTTGAAGCTGGAGAATTACGCGTGAAGAAAAATGGTGTAGAAACAAATATGGCGGTGTCTGGTGGGGTAGTCGAGATTCGTCCCAACAGTACTGTATATGTGCTGGCCGAAACCGCAGAAAAAGCTGAACACATTGACCTGTCTCGCTCCGAAGCCGCTCGCGCTCGTGCTGTCGAATTGATGAGTCAAAAACAAACTTTGGAAGAAGAGGAATACGCCCTCATTGTGGCCAAAATGGAAAAAGAATTGGCCCGTTTGCGAGTTGGCAAAAAGTATCGCGATGTTGGTAAAACCCAAGCCTAGTATTCAATAAATAAAAAAAGCCTCCACTTTGGGGGCTTTTTTAGTAAAAATTGAGCATTGAAGCCGGGAGATTGACTTTTTCAATATACCCTGCTATAATTGCCCCACTAAATAATTTTTATATGAGTTGTGAAAATTGTTCCAAAACCGTAATTGAGGACATGATTTGTCCGGATTGTACTTTTTGTGAAACCTGTTGTGGCTGTAAAGTCAGTTACGATGGCTTTGGCTCAGATGATGAGTAACCCAAAAACCGTCCGGAATGGGCGGTTTTTTAATCGAATATATCGAATATATGGAGAATCACACCAAAACCACACTAAAAACCTATTGGAGTTTTGCCAAAAAGCGGAAGCTCGTTTTTGTCGTGCTTGGTACTTCGATTATTGCGAATACGATTAATTTGATACCGCCGCTGTTTTATAAACGGCTTTTTGACCAATTAAATCTAGGGGCTCCGCTAGAAATGCTTTTCCACACCCTTAGTTTGGTGGCCCTATTTTATTTGATTGATTGGGTGTTTTGGCGTACAGCAGCGATTGTCTGGATGCGAGTCCAACCGCAGCTTATGGCTGATCTTGATAATTATTGTTTTGAATATTTACATAAACATTCAGTAAATTTTTTTAATAATAATTTTGTTGGTGCATTAGTAAAACGAGTCAATCGGTTTGTTGGTTCATTTAGTAATATTTCTGACCGAATTATTTGGAATTTTTCCCAAATAATTATTACTATTGTATTTATTTTAGGTGTGCTTGCGACGCGTAGTTGGTATTTACCAGCCATTATGTTGGTGTGGTTTGTGATTTTTGGCACCTTAAATTATTGGTTGATTCGTAAAAAAATGCCGCTTGATTTGGATAAAAGTCAAAAAGAATCAGCGCTTACTGCACGTTTGGCAGATACGATTGCTAATCACACGGCCTTAAAATTTTTTAATGGCTATCATCGCGAAACAGCGGCTTATAAAGAAGGTAATCATGAAGTAACCAGAGCGCAGTGGCGCGCTTATAATTTGGATGGCTGGTTTGACGCTGGTCAAGCCTTCCTGATGTATTGTTTAGAAATTGGGATGATGAGTATGGCGTTGGTGTTGTGGAAACAAGACAAGGTTACGCTCGGTGATTTTGCATTGATTCAAGCCTTCCTCATTACCTTATTTTTGCGTATTTGGGACTTGGGCCGGATGATTCGTGATACGTACACTGATATGGCCTATGCCAATGAAATGACTGAAATTCTACAAACTCCGCATGCGATTCAAGATGCGCCTAATGCTAAAGAATGGAAAAAAACCGCAGCCAGTATTCACTGGGATCAGGTTGACTTTGGGTATAACAAAACCAATCCTTTAATTAAAAATTTAAATTTAGAAATTAAAGCTGGTGAACGCGTGGCCCTTGTTGGTCCAAGTGGAGCAGGGAAGTCAACGCTCTTAAAATTAATTATGCGCCAATATGACACCTTGAAGGGGGCGGTGAAAATTGGTGGTCAGGATATTAAAACAATTACCCAAGAATCTTTGTGGAGAGTAATGAGTTATGTACCGCAAGACCCAGTACTTTTTCACCGTTCGATTTTGGAAAATATTCGCTATGCCCGACCAGAAGCAACTGAAGCAGAGGTTATTTCCGCGGCTAAGAGTGCGCATTGTCATGAATTTATTGAGGCTTTACCGGCAAAATACGAAACCTTGGTGGGTGAGCGCGGCGTAAAATTATCGGGTGGTGAGCGCCAGCGCGTGGCCATTGCGCGCGCAATTTTGCGAGACGCCCCGATTCTTTTACTCGATGAAGCCACTTCCAGTTTGGATTCAGAATCTGAACTACCATTATGCGCATGGATCGAATTGTGGTGATTGATGGTGGGCAAGTTAAAGAAAGTGGTGCTCATGCCGAGCTTGTCGCTAAACCTGATGGATTGTATCGAAAACTTTGGGAATTGCAGGTTGGTGGTTTCTTATCTGAACCAGAAGAACAAGACGCAATTGCGTAATGTGGGACAATACCCAGGGCAATGTAGTGACTACGCACTCGTACCGGCAGTAACCGAAAATCGCGCACTTCACCGCGACAGCTTTTGGTTTGGCAATAACATTTCATGACCAGGGGGTCACAAGTAATTACCGTTGAATAATCAATATAAATTTGGGTTTTAGCGGGTATACGTTTAATGGCTTTAACTAAAATGGTATTTTTGGCAAAAAAAAGTCCAGCGTTTGGTTCGCAGGAGTGGTTAAATAAATCATCAATATTTCCGGATGGTCCCAAAAACATATCCTCGGCACATTGAATGTAGTGGTCCATAATTTCCCGCTGGCTAACCGGAGGAATTTCATGCGGGCGTAGTTTTGGTCCAGTCATTTCAATTAAAAAAGTTCCAGGCCGTAAATCTGAAGTGGTAAAAACACCTTTACCAAAACCAGTTTCTTCAATTTGTAATGCTTGGTGATGATTCATTAAAAAGTATGCTAATAGTATAAACCCTCTGGTTTGAAAAGCAACTCTAATGTGTGGGTTTTTCACACATTACCCACAAGGCTTGCTGATAAGTCATTTTTTTATTTATGTGTAGCGAATTTTGACAGTGTTTTTTCTGTGCGGTACATTACTCTGTGGGCGCCATTATTTTTTATATGGAGGAAAAAATTTTAGAGATCCTACTGCAAATGCAGGGAGACCTCGCAATAATGAAACAGGATATTTCTGTTTTAAAAACAGATGTGGCCGAGCTTAAGAAGGATGTAGCGTTACTAAAACAAGATGTAGCGATACTCAAAAAAGACGTAGCAATTCTTAAGCAAGATGTTGCTCAGTTAAAAATCGATATGGCTGATGTTAAAGATCAGCTCAGTGATCTTTGGGATATAACTGGTGAAATGGCTAAAGCAATGGTCACCAAAGATGAATTTTATAAAGAAATAAATCCGCTCAAACGGAGATTGTCAGTGGCTTTTTAATAACCAGGCGCCCGCCTCTAAAAAACGCCGTAAAAGAGTGTTTTTTAGGCTTTTTCTTGATTTTTTAGCTGGTTCTAGACTAAAGCATTGACAAAACGGCTTAAATTCGCTATAATTCGGCCACTTTACCTGCCCCGTCTCTATTAAGGTTTCGTGGGAATTTTAACTGTTTTATGGAAATTCGAAATATTGCGATTATTGCCCACGTAGACCACGGCAAAACAACATTAACCGACGCCATTATGCGCCAAACGGGCATGGTGTCAGATGAATCCAAAGCTTCAATGGATTCGAACGCGCTCGAACAAGAGCGTGGTATTACCATTTATTCTAAAAATGCGAGTGTTTATTATAAGGACACAAAAATTAATATCGTTGATACACCGGGCCACGCGGATTTTGGTTCAGAAGTGGAACGCGTACTCCGTTCAATTGATTGCGTGCTCTTGATTGTGGATGCACAAGAAGGTCCAATGCCGCAAACTAAATTTGTGTTGAAAAAATCTTTGGAACTCGGTCTTAAACCGATTGTGGTTTTGAATAAAATTGATAAGCCGGCCGCTGATGTGAACCGTGCTCATGACCAAGTATTGGAACTCTTCATGGACTTGGGTGCTAATGATGCACAACTCGATTTCACCACGGTGTACGCGATTGGCCGTCAAGGTGTAGCCAAACTTAAAATGGAAGATGAAGCCAAAGATTTGACTCCGCTTTTGGATACAGTTTTGAAATTAGTTCCACCTGCCCCAAATAAAGTGGATGCGCCTTTCCGCATGCAACCATTTAACTTGGGTTACGACAATTATGTTGGTCGTTTGGCTGTAGGTCGCATTTACGAAGGAACGGTAAAAGTAGGTGACCGCGTAATTGTTAAAAAACCAACTGGTGAAACTCGTCCGGGTACGATTACTAAAATTTTCACCTTCAAAGGCATGGAACGAGTTGAAGATACTCAAGCTAGTGCTGGTGACATTGCGATGATTGCGGGTGTGGCTGATATTGATATTGGTGAAACTATTTGTAATAACGCGGATCAAGAACCATTACCAGCCATTCGCGTGGATGAACCAACGATTTCTTTGAACTTCTTGGTAAACTCATCACCGTTTGCTGGTCAAGAAGGTAAATTTGTAACCAACAGTCAAATTCGTGAACGGTTAGAAAAAGAATTAGAAGTGAATGTGGGTTTGAAAATTGATTTTTCGGCTACTGATCATTATAAAGTGTATGGTCGTGGTGAACTGCACGTCGCGATTTTATTGGAAAATATGCGTCGCGAAGGTTTTGAAATTCAAGTGTCTCAACCACAAGTAATTATCAAAGATATCGATGGGGTAAAATCTGAACCGTACGAAGAAGCCACGGTTGATGTACCTGATGAATACGCCGGAACCGTGATTGAAAAACTCGGTAAACGAAAAGGCCGGATGGTGGATATGCGTCAAGCTGATGGTCAAACACGGATGATTTTTGAAATTCCAACGCGCGGTTTGCTTGGCTACCGTGGCCAATTTGTGATGGACACCCGTGGTGAAGGTATTTTGTGCTCACGCGTGCTTGAATTCCGCCAATATGCTGGTGAAATTGAAAAACGTGATGTTGGTTCCATGGTTTCAATGGAAACTGGTAAAGCACTTGGCTACTCACTGTTTAACTTACAAGACCGTGGTGTATTGTACATTGGGGCAAATACTGAAGTGTACGAAGGTATGGTGATTGGTAATGTATCTAAAGGCCAAGACATGGTGGTTAATCCAATTAAAGGTAAACAATTGACCAACATGCGCGCCAGTGGTACAGACGATGCCTTACTCTTGATTCCACCTTTGGATTTGACACTCGAACGTGGTTTGGAAATTATGGCTGAAGATGAATATTTAGAAATTACTCCAAAAACAGTTCGTCTCCGTAAACAATATCTTAAAGAAAACGAACGCGTGCGCAATAGTCGCAAGGGTTAATTACTCCATAAAAAACAACTCCGCTCGGGGTTGTTTTTTATTTGATAATGGGAGATAATGCGTAAACTATGGAGTCTAAAAAAATAGAGATAAGTCCCGCCTTTGGGCAAGCCCTGGATTTTATTGAAAATACTCGCGAGAGTATTTTTGTGACTGGTCGGGCCGGAACGGGCAAGTCGACATTACTGACGCATTGGCGACAAACCACTAAAAAGAAAAAAGCGGTGTTGGCGCCTACGGGCGTGGCTGCGGTGAATGTGGGTGGACAAACCATTCATTCGTTTTTTGGTTTTAAGCCAGACATTACGGTCACCAAAGTGCGCAAAGTAAAACCACCGGAAGATTTAGATTTATATAAAAAATTAGAAACCTTGGTGATTGATGAAATTTCCATGGTGCGGGCCGATTTATTAGATTGTGTGGATGCGTTTTTGCGACGATTTGGCCCTGATAAATACCAGCCCTTTGGTGGAGTG
>DALYDF010000015.1:0-13588 GCA_031973355.1 Candidatus Magasanikiibacteriota bacterium
ATGAAAGATGAACTTTGGGAGACTCCTTCTGATGAATCAGAGTTTGACCGCTTAGTAAGTGCGAAAACTACTGACGAATTCGAAGAAAAAGTAGAATTAACGCTACGTCCACAAAAATTGGCCGAATTTATTGGTCAAGAACATATTAAAGCTGCGCTCGGAATTGGTTTGGCTGCCGCCAAGAAACGCCTCGAACCATTAGAACATATTTTATTATATGGTAATCCAGGTCTTGGTAAAACCACTCTCGCACATATTATTGCTCGCGAAATGGGCGGCTTAATTAAAGTAACTTCTGGACCCGCACTGGAACGCGTGGGTGATTTAGCCGCCATTCTCTCCAATTTAAAAAATGGTGATATTTTATTTATTGATGAAATTCACCGCTTAAATAAAACTGTTGAAGAAGTTTTATACAGCGCGATGGAAGATTTTGTGCTTGATGTGGTAATTGGTAAAGGCCCTGCTGCCCGTACGCTACGCTTACCGCTTGAACGATTTACTTTAATTGGGGCCACCACTAAATTAAATTTAGTGGCCGCTCCGTTGCGCGATCGGTTTGGTCACGTGTTTCATTTAACTTTTTACGAACCAACTGAAATTGCGACCATTGTTAATCGGAGCGCTGAATTACTCAACATTACGATTGACACTACTGCTGGACAATTAATTGCGGAACGATCACGACGTACACCACGCGTGGCCAATCGTTTACTTAAACGCGCCCGCGATTACGCAGAAATTGAAGCCGATGGTATACTTAATACCATAACAGCCACAGCGGCACTACAATTATTAAATATTGACCACCAAGGATTAGACGAAGTTGATCGTAAAATCTTATTGAGTATTATGACTACTTTTGCGGGCGGTCCGGTTGGTCTTAATACGTTAGCCGCGGCCGTGGCTGAAGATATGGAAACTTTAGAAGATATTTACGAACCGTACTTATTGCAAATTGGTTTTATTGAACGCACACCGCGTGGGCGCAAAGCCACTCCGCTGGCCTATCAGCATTTAGGTAAAGAAACTCCCCGACAATCACCTTAGTTTTATGATTATCACCATTCCGCTTTACATATTCCTTTTTATTTATTTTGGTTTTTTGATTATCTTTTTCACTTTTGTGGGAATTAATTTTTGGCACATTCTTAAAAGTGGCACACTTACCACTACTAATTTTGTCGTTAGCATCTTGGCTGCTGCCGCAACCGTGGCTGTATTAACTGAAACATATTACCTCCTAAATGATGTTAATTGGCAACAAACTATTACTCTGTTTGATTTAAGTTGGTTTGCTAGTGCTTTACCTGAATCTACTTTTTAGTATGGAATTATCCCACTTTGTACGCCAAAAAAACTACGAACATATTGTCTATTCTTTACGCCGCCACTGGTTTACTTTTATACCGGTAATTATAAATTTTATTTTTCTTTTGATTGTACCAGTCGTGGTATATACTATTTTTAATCGAATTTTTCCCACTTTTATTGTAGGTCCGATTATTACTCCATTATTAATTTTATTTGGCAGTGCGTATGTACTGTACGCGTTAATGTTTTTTTACATTCAATTTATTGATTATTATTTAGATCTTTGGATTGTTACTAACGACCGCATCATTGATACCGAACAAAAAGGTTTATTTGCTCGCACCGTAACTGAACTTGAACTTTTTCAAATTCAAGATGTTACTACTCATATTAGTGGTTTTTTTCCAACCATTTTTAAATATGGTGATTTAGTTATTGCCACGGCTTCAAACACTTCTACAATTATTTTTCACGATATTCCAAACCCCGAATTTATTCGTCAAGAAATTGTTCGGCTCGCTGAAATTGATCGCAGTTACCACAGTCACGCGACCAATCACGATGACCCGATTGCGCCCATAGTAAAAAAATAATATGGAACCAACCGAATCAGGGTTAGTACTATCAGGTTACACTATTTTATTGGCCTACGGTGCAATTATTAATGTATACGCATTTTTACTGTTTGGTTTTGATAAATCTCGCTCTACTCAAAACGGCGCCCGACGTATTCGTGAACGCACACTATGGTTATCAATGCTGTTTGGTGGCTCACTGGGCGCACTACTCGGCATGCATTTATTTCGTCATAAAACTAAAAAACTTTCTTTTCAGGCTGTGGCCGCACTAATTTTAATGGTTCAAATTCTGATTTTTGTTTTTCTATACCAATCTTCTTACATTGACTTTTTGGTTTAAAAGTATAGTATCTATCACAAACAGGACTTGGTTCCTGAAGAAAGGAGCGGTCAGTCATGCCGCTGAATGCACCGAACATCATGAGGTTCCGACGTCGGAAAAACGAAAATCTCGTAGTAACCAGTTGGTCGCTCGAGATCAAGAAGTCTTCGCGTACCTTGGATGGTTATCACATTCTCTTCGCCAAGAGGGTTGGTGACCACCTCTTCGTCCTCTGCAGCGCAGATGACAATGAGAGCCTTCGGTCTCAACAGGTGTACGTCCCCAAGGACACGAAATCTGGGGACCGAATGAAGATTACCAAGTTGAGTGGCCATCGCATCTGGGTCACCCCTGACCCCGAGGAACCTGCCCGAGGAACCGGACGAGACTAGGCTGCGAGGCAAAGAGTAAAAAGCGGAGTAATCTTCGCATCCCCAGGTAGAGGGATCCTATACCCCGACTCGGCGCCCTACCAGCCCGAGTCATGTAAAAAATTCTGGACAGTCCTGAGCATAGTGGCAGGACTGTTTTTTATTTACAGTATCAAAGAGGTCTCTATATGTTATAAACATTTTACTTGTCTAAAATTTAAAAAATGATAGGATTATGTGCGAACTGACCTGGCCTTTGCCAGGGTACTCAAGGAGAGGGTTCTCATGCCCAAACCACCGAAGCCTTCGAAGCGACAGCTGAAGTACAAGCAGCGCCGTGCGCACAAGCAGGCGCAAGCAACGAAGACCAAGAAGGGCTGATCGCCGTATCTTCCAGATCGGAAGGTCGCCCCCAGGTGAGGGGTAAAGCATAATCAGCCCAGTTCGGCAGTTCGATCCGCCCGTCACCTTCGGACGGATCACATCTTACATTCACACCCCAATAGGGGTGTTTTTTATTATTGTTTTTTCTTCTTGTAAATGATACATTTCCTTAACTCACAAGTGCGAATTCCTAAATAAAACACTATGAAAGCCTCTGACCTATTTGTAAAAGCCCTGGAAAATGAAGGTGTGGAATATATTTTTGGAATTCCAGGTGAAGAAAATTTAGATTTGCTCGAATCTCTGCGCGAATCCAATATTAAATTAATTGTTACTCGCCATGAACAAGCCGCTGGTTTTATGGCGGCTACTTACGGACGTTTAACTGGCAAAACCGGGGGTTGCTTGTCTACGCTTGGACCTGGCGCCACTAATTTTGTTACCGCCGCCGCCTATGCCCAACTTGGTGCCATGCCTATGCTCATGATTACTGGCCAAAAACCAATTAAAAAAAGTAAGCAAGGTCAATTTCAAATTGTTGATGTGGTGGGCATGATGAAACCCTTGACCAAATATGCCAAACAAATTGTCAGTAGCCATTCAATTCCTTCCATGATTCGCGAGGCTTTCCGCGTGGCCGAAGAAGAGCGCCCCGGCGCTGTACATTTGGAATTACCCGAAGATATTGCCGCCGAAGATACTGATGTACAAATTATTCCCGTTAATAAAGCCCGTCGTGCTGTTCCAGAAGATAAAGCGATTGCGCAGGCTGTGGCCATGATTACTGCGGCCAAACATCCGTTATTATTAATTGGCGCTGGCGCGAATCGCAAATTGGTTTCCAACATGCTCCGCGAATTTATTGATAAAACTGGCATTCCATTTTTCTGCACGCAAATGGGTAAAGGCGTAGTTGATGAAAAACACTCATTATATTTGGGCACAGCCGCGCTTTCCAGTAATGATTATTTGCATTGTGCCATTGACCGCGCTGACCTAATTATTAATGTAGGCCATGATGTCGTAGAAAAACCGCCTTTTATTATGAAGGCTGGCGAGGCGAAAGTAATTCATGTGAATTTTTTAAGTGCCAAAGTAGATGAAGTGTACTTCCCAAACTTAGAAGTGATTGGTGATATTGGTAATACCATTTGGCAACTTAAAGAAAAATTACAACCAAACGCAAATTGGGATTTTAATTATTTCTTAAAGGTAAAAAATCAGATTGATGAACATTTAGTGCGTGATATTGGTGATAATCGTTTTCCAATTATTCCACAGAGAATTGTGAGTGAAGTACGCAAAGCCATGCCGAGTGACGGGATTATTACCCTTGATAATGGCATGTATAAATTGTGGTTTGCGCGGTATTACCAAGCACATGAACGCAATACTATTTTACTCGACAACGCACTCGCGACTATGGGTGCTGGCCTGCCATCAGCCATGGCCGCGGCGCTTATGTATCCAGATAAAAAAGTTTTAACTGTTTGCGGTGATGGCGGTTTTATGATGAACTCTCAGGAAATGGAAACTGCAGTGCGTTTAAAATTAAATTTAACAGTTTTAATTTTGAATGACAGTGGATATGGAATGATTAAATGGAAACAAGAAGCCATGGGCCATGGCAATTATGGTTTGGATTTTACCAATCCAGATTTTGTTAGATACGCCGAAGCGTACGGTGCCAATGGTTATCGCGCTGAAAAAATTGATGATCTGGCAGCATTATTACAAAAAACTCTCAGCACTCCAGGTGTACATTTAATTGACCTGCCCATTGATTATTCGGAAAATGAACGGGTTTTGACCAAAGAATTGCAGGAGAAAAAATGTATAATCTAATGAATGTATATGCCCCTCATTTCCATCAACCCAACCACAGGCGAAACCATCCGTGAATTTACTGAATTAACTCCTGAACAAATTGAGGCTAAGTTAGCCTTGGCCCAGAGTGCTTTTTTAGAGTGGAAAAATAAAAGTTTTGCCGAGCGAGCCGAAAAGATGCGACAGGTTGCCGAGGTTTTGCGTGCGAATGCTGAGAAATATGGCATGGTTGCGACTTTGGAAATTGGCAAAACAATTAAAGAAGCCAAAGCTGAGGTAGAAAAATGTGCTACCGTTTGTGATTATTATGCTGAGAATGCTGAGAAATTTTTAACTCCAGAAAATGCACCCAGTGATGCGAGTACTAGTTACGTACGCTTTGACCCAATAGGAGCAGTTCTGGCTGTGATGCCGTGGAATTTTCCGTACTGGCAATTCTTTCGTTTTGCGTCTGGCACTATTATGGCTGGTAACACCGTGGTTATGAAACACGCGTCCAATGTACAAGGCTGCGCTGAAGCAATTCAAGAAGCCTTTCAATTGGCTGGTTTCCCAGCCGGTGTGTTTCAAAATTTACCGGTTAGTTCTGGCACGATTGAAGGAGTTATTCGTGATAAGCGAATTATTGGCGTGACTTTAACAGGTTCAGAAAAAGCTGGCCGCGCCGTGGCTTCGATTGCGGCGGATGAAGTAAAGAAATCTGTACTTGAGCTGGGTGGCTCTGATCCGTTTATTGTTTTAGAGGATGCGGATATTGCGGCAGCAGCTCAAGCGGCTACGACTTCTCGTTTATTAAACTGCGGGCAAGTTTGTTTAGCAGCCAAACGTTTTATTGTAGTGGAATCTATGGCCGAAGAGTTTATTGCGGCTTGTAAAACAGCGTTTGAAAACATTATTGTTGGCGATCCAACTGATATTAATACCCAAATGGGTCCACTGATGAGCACCAAAGCTGTTGAAGAAATTGATAAACAAGTTAAATCTTCTTTAGAAAAAGGCGCACGCTTAGTTACTGGCGGACAAAAGCTAGGTCGCGTTGGTGCCTTTTACGCGCCAACCATTTTGGCAGATATTAATTCTTCAATGCCTGCCTATACCGAGGAAATCTTTGGTCCCGTGGCGGCCGTAATTACGGTAAAAGATGAAGCCGAAGCCATTCGGGTAGCCAATGATTCTGACTTTGGCCTGAGTGCCTCATTATGGACCAGTGACAAAGAACGAGCCAAAAGATTAGCTGCCCAAATTGAGGTTGGCTCAGTTTTCATTAATGGCATGGTAAAATCTGATCCACGTTTACCACTTGGCGGCGTGAAACGTTCTGGCTTTGGTCGCGAACTATACTCATTTGGTATCCGGGAGTTTGTAAACATTAAATCGGTGTGGATTAAATAATATGAAAGATAGCGCTGAGTTTGCAATGATTTTGAAAAAACTAAAAACTCAGGTACCAGTTGGCGCGCGGTATTTTCATTACAAAAATCCTAATCAATTTTACACGATTATTGGAAATGGTATTATTGAAGCTACTGAAGAACCAGCCATCATATATCAAACTGAATACGGAGATAAAACTACGTGGATTCGTCCGGCAAAAGTATTTTTAGAAGAAGTAGAATGGGAAGGTAAAAAAGTTCCGCGTTTTACACGCATCAGTTAATGGCCGCAAACAATTTTCTGTGATAAAATAAGAGCACCTAAGCAGTGCTTTTGTTTTATGAAAAATAATCTTCTCGAAATTTCCAAAACCATCCGCCACCATATCCTCACCATGACCACGGCCGCTGGTTCTGGTCATCCAACTTCTTCTTTATCAGCTACTGATTTAATGGCCGGGCTCATGTTTGGTGGGTTTTTCCGGTTTGATATTAAAAATCCTAATAATCCAAATAATGACCGTTTAATTTTTTCCAAAGGCCATGCTTCCCCGCTTTTTTACGCGCTCTGGTGCGTAGCCGGCGGATTTTCCAAAGAAGAATTACAAACTTTACGCCAATTTGGCAGTAGACTTGAAGGTCACCCAACATTAAACTTTCCCTTTACCGAAGCCGCCACTGGTTCACTTGGCCAAGGTCTATCAATTGGTGTGGGTATGGCGATTAATGCTAAATATTTAGATAAACTTCCCTACAAAACTTACGTACTTCTGGGTGATAGTGAAATGGCCGAGGGTTCAAATTGGGAAGCCATGATGAGTGCGGCGCATTATAAACTTAATAATTTAATTGCGATTGTTGATGTAAATCGTTTAGGCCAGCGTGGTGAAACAATGTTTGGCACAGACGCGAATAATTATAAAAAGAAAGCCGAATCATTTGGTTGGAAAACAGTGGTAATTGATGGACACAATCCCACCCAAATCAAAACTGCGTTTTCTCAAGCCCAAAAATCTAAACAACCCTTCATGATTGTTGCTAAAACTATTAAGGGTAAGGGTGTGAAGTTTTTGGAAAATAAAGAAGGTTGGCATGGCAAAGCTCTAACTATCGAAGAATTAGCCCGCGCTTTAACTGGTTTAGGACAAGTGAATGAAAAATTAGTAATTAAACTTAACAAACCAGCCAATAAAAAACCGGCTAAACTAAAAATTAAGGCTTTAAAAGAAATTGACCGCATCACTGATTACGCTAATAAAATGGCCACACGCGAAGCCTACGGTCACGCACTCGTAGAAATGTTTCCGCATTTCCCCAACATGGTCGTACTCGATGCCGAAGTCAGCAATTCTAGTTTTGCGGCCACCTTTAAAAAGAAATATCCAAAAAAATTTTTCGAAATGTTTATTGCTGAGCAAAATATGATCGGCGTGGCCCTGGGTTTATCTCGTCGAGGGAAAATTCCTTTTGTGTCTACTTTTGCCGCTTTCTTTACGCGCGCGGCTGATCAAATTCGCATGTCCCGTCACAGTGGCGCCAATATTAAATTTGTTGGTTCACACTGTGGTGTATCAATTGGTGAAGATGGTGGCTCACAAATGGGTTTGGAGGATTTGGGTTTATTCCGTGCCATTCCCAATTCAGTAGTTCTCTATCCAGCCGATCATGTGGCTGAAGAAAAATTAAGTATTTGCGCGGCTGAGCACAGAGGAATTGTGTATGTGCGTACTACTCGCAGCGCAGTTGAGCCAATCTACGAACCAACTGACAAATTAACTATTGGGGGGAGCACTGTTTTACGTTCTAGTTGGCGCGATAAAGTCACGATTGTTGCAGCCGGAATTACTTTGGTTGAAGCGCTTAAGGCTTATGAAGAATTAAAAACCCAAGGTATTACTGCACGGGTAATTGACTTGTATTCAATTAAACCACTAGATGTAGCCACGCTTAAAAAAGCCGCTAAAGAAACTAACGCCCTAATTGTGGTAGAAGATCATTATCCCGAAGGTGGAATTGGCGAAGCAGTAAGTACGGCTTTAACAGGCTTTAAAACCCCAGTTATTTCCTTGGCTGTTAAAAAATTACCCATGAGTGGTAAACCAACGGAATTATTGGCCTATGAAGAAATCGATGCTGAAGCGATTGTAAAAACAGTAAAGAATATTTAAAAATTTCATATTAAAAAACCCGGTTATTCACCGGGTTTTTTAATTCTCCAAAATTATTCTGTCAC
The DNA here is from genome assembly GCA_031973355.1 of Candidatus Magasanikiibacteriota bacterium. Classification (GTDB taxonomy): domain Bacteria; phylum Patescibacteriota; class Patescibacteriia; order Magasanikbacterales; family UBA922; genus 2-12-FULL-41-16. Next base: position 8,403 of record DALYDF010000015.1, read on the forward strand.
CCGTCCACCGTAATCGCCTGTTTCAGTATTTACCAAAATTTCTTCGTTTTCTTTAATGAAAATCGGCACATTCACACTTAAACCATTTTCCATTACGGCCACTTTAGTCACATTACCACCTGAACTATCACCTTTCACCGCTGGTGGTGATTCTACTACCTTATATTGAATTTTCTTTGGTAATTCAATCGCTACTACACTGTCTTCATGCATCAACGCAATTACCTCCAAACCATCTTTAAGATATTTGGCATCATCACCCACTGTATCTGCATTTACATCAGCAGTTTCGTAAGTGTCTTTGTTCATGAAGGAAAAAAACTCACCATTCTTGTACAAATACTGCATGTTTTGACGGTTTACTTGTACTACATCTACGCTTTCACCACTCTTGTAGGTAATTTCCATACCGCGGCCAGTGGTAATTCCCCGAAGCTTAGTTTTGGTAAAGGCTGATCCTTTACCTGGATTTACAAATTGCGCATCAGAAACCACATACAAGTTATCTTGGTGGCGGATCACGGCGCCTTTGCGAATATCAGTAGTATCTCCCATATCATTATTATTAGGTGAAATTATTATTTTTGAGGTTCAGAAAACAATTCTGACGCCGGTAATACTAGCACATCATTGATGTTTTGGCAACCCGTCAGGGCCATCACCAACCGATCAATTCCCAGGGCAATCCCCGCAGATTTGGGCATGTTATTAACGGCATCAATGAATTCCAGGTCGATATCATACACATCCCGGCCCAAGCCTGCACGTTGTTTTTGTTCAGCCTGGAGACGCTTTAACTGCTCCTGTCCATCAGTTAATTCTGAAAAACCATTAGCCAGTTCAATTCCATCTACATAAATTTCCACACGTTCGGCATAGCCCGGATCAGTCTCAGATTGGCGTGAAAGCGCGGCCATTGGTAACGGATAATGATGTACCGCCACCACCCCCAGCTTGGCCAGTTGTGGTTCAATTTCGTTCAAGAAAATCCGGTAAAATAAATCTTCGTACCCTTCAGTTTCTAAAGGATTATATCCCTTTTCACGACAGAGCCTTAGGATTGACTCCTTATCTAAGTAATCATCCAAATTTACATTAGCAAATTTTTGCCATAATTCCCGCATGTGAAACCGCTGAAATTTCCAGTCAATCGGTAATTGCGTTTTTTCTGCCACCACATCAATCAAATTTTCCACATCATCAATCAACGCATTAAAATCTTTATTGGCCCGATACCACTCAATCATCGTAAATTCCGGATTATGAGTGCCACCAAAACTCTCTTGATTACGAAATACCTTTCCCAAAGAAAATATTTTGGTGTAACCAGCGGCCAACATTTTCTTAAGCGCGTATTCTGGTGAGGTGTGCAGATAGGCAGGAAAAACCTCACCTTTTTCATTATAAATCTCAGTTTTCATTAAACTTAAATGTGGTTCCTGTCCGGGCAAACGCAAAATCAGCGGGGTTTCCACCTCAATAAAGCCTTCTTCCCAAAACCATTCCCGCACGGCCCGAATAATCGCAAAGCGCTGGTCTAGGTCAGTTTTATGACTAACAATGTGATTAACCTGGTTCATATTGGCTTATCCTAGCCTAAATTAGGATATTTTTCAAGGTTGACAAAAAAGGCAAAATTTAATAAACTAGTCCCTGAGTTATGCGGGTGTCGTATAGCGGTTATTATGTCAGTTTTCCAAACTGATGATGCGGGTTCGACTCCCGCCACCCGCTCCAAGTAGCAAAAACAGTCTCAGAAGGGCTGTTTTTTGTTTCATTTAAGCCAAAAAGTATTGGTTCTACTCGGGCTTTTTTGAGGGTTTCATTTTCTAGCCCTTCTTTTAGCGTTAAATACGGTTTTTGTAGTTGAATACTGAGTTTCCCGTCCATCATTTTAAAGTTCTGACCAAGTGACCTCAAAATTTGAGTCTTTTGTTCAAAATCCCCTTGGTCAAACCAATACTTGGCATAAGTTGCAAAATTGAATGTCTTCTCGGTTAATTCAAACCAATCATTAACTCGAAGCTCGGTGTTCCTTAGCTCTCGCTCAAGTCGAGCTTTTTCTGCCATCAGGGTTAACTTCTGCGCTTTAAATTCTTCATCCGTAAGCAAATCTTTGCTGATGTTTTGTGGCGAAATGAACAGGCTTAGTAAGTTATCAATCCGCTGCACACAGGCATTGAAATTAGTCTGTTGGCTTTTTAAAATGGTAGTTCGGTCAGTCTCTTCAATTGCCTGTTGTTCACGCAAAATTTCCAATGCCCACCGTAAAAATTCCTCTGGAATGGTAATACTTTCCAACTGAAATTTAATTTGGCTTATCAGGTCATCATGGGTAATGGACTTCTGATGGCAATCCATGTTGCGTTTGTTGTGAGAACAATGATGGTATAAGTACTTTTTAGTTTGGCCAGTTGATTTTATTGTTTTAAACTTTTCTTCGGCTACAACCATACCACCACACTCAGTGCACTCAATAGTCCCGTTGAACGGGAGTCGCTTATGTTTAGGTCGTGGTTTTCCTTTCCTCCCTAAAATAGCTTGGGCTAAATCAAATTCTTCTTTGGTAATCATTTGTTTATGTTTCCCTGGGTGTAACTCACCATTATAAATAAACTCACCACAGTAAAATTGGTTGGTGAAAATTTTAAAAGCTCCGTTTGTACTGACGGTCTTACCATCTTGTGTACGCAAACCCAAGCTTTCAGTTGCCGTCTTCAAAATAAAAGATACTGAATAATGACCTGCTAGTAGCATGTCCCACATTTTCCTAACCAACGGAAACCGCTCAGCATCAACATGAATAACCTTATTACCTTTCTCACCGTAGTAATCATTTAGGTAACCAATGGGCGCACGCCCAGGCCTCCACCCTTTTTCAACTTTAGTCCGCATGCCTCTAGTAACATCCTTGCTCAAATCTAAAATGTACTGATTTGCTATGCCAAGCTCCATAGCTATCATCAACACGTTATCAGCCGGTAAATACTCTCGTCCAACAGTAATAATAGATTTTAATATATTCTGTTGAAGTGACCACTGAATCTGCCCACCATCCATGGGATTTCTTGCCAGACGGTTAAGTTTCCAAACAATGATTCCATCTGCCTCACCACGTGACACCATTTCCATCATTTTATTAAATAACGGCCTGCCTGGCTCCTTAGCAGACTTTGACTCACAAAAAGTTTCAATCACATTTAGACCACGCCGCTCAACCTCTCGCTTCAACTCTCTCAGCTGGTCTTCAATTGACTGAACCTGCCGGTCTTCACTGTCCGTCGATTTGCGGCAATACATTACATACCGTAAGGAATTTTTCATATATATTTGGTTAGTTCTCGCTAATACTATAGCAGGGTGGTAGTATTTTTTCACCACACAGTTGTGTAATCCTACCACCCGTATAGTATTTAGCACTTAATAGTAGAAGTACTATATAGTCCTAGTTAGTACTATAGTAATATGACTTAAAAATTAATGTTGTCTGGGTTACCCCCAGAGTTTAGTTTTGTCATTAAATAATCTGTATACTCTTTGTCGAATTGTTCAAGCACTATGTCTTCAAACTTTTGCCAATCTCCCTTCTCTGGTGCACGAACAATATGTAGCCATTTACCACCACCCATACTTTTAGCGGGTGGGTATAAGGCATGCCTTTTAGTACCTGTAGGGAAATTAGTCTTCCTAATAGCAAAGCCCCTAACTTCAAATTGCCCAATAGTGACAGTTACTTGTGCAGGGAAATCTCCATCATCCCGAAACTTAAATTTGAACACTAAGTCGTCAACATTAATTTTCATAATTTATGGGTTATTTAAGAGGCGTACCCGCCCAAGATGGATGATTTATCCTTTTAAGATCCAAACAACTCCTGGGCGGGCAAATTACCCCTATATTCTTCCGTCCTCAGACGGGTTACTTAAAGTGTGCAGTTGCCTGACTAACTGCACTCGATCCTCACGACTGTAATCTTGTTTATCTACCAGACGTTCAAACCAAATTTGAATAGCCTTATGAGAGAACTTTTGGTCCATAACGGCTTGAGCAAAACAGAGGTAAGAACTGAGACCTGGTTTTTTCGTCAACACCAACTGAAATCTTCGTTCAATTGACTTCATACGCCAGTTAATTAAGTGGGGTTAATTTTGGCACCAGTCGGGATTGGCCGATATACCAGGCGCACTAGTTCTAATAGTTTTACTGCTTTGTCTTGTGCTTCCTCCAAATCAATAAACTCACCAAACTGTAGCTGGTAAAGTTCCTGGAAACGTTTTAGCTCTTGCTCAGGAATCATATTGGTTAGAGTAAAGCTGGTTCTTCAGATTCTTGAGCGCATTGAAGAAATCCAGGCTATTTACCTGAAGCTGTCCATTCCAATGTGCTGAAGCGTCAGCAACTAATTGTTCAGAGTGCTCAAATAGGAACAACACCCTATTACCACGGTTTCTCTTTATTCCCAGAAGTGTGAACCCTGCAGCACAAAGTGCAGCGGCAACACTCAAGTCATAACTTGAAAACAATTCGTTTTCAGGTTTCGCATTAATGTTCATATGGTCAATAATGAATTGACCAGTGCACTGGTAAAAAATAAAAGCATGCTGTGGTCCAGCATACTAAATGATCGGTGATTTTTATGTGAGTAAAGTTACTCACCACGCTTATTTTATGGCTCTATATAGTGCATTTTCAGAGTGATTAACAACGAAAAAATCCCGCTGTTTAAGTCCAAATTTCTTACTAATTTTTTCGTTGATCCGTCTGGCTGTATCAAAAAAAGCTTTGCGTTTCTTATCACTGGTAATCTCGGTATCAAACAAATCCAGATCAATCCTCTCATCAATCTCTTTAGTGAAAGCGGTCTCCATAATATCGCGCTCCAAAGTTTTTTCCCTGAATATCAGGACAGCGGATACGCCATCTCTAAACAACACACCCTCTGCAAAGCGGAATTCTTGGTAGTTCAACTCAATGGTGTTCGCCTTATTATTTTTTTCTTGTTGGAACCAAGAATTCCATTCTGGTTCAATCTTTACCACCACTTCAACGCCATTTGACAACCCACCATCTTTGTCAGGGAAGACTATATTTTGAATAGACAAAAGACCTTCTGATTCCATCGTAAATAAGGTAGGAACTAAATTGTATTGGTGACTAAAATTTATCTGATCAGTAACGTCTTCTGG
>DALYDF010000015.1:13692-21104 GCA_031973355.1 Candidatus Magasanikiibacteriota bacterium
TAATATCCCAGGCGGAAATACTAAGCGCAGTTTTTTTATGGCCAGCTTTAACGAGTTGTTTCAAAAAAATAGATACGTCCCACTTTTGTTTTTCATAAGAAAAGTAGTGGGTTTCTTTTATATCACTTGAATCCACCAGGTCTTCTTTATACCTATTGAAAAACATACTCATTTGCTTGGCAAACGAAGTGAGGTCAACGACCTTGATTTTAAACCTCATTCCCTCTGAAAAACCATAATCTACTCCCCAAAACACTTCGTCTAACCAAGCTCGATCAAACGGTATATACAGACACTCAGTTTTATTTAATGTTTCAATTTGCTCGGCACTTAGGTATTTAAACAACTCAGTTGTTTTGCTGGCAACCTCAAAACCTTTATCTTTACCACCCTTTAATCGGTTATACGAGATAAGATAAAAGAGTTTTGAAATATGAAAATCAAATATCTGAATTGCACCCGCTTTCTGGTATTCATCAAGTAACCCGACCACTTCAAAAGAAGTTAGTCCAGTTTTTTTATAGAAATCTAAAAAATTTAGCCATGATGTTGAGTTATCCAGCCCACTCTTTAATAGCCAATAAAAAACTAATTCCCCTTCTTGGGTCAAAATTTTCATATTAATAGTCATTCTGCTTACCAACCCAAGTTACCCTTTTCTAAAGCAAAAATCAACAGCATTAATTTTCTCCCTCTAATACTCCGTACCAGTAAATCATACAGAATAACGTACCATAACCCAGAGCCCCTATTCGAACTTGGTACTTGCCCCAGATAATCCAAACAGTAAGTATAATAAAAGCTATATTAGCTAAATGCTGATAATTCTTTTTTAACCACCGCAGGCGGTCTGGCTCAGTATAAATACCTTCTTGCGTAAGCAGACTTTTGCAGGCTTTGCACCGAGACCGTCCAAGGGAGATAGAATTGGCCCAAAAATTAAAGCTACCACAAATAATACACCGACATTTTACTGATGGAACTACTACATCTGAAACGCCTTTAGAGTTGAGTGTGCCCATATTTTTCTCGTTTTCTAAGTAGAACACCGGCTGTTAAAATGCCCACACTGTAAGCTAAATTTTTCAGGGTGTAGTAGTTGTAATAATAGTATTGCTGAGGTGGTGGTTCATTCGGAACAATAGGCTCAAAAGACGCAAGTACAGGGTCAACAAAATTAGTTGTATGAGTAAAATCAAATACATTGTAAGCAGTGCAGCTCGACCCCGCCACAATTAAAACAAAGCTGACACACATTCTAGTTTGACTAAAAATAATTTGCTTCATATAAAAATTAAAAACAAAAAAGGCCCACCGTATCCTTGGCGGCCCCTTGCGGGGCCCAGCACCCTTTCGAGTACTGACTGCAACAACAATGCCAAAGACGGTGAAGCCATCTCTGTGTTGTTGCAGTTTTCGACCATACCTAAGGTTTTAACACCTGAGGGTTAGGTCCTATTAAATTGTGATTTTAGTGTATACTATCTTCAATGTTCAAGTCAATTGGACTATTTATTAACAGTTGCACAGATTTTGAGTTGACAAACAAGTTCGTGCATGATAAGCTTATATTGCAATATGAAGTTAGGTGAATACATTCGGCAGCAACGAGACAAAAAAGACCTCTCTCTCCGCGAATTTGCGGCAAAACTTGGTCGGTCCCCTGCCTTCATCTCAGACATTGAACTTGGGAGAAGAAATCCCAGTAAAGAAGTTTTGGTTGAAATGGCCAAATTCTTTAACGTGAGCGTAGAAGAAATGGAAAAATATGACGAGCGTGTTGTTGTCGAGGAGGTAAAAAAGATAGCCCAAACAAACCCACCGGCCAGTGCCACTATAGGAGTTTTATTGAGAAAAGCCGCCAGCGGGAAAAACGTGACAGAGAGTGATATGAAAAAATTGATGGACCAAATAAATAACAAGAAAAAGTAGTATGAAGAGTTTACCTACCAATGGCATTGGCCCCTTTCGTGAGAGGGTATACTTTAAGCCAGAAGAAGTAGACTCTATGTGTATTGAAGCTTTGCGGACACTCAAATTACTCCCTTCTAAGCCTGAGCCTATTAGAATTGATCGCTTCATCGAACAAAGGTTCGGTGTGGGCATTGAATACAAAGATTTATCTGATGGTCTACTCGGTTATACTGAATTTGGTAAGAATGGTGTACGTGGCGTTGTTATAGACAGCTCTTTTGACAGAGAAGGAACTAGCGCGGCCGAGCACCGATTACGTTCGACATTGGCCCATGAAGGTGGACACGGACTTATGCATACACACTTGTTTTGCCTAGAGCCCAATAGCATGAATTCTTTATTTGCAGACTACAGTGACTTAAGTAAACCAAAAGTTCTTTGTAGAGACCAAGCTACAGAAAAAGTAGGTTATGGTGGCCAATGGTGGGAATACCAAGCTAATATGGCTATTGGTTCCTTACTTTTACCTAAACCATTACTTTACAAGGCGCTAGAAGACTTATTGGAATCAACAGGAAAATTAGGAACAAAAAATCTACCGTCAACAAAAACAAATACTGCGGTTGAAATTGTTGCCACAACTTTTAACGTAAGTAGGGCAGTAGCAAGAATTCGTATTGATGAAATCTGGCCGCCTACTCAAGTAGGGCAGATGCAGCTTTAATTTTTTTTTGATTCAATGTACGCACTGTAAGCATATAGTGCAGTAACTAGACTCCTATGCCACTTAAAATTCCCAATTAAAAAAGACGCATATACCCGTTAGTATCAATGCGTCTTTCCCTGCAAATACTTTGCCCTAATTGTAAAGCAATACTACCAGGTTCTGAAGATACTAGCAAATTAAATAATTAAAATTACTATGGCTAAAATCGAACCGTTTCATTCAATTGAACGTTGGGCTGAGGTTTATCACAACTCCAACCTATGCACAGAAGGTAACAACATTGAAACCCGAAACCGCAAAAAAGGCACAGGTGGTCACCGACTTTGTGACCGCTGCAGACAACTAAACTAAGGAGGAAGTGCAGAAAAAAGAGGCAAAATAATTTTGCCTCTTTTTTAAATATCGCAAATCTAACTTTTGCTGAAGTACAAAAAATCATCCTGCTCTTTCTCTATAGCAACAGCTCTCTTATAAGAGTGGTTAGCTGAAAGATTCTTAACCAACAAGAAATAATAAAAATTAACTATAAATAAAAGCGAGCTATCCGCCTCAGGATAACCTTTTGGGGCAATATAAGCGCGAGCACCATCATTCAAAAATACTTTGGCGAAATTTTGGGTACCCGTGGTACAACCAGTAATGACCACAATCTGACCATTTAGGCGTAGTGCCCCCTTCAGATCAGAGGGTCTGAGGACGGAAGAAAATGGTTCCTTTTTTGCGATTTGCGGGGCTAATTCTGGCAAGACGATACCTTTACTGGTTCCATGGCAAGTAATCAAAATATGGGGCGATAGACGTTCGGGTTGAGAGAACAACTGAACTAAGTCAGAACCCTTGCCAATAAGATGTAAGTTAACCTTAACACCCCAACGCTCCAGACATGCACGCACCGCTAAGGCTTCAAGGTTATCATCAATGACTATAAGATCAAGTGTGGGCTGAGACATAAACTTAATAAAAAATTAGCTTATTGCCTAATTATAGCAAAAAAACTTAGCCTGTAAACTTAATCTCTAGGCTGTTCCATCCTGACGTTTTCTTACAACCACTTTCCTGGTTTTTCCGCTAACCATTCGCCAAAAAAGACGGAAGGCCTTTTCAGACAACCACCGATAAAGATGGTATCATTTACAAAATGAATTCAAACTATGGCTGAAATTAAGAAAAATCAAGGCACTACACCTTCTGAGCGATACTTAGCCCGATTGGCCGACAAAACCTTCTTAAACCTTTGGGCGTACCCTAATGTATATAGAAGCCCAGGCAAAGAATTATGCGACTTATTGGTCGTATGTGGTAATAACGTAATTATTTTTAGTGACAAACAAATTCCTTGGAAAAAAGATATTGATACCGACTTAGCGTGGAAGCGTTGGTACAGACATGCAGTGGCCGAGTCAGTAGACCAGCTTAGGGGCGCAGAGAGGTGGATTACCAAACACCCAGATAAGGTTTTCCTGGATGCGGCCTGCCAACAGCCGTTTCCAATTCAAATTCCCACACCCTCACACAGAAAAATATATTTAATCGCCGTTGCTCTGGGAGCGAGTGAAGCTTGCAGTCGTTATTTTCACGGGGATAGCGGTAGTTTCATGATTAGACCTGACCTCTTAGCTGATGAACATCATAACTCAGATAGTCCACTTTACGCTCCTTTCACCATTGGCGATGTGCATCCCTCTGGAAATTTTATACATGTAATGAATGATGCCACTTTGGACTTAACCATGGAAGAACTTGATACTGTTAAGGATTTTACAGATTATCTGGAACGCAAAGCTCACTTTATCCGTTCAGGTAATTTAATCTACACCACTGGCGAAGAGGAATTGTTAGCTTATTACTTAACCCATACTAACGACGAAGGCAAGCATGATTTTGTTCATCCCAAAAATCCTGCTTGGTCGCCAAGTGATAAGGTTGGTTTGGACCAGGGATTTTATACAGGTATGCGTACAAATCCCGAATACATAAGAAAAAAAGCTGCAGACCAAAATTCTTATCTATGGGACGGTCTAATAGAAAACTTTACCACCAAAATGTTGAGTGGGGACATGTTCTCCCCCAATAAACCTACTGTGGACCTATCAATTCAAGAAAGTGTAGTGCGCTACATGGCACTTGAACCAAGGCTAACTCGTAGAGTGTACGGCGAAAGAATTTTACAGGTACTGAAAAAATCAAATACCCAGGACAGAGTTTTCACTTGTATGTTACCTCCACCTGATACCGTAGACAATGTCGGGATTGCTTATTGTTTTATGACTTTTGCTCATCCCAAATTTCAAGAAGGGACTATAACATATGAACAATACCGCCACATAAGGCAGCAGACTCTCGGGCTTTATTGTTTTGGAATACTCAGAAAATATCCCAACTTGCGCCAAATAATAGGTATTGCCACCGAACCTATTCCAGTCCCAGGTGGACCCATAGGATCTTCCGAAGACTTAATTTGTATTCAGCAGCAGGTATGGACAGAGAAGCAGTTAGCCGATTTAGAACACGATTTACAAGCACTTGGGATATTAAGAGAAGATAAGATGGAATTTAAGCAGCAGATGGTGACCGAATACCCCGATGCTCAAAACTAAGTAAACTTGTAATGGTAGGCTATACTCTATATTTTTGATATAGTGTTCTCATACAAAATTATTATGGTTTATCTTAATATCTCCCAACTACTTGAGCTAATCAACGAGCCAAAGCTCAAATAAAAAACAGCCAATAGTGGGCTGTTTTTTATTCCTTAATTTCCTCTATTAGTTAAAGAAAATAGTCGGAGGGGCCAAGCAGAGCGCTCAACCCGGTCAAAGGACTTTGTTCAGGCCCGAAAGCCCGGTCAAAGATCCAACAACACGACTCCAATGCCCGAGGGGGCTAGAACTTCACGAACTCGATCGTACCCGCGAGCTCGGTGAGCGCGACCAGCGCCAGGGGCGCGCCGTTCGCGAGGAGCTCGTTCGAGTACTTGGGCGTGGTGCCCTCGGCGCACGAGATGGTCACGTGCGGGTTGGCGTTCTTGCACGCCACACCCTGCGGCAGCTGGACAGCCAGGGCCTGACCCCGGTCGTCCTGCACCATCCCGAGGACGGTCAGCCGGACACCCTGCCCGATGAGCGCGGCGTAGGCCGCTTCGTACTCCTCCTCGGTCGGGGTGAAGTGGAGCGTGGTGTGGTGCCCGTGGACCGACGGATGAACCGCCAGCCCCCGAACCTCATGCGCCGCCTCGTCCGTCAAACGTACTGCCAGGTAACCTTGCATCTTCTTCGGCTTCGCCATGGAATCACTCCTCTGCATGCCCACGGGTTTCTAACCACATGGGGAAATTGGTATCACACTATATTCTTTACTAAAAAAATAATGTGATACCAATTTAAAGTCGTGTTGATTGTAAAGAGCACTTTATTTTCTGTCCTTTCGTCCTATAATCATATTCATCAGGACTCATCAGTTCCGATACTATCGGAAGAGGACCGAGGCAATGCGTGAGCACCGCCTCGACGTTCACACACCCCGTTCAGCTTTCGCCTAGCGGAGTAGTGTTGTTCGACATGTCCCAGGCGGCCGAAGCTGCCTACGCCGCGCGCTTGGCCACGACGGCCGCGAGCACCTCGTCCCAGGTGGACTCGAAGGGCTCGCTCCAGCCAGCGTCGTGCACCAGCGCGTGTGAGCACCAGAACTGGAGCTCGTTGCTGTTGTCGCCGTTCAGGTTAGAGTCATGCGGCTCACGCGGCGCGCTGGGACCGGCGAAGCCGGTGTAGAGATTCCACGAACCGTCCTGCTTCCCCGCGATCACGGTGAAGATCGACGTCTCCGGCTTCTCCACGTTGAGCATGACGCGCGACGGGATGTCGCGGCCCGTCCGGCAGGCGAAGAGCGTGGTCTGGTCGTGCGCGACCTCGGGCGCGTCCACGAGCGCGGAGCGTCCGATGACGCGGCCCATGTCCACCTCCTGCAGGACGAAGCTTCGCTCGCCGAGCGTGATACGGCCGATGGCCTCGCCGAGGAGCTCGGCAGCTTCCGGGTGCGCTTCCAGGTGCTTGGCGGTCGCCTCGTTGATGTTGATGGCGGTGCCGCAAGCGGTGTTGAAGGAATCCTTCATGGGGAGAGTCTCCGATTTCCGTGAGTCGAATCTTCGATCTTACCCCCACTTCAAGCCGGGGGTGCGTAGCTCTTTATGCGCTATTATCTAAATAGCCCACACAAAGCTACGCACCAGGCGTTTGGAACATGTCGTTAGTTATAAGGAGCTGGGTTCGACATTCGTTATCGAACGGGAAAGTATAGCACAAATAGCCTCTCTTGTCAAGGGAAGAAGCTATGATCTTAGCTAAGTTAAGCTAAATTTTTAATCTTCTCTTGACTCTGAAATCACACAGAATGACCCGAAAAATGATATATGCCATATCAGTATGAACTCCACCTTCATCCTCAATGGTACCCTCGACACTACTCTTATAACCCATCAGCTCTGACTTGAAGCCCAGACAATCGGCATAGAGTGTGAACTAAGGATACCCAAATTTCCTTCTATTACCCGCTTCCTCTATGTTAACCAAGGCGTTATTGAAGTATGTGAAGTATTGACGTGAGCCTTTACAGCCTCGGGAGACAACAAGACGATGCCGCCCCACCTATATCTCTAATAGCTTAGAAATATAGGTGGGAGGAATGGCATCGTTTTTTGTTACTGCAGTTCTAACTTCCAGTACTAATGAGCTCCAATAAAAAATAAGGCTTTCAAGGCCTTATTTTTTATTCCCCA
>DALYDF010000016.1:0-1305 GCA_031973355.1 Candidatus Magasanikiibacteriota bacterium
TAGCTCAGTTGAAATTTAACGTTGGAGAATTGGGAAAATTATATAAGTATAAAAACAGCTTCCCAGAAATTGCGGCTGCAGTAACTGAATATTACACTGTACAAGAAGGTGCGATTGAAAAAAGTCTTCTGTCTGGTAATAATGAGAAATTAGATCAATCGTTACAGGATTATTTTACATCCAATAATTATGGTACCGGTTGCTTTGTGCAGGACAAGGTGATTGAATATTTAGTGAAAAATCCTGATCAAGGAACTAGAGTTGTGTCTGTTCTTGAAGAGGCGAAACTATGGAGCGGTACTCGTGGATCGGTTGAAGCGGTGGTAGGTTTTTTACCGCGTTTAATAAACGAACCAGCGGTACGGAAATCGTTTCAGACATACAATCAATTTATAGAAGCACACGCCCCAGATTCACTGCATTTGGTGGATATACGTTTGCTGGAACGGGTCATTACGCAACCAGACCGTATCCAAATGATTATCGGAATCCTAACCGAATGTTTACCTTTGGTAAGTGAACGGACTACTCTAGATTTGATAATTACTAGTTTGGATCAACTAATCGAAATCCCGGCTAATAAACGATTGGCCTATATCGAGGCAATGGAGGCGGTAGCAAAATCACCATCCCAAGAAGTACAACGTATTTTAGAGCCCCTTCTTAAGATGCTTTTGGAAGTTGATAATCCAAAAGAAGCCTATCGAAAAATTGAATCTGTCTTTATTAAAAATAATTTACCTTTGGTTGGTAAAATTTATAAAATTTTTGAAGTATTATTTCCGGCTACCCGATTGGATGAAGTTTTACAATCTAACCGGGGTTTAAGCCCGTGTTTGAGAGAGGCTAGTCATAAAAAACGCATGCAGATCATCTATACTGATTTGCTGCGGATTCATATTGACTCAGATAATCGATCGCTGCGTCAGTATCTGACAATCTTAGAAGCTGGTGAATCAGCTTGTGCGCTTTTGGATAGCGGTGAAACTGAAGAAATACCACCGCTGGAATTAAAAAGAATTAAACATTTTATTGCCAAACTCAACACCTTATTTGCTAACTCTCAACTAGCCGAAGCTGGTGAATCAGCTTTGCCTGAAGGTGACATAACCCCGGCTCAGGCTCGTGAAACATATGGGCAATTACGCAAGAGTTTGGGGGCTAAAGAAGGTCAAAAAACAACTGATCAGGTGGCTGAATTATTTTTGCGTCCACTTGGGTATCAGTCAATTGATGAAGCTTTGGGCGCCATGAAAACTCAGAAAGAAGTGGCGGATAATCGTGGCCGGGCATATGTACAAGGCG
>DALYDF010000016.1:1315-10399 GCA_031973355.1 Candidatus Magasanikiibacteriota bacterium
GCTCGGCAACTGTTTGTACCCCTGTACCAAGAAAATGGAAGCCAGAACGCGGAGTTTTTGCTAGGATGCCGGTTTCAAAAAGAAAATTTGCTACATGTTCGTACTGAGTATCTCGATTCTGTTTTACAGAATGGCTCAGTGGCAAAAGAGTATTTAGGAGCTAGTTCTTCATCTGATCACACTCCTTTTGATACTGATCTTGAGGTGGTTGAGGGAGTAAAGCAGACAACTAAGCCGGCTGATTTTAGTAAGACTGTCCAGGGTATGGCAGCGAATGGATATGGCAGCGTCTTGTTAGTAATTAAGGATCGAGGTCAATGGCAAATGACTAAAGCTGACACCGTAAAGGACTATTCACGAAAAAAATATGAACTGTTTCAGTCGGGCGTAGTTTCAAAACAACATCATGGTATTAGAACCGGTTTTGCTAGTACAGAAATTGATTACATTATTTGTAAAGAAGAATCAGAACGAAAAAGATTAATTGGAGAAATTGTTAAAAATGGTTATTTTGTTCCAGTTGTAGATATTTCTGGAAAAATTTTATTTACCCCGCAAATGTATGATAAGGAGCGCCAGATGTTTGCTGGAATTGAATACTATGATGGTGGAAAGTATACTTTGGAACCAACTAGTGAATTCGATCCTCAGTGGGCTGAGATCCAAACTACAAAAAAAGAATTACCAGAAATAATTGAAACAGTAGCGGTGACTAGCCGAGCAATTAGATCTAAGCTCGAAGCAGTCTTGTCTGCTCAGGGTATTAATTTGAAAGAAAGTTTTGATACCTCTTTATTGGGAGCCGAACTTTTGGATACTGGTTCAACAGGTCGACACACTAATACGGCTGAAAGTTTTGATTTTGATCTTATACTTAAATTAGACGCCGCGGACGAAAACAAAGTAAGTGCTATAGTATCTGCCCTTAATACCATATTGGCTCCTGAAAAAAACGAGTCTCACTCGGGAAATGGTGATACTGATCTGTACCAGTTACGTTTTTTTGGGGCTACGGGCATTGGCGTCAAACCAGTGGACATTGATATTGCGTTTGTGCGAAAGTCTAGTCTGTCAGTCTACGGCTCACATGATGCGGTGCGCGATAAGTTAGATAATATTAAAGAGAATTTTGGTGAAGATGAATACAAGTCGGTTTTGGCTAATATAATTACGGCCAAAGAAATGCTTAAAAAAGCTAATGCTTATAAAAAAGGTGAACAGGCTGACGGTGGTTTGGGCGGAATTGGGGTTGAAAATTGGGTTTTGGCTCATGGTGGTAATTTGGCCCGAGCTTGTAAGGCTTTTAAAAAAGCCGCTTATGACGGGATTCTCAGGGTAAGTTTGTCTGATTTTAAAAAAAGGTACGAAATTAATGATCCTGGTGTTAACGCCAAATTTTTAAAACACGATAATTACGTCCAGCTTCTAACTGAGCAAGGATACACTAGGATGCTAGATGCAATCGAAGCGAGTATGCGCTAGGAAAATGGCCTTGTTTCTGTAAGGGTGTGCTATAATGCATAATTATGTCCGTTGCCCGAAATACCCTGGTAATGTTAGTTGGTTCAATTGGTCAGAAAATTATTTCCCTGGCTTATTTTGCGTTTTTAGCGCGTTGGTTCTTAACTAAAGCCGAGTTAGGGGATTATACGGCCGCCCTGGCCTTTTCCACCCTATTTGTGGTCTTTATTGACCTGGGCATGAATAACCTGCTCATTCGCGATGGTGCGCAAAATCAAAGCCGTTTATCGAGCTTGGTTACCCAAATTTTAAGCATCAAGATAATTACGGGAATTGTGGCCTATCTTGCCATGCTCGCCGTGGGTTTAAGTTATGGTTTTGAACCTGAATTTATTATCCTTATCTCAATTACTGGTTTAGCGATGCTTTTGGACGCCACCCACTTAACTTTTTACGGATATTTGCGCGCCAGTGGCAAATTGCACTACGAAGCCGGGGCTCTGGCTGGTAGTCAATTTATTACCATGTTAGTTGGGGGGATTGGGTTATTACTCGGCGCAAAAGTAGTCTTTTTACTGTTCGCTTTTGTTTATGCCTCATTGGCCAATGTAATCTTTAGTTATTCACGCGCTCGCGCTCACGGTCTTAACTTAACCTTTAAAAATACTTCCTGGCCAGCTGCCAAAAAAATGTTGTATTTATCATGGCCCTTTGCCTTGGCCATTATTTTTGGCCGGTTTTATTCATATAGCGATGTTGTGTTACTCAAAGCCATGAGAGACAGCACTGAAGTTGCGTTATATAGTACACCCTCAAAAATTAGTTTTGCCTTTCAATTTATTCCCTTAGCCTTTATTGCCGCACTGTATCCACGACTCAGCGAACTAGCCAAAAACAGTACGACGCAATTTCGCGAAACAATTAGTTTAGCCCTTAAATATTTACTGCTCATTTCCGTACCACTCAGTGTGGGAATTTTTATTTTAGCCAAACCAATTATGCTATTTGCTTTTGGCGAAAAATATGTTGACAGTGTTCCAGCGTTGCAAATTTTAATTTTTAGTGTAATTTTTTCATTTATTAGTTTTCCGTTGGGTGCGGCCCTTAATGCCAGTGGCTATGAGCGGCGTCAAACCTGGTTAACTGGGTTTACTTTACTGGCAAACATTAGTGCCAATTTGTTATATATTCCACACTACGGTGCTCGTGGCGCAGCCATTGCGGCATTGATTGGCAACGTACTCTTAGGTACGGTTGGTTTTTTCTTATTACCAAAAAAATTAAAGGTGGACTGGAGCATTCTCTTACCCGTTATTATTAAATTATTAATTGCTACGGCAATAATGGCCGGTGCGGTCTTAGAATTATACACTCGCTCCCATAATGTATTATTAGCAATTATGACTGGGGGATTAGTCTACCTCTTCGTTGCGTGGTTAACCGGTTTAATTAAACCAAACGAAATTAAACAGTTGCGCTTTAAACAATTATAAACGCCGCGCCTCATATGAAACGTACCCTAATTATCACTTTAGAATATCCACCACAGGTGGGTGGGATTGCCACCTATGTTAAAAATCTTGGTGAAGCCTTGGTGCCTGAGCAGACAGTGATTTTAGCCCCGTTTTTAAAGGGTGAAAAACATCTTGTCACTCAGGAAACTGGTTTAAAGATTTTTAGAACTAAACAGTTGAGTAGATTTTTTTGGCCACACTGGCTAAAATTATTCTGGCAGGTTAGAAAAATTGTTAAAAAAGAAAAAATTAAAATTATTATTGTGCACCACATTTTACCAGTTGGCTATGTGGCTGTGCTGATTAATTTTTTCCGTAAAATTCCGTTTATTATTTTTTCACATGGAACTGACATTGCGGCCGCCAGCCGTCGTCCGTGGAAACGCCGCATGGTAAAAATAATTTGTCAGCGGGCCACCCAAATAATTTGCAACAGCGCATCATTAGCTCGTCGCTTTTCATTACAATTCACTGAGTTTTCCCACAAAGTACAAGTGGTCTATCCCGGCCCTGAAGCACTTTTTTTTGCCACCCCTAACCAAGAAAAAGTACGCGCCTTGGCCGAGCGATTGGCCATTGCCGGACGCCCAACTATTATTTCCGTAGCGCGAATGGTTGATGGAAAAGGCTTTCCACACTTAGTGCGCGTAATTAAAAAAGTTGCCGACAAAAGTCCAAGTTTGGCCTGGTTGATCATTGGCACTGGACCAAAATTAGCGGAAATTTTAGACTTGGTTCAAAAAAATTCTTTACAAAACATTGTCCGGTTTATGGGCGAAGTACCGCACCAAGAATTACCTGATTATTTTCACGCCAGCACGGTTTTTACGCTCTTAACTCATCCAGATAACGGGTTTGAGGAAGGCCTAGGCCTGGTTTTCTTAGAAGCCGCCGCGGCAGGTTTACCATGCGTAGCGGGTAAAAGTGGGGGAGTAGAAGAAGCGGTGCTCAATGGTCAAACTGGCTATGTGTTTAATGCCTACCAAGACGAAAACGCGATTGCCGATACACTTTATGACTTAATTAATGACCCGACCTTAGCCAAAAAACTCGGTCAAGCCGGTAAAACTCGAGTCACCACTGAATTTAATTTCCCAAATCAACTCAAAAAACTGGCTCCTTGGCTAGACTGACAACTTACCCACATCGTGCTATACTGCGGATAACGCTATGCCTGTAACGGAAAAACAATCAGCCCTCGAACGCGTGTTATTGGCTCGCTGGTTTTTGTTTTTGCTCCTCGGTTTATTGATCATTATTGCCGTGGGCTATGCGCGCGCCTATTATGCTGATTATCAAGTGCGCCAAGAAATTGCCAAGTTACAAGACGAGGTTCGCTCCTTAGAAAATAAAAAATTCACTTCATTACAATTGTTGGATCGTTCGCAAACTGAAAATTTTTTAGAAGAAAAGGCAAAAACTGAACTTAATCTAAAAAAACCTGGCGAAAATGTTTTGATCATTCCCGAAATTACCCAAGAGACGACTGTTCCGGCCACCACACCTGTGGACGAAGCTGTCTTGAGTAATCCCCAAAAATGGTGGTACTATTTCACTGCTCAATTTAAATAATCTAATTAATCATTAAACCCTATGGATGAACTAGAACCAAAAGACGCGGTGGTGGTAGAAGCTACTCCAGTAGCCGAAACTGACCCAAGTACACCAGCCACAAAACCAGCCGCTACTAAGAAAATCTTAGGTCTTGGCTTAGGCGTGGCCACGGTTATTGTGTTACTTGGCTTTGGTGGCGCCGCTGCCTACGGGGTACAAAATACCTCAGAGAACCCATTAGTGGTAGCTGGAGCTAGTATTTTACGTTTACCAGTAGCTAAGGTTAATGGTGAAAAAATTCTTTACCGCGATTATATTTCTGACTTACATTCTTTACGCACGTATTACAGCACTCAACCATCTACACCATTTACTCCAGAAGAACAATCTGACCAAGTACTCAGTCGGTTGATTGCTAATCGCTTAGTAGCCACCGCTGCCAAAGAAATGGATATTTCCGTGTCTGCCGAAGAAGAAGAAAAGGCAAAAGATGATATTTTATCTCGGTTTGATAATGATGAAAGTAAATTTGCCGAAGATGTAAAAAAGAATTTAGGCTTAAGTGTGTCTGATTTTTACGAACGAGTACTTAAACCAACCTTGTTGGAACAAAAATTTGCTGAAGAATTTGCCAGCAGTACTGATCCAAAATTTGCTTCATTTACCACCGAACAAGCACGCGCTCGCCATATTTTATTTGTCGTTAATGACGCCACCGAAGATGCCAAAGTAAAAGCCCAGGCCGCCAAAGTATTGGCTGATATCAAAAAAGGCGCTGACTTTGCCGCTAAAGCCAAAGAATTTGGGACTGATGGTACCAAAGAAGTTGGTGGTGATTTAGGCTGGTTTGGCCGTGGTGACATGGTCAAAGAATTTGAAGATGCGGCCTTTGCCCTTAAAGACGGAGAATTAGCCGCTACACCAGTTAAAAGTCAATTTGGCTACCACTTAATTAAGTTGGAAGAAAAACGCACTGCGCGTGATTTTTCTACTTATATGAATGATAAATTACGTTCCGCTTCAATCGAAATTGTTGGTAACGTGCATAACCCATTTGCCAATTTACCAACTGCGAAATAAAAAATAACGGGGGAATACTTCCCCCGTATGCGGGTGTAGTATAGTGGTAATATATAACCTTCCCAAGGTTGAGTTACGGGTTCGATTCCCGTCACCCGCTCTAATTATTAATTCCTCATATGACCCTTGAACCAAAAAAGCAACAGCTCATTGTCCTTAGTATCGGTGGTCTTATTTTTCTTACGGCCTTAATTTTGGCCATGACGACCAATAAAACCAGTACTCCAACTGAAACCACCCCATCAAGTACGGCAGAAATAACCGTGCCTGTTGATACCGCTGATGAAAAAACTAATGCTAAACCAGTAGTAAAACCAACCACCAAAACACCGCCAAAAACAGCGCAAACACCTGAAGCATACCAAAAAGCGTTGGCTACCTATGCCTATAAAATTCAATTTGTTGACTGTGCTGCTCTTCCCGCCAAACTTACTTTTAAACAAGGGGTAAAAGTAATGTTAGACAATCGTGATCCAAAAGCACACACGGTTGCGTTTGGCAGTTTTAAATACGCGGTTAAAGCCTACGACTTTACAATTATCACCGCTCCAACCGCCAACACCTATTCTATGACGTGTGATGGTCGCACGGTTGGTCAAATTGTTGTACAAAAATAATTCTCAAGACCCCTTGCCGGGTCTTTACGCCGCCTTAGCTCAGTTGGTAGAGCGACACACTCGTAACGTGTAGGCCCGGGGTTCGATTCCCCGAGGTGGCTCATGTCTACCTATTCTTACCAGAAATTACTAATCGATGCCTGGAACCTGATTCGCCCGTATCAAGGGCGTTTTTGGTTTGGCTCAATTACTCGTGCACTCAGTGATTTGCTTAATTTATACGCCGTGTTTTTAATGTCTGAAAGCTTAGCGTTTATTGGCGGGATTACTCCTACCACTTCACTGAGACCACTGTGGATTTATTTAATTCTCTGGCTGGTGAGTCAAAATTTTGTATACCTCATGCGCCAAGGTGCAAAATACGCCATGTACCAAGTAGCCGAACGCATTCAACTTGATGCCCAACTCAACGCACTCACTCATTTAAGTCAGTTGGATATTTTGTGGCACGAACACGAAAATACGGGCAACAAATTAAAGCGTCTGCAAAATGGAGGACATGGCTGGAATCGTTTAACCCGCATTTGGATTGATAACTTAATTCAAATTATTATTAACATTGTCGGGATTACTTTTATTTTATCTAGAACTGATTGGCGCGTTGGCGCGATTTTACTTGTTTTCTTTATAACTTACTTATTCATTTCCATTCCACTCCAAAAACGCGCTTCAGCCGCTGCCAAAGCCGTTAATGCCTTAGAAGAAAATTTAACTGGTCTTTCGTTTGAAGTGGTAAATAATATTCGCACCGTAAAATTAATGAATATTTTTCCGCGCTTATTTCCCAAGCTACAAACACAGGCCCAGGCGGTTTTTAAAGCTACTGTTAATCGCGCTAAATGGTTTAGAAGTAAAACCGCCATCCAAGGTATCTGGTCACACACTTTTCGGGTAGCGATTACCGTACTGATTGTGTGGGGCATCCAACAGGGTCGTTACGATTTAGCCTTCTTATTATTATTCAATCTGTATTTTGGCAGTTTGCGCGATGCAGTTGAAGAACTGTCTGAAGTTTCACAAGAAATTATTATTGCCAAATACGATATTACCCGGTTGAATACTATTTTAGCTACACCTATTCAAATTGACGCTGAAGAAAATAAAGTTCCGTTTCCTAAAAATTGGAAACAAATTAGCCTCCGCAATGTTTCGTTTGCTTATGGTGACCGAATGGTTTTAAAAAATATTTCGTTTGATATTAATCGAGGTGATCGTTTGGGTATAGTAGGATTGTCTGGTGCCGGTAAATCCACTTTATTTAAATTATTACTTAAAGAATACGAATCCTATACCGGTGAGATTTTAGTTGATGGTATTTCACTAAAAACCATTGCCAAAACTAGTTATTTTGAACAAGTGGCCATTGTACCTCAAGAAACTGAAGTATTTAATTTTAGTTTACGCGATAACATTATCTTGGCTTCAGGCAATCAAAAAAATCAAAACGCGCGTTTTACCAAAGCGTTGGACAGTGCACATATCACTGATTTTTTACCAAAGTTATCAGCCGGTCCAGATACTTTTATTGGTGAAAAAGGGGTTCGTTTATCGGGCGGAGAACGCCAACGCGTGGGAATTGCGCGCGCCATTTATAAAGACCCAAGTCTGTTATTTATGGACGAAGCCACTTCACACCTTGATTCAGAATCTGAGGAAAAAATTAAAGACGCAATGCATCAAGTGTTTGAAAAAATTACCGCCCTGGTAATTGCCCACCGTCTCAGCACCATTCAAGAAATGGATACCATTTTATTATTTGAAAATGGTGAATTATTAGAAAAAGGCACCTGGAAAGAATTACAAATTAAACGAGGTCGCTTTTTTGAACTTTGGGAAAAACAACAGCTCTAAGCAATCTTGAGCCTTGATTGGGTACTATGGTATACTGTTCTTACCCTGTATGATTACCCTGAAAAATGTTCAAAAAAAATATCACCGCGAAAGTCCGGCTTTACGCGATATTTCTTTTACCATTGAACCGGGTGAATTTGTTTCGATTGTTGGCCAAAGTGGCACCGGAAAAACCACTTTAGTGAAATTATTAATTGCTGAAGAACGACCAACGAGTGGGGAAGTGGCGATTGGTGATTGGGATATTACCCATATTCACCAATCAGAAATTCCATTTTTACGCCGACAAATTGGCGTGATTTTTCAAGACTTTAAATTATTACCCAAACGCACCATTGCCGAAAATGTGGCCTTTGCTCTTGAAGTAGCGGGAGAGAAAGGTCACCGCATCAAAGAAGTGGTACCACGCGTGCTGGATATGGTTGGATTATTACACAAAGCCAAACATTTTCCGCATGAATTATCTGGGGGAGAACAACAACGCGTGGCCATTGCGCGTTCACTGGTACATCGTCCTAAAATTTTAGTAGCCGATGAACCAACCGGAAATTTGGATACGATCAACACTCACGAAATTATTGATATTTTAAAAAAAATAAATTCTTTTGGCACAACCGTAGTCTTAGTAACGCATAACCGCGAAATTGTTAATCATTTAAATCGCCGTGTGATTACTTTGGCGGACAGTACGATTGTGTCCGACGAAGCCGTTGGTAAATATCGTTTACAATAAGTATGCTCACTCCTTTGGTTCGCGTGTTAAAATTTTCTGTTCAAGACATGCTCCGCAATGCGAGCTTGGCCACCATGACCGTGGTGGTTTTAAGTTTATTATTAATTTCCATTAACACTGTTTTAGGAATTAGATTTTTAGCCAATCAAGCCGTGGTGTCAGTGAAAGATAAAATTGATTTGAGTATTTATCTTAAACCAACGGTGCGCCCAGAAACAGTAACCGCCCTTGATGAAGCCATTAAAACTATTCCCGAAGTTAAACAAACCCGCGT
>DALYDF010000016.1:10409-12622 GCA_031973355.1 Candidatus Magasanikiibacteriota bacterium
CGTGGTGAGTCGCGAAGAAGCCTTGGCAAGTTTTAAAGCCGCCTACGCCAACCAACCGGAAATTATTGCGGCCTTAACCGAAGTGGGTGAAAATCCACTTGGACCCGCCTTGATCGTCAAAACCGATGATCCTAAAGATTACCAAAAAGTAATTACTATTTTAGATCAACCACAATTCAGCGATGTGGTAGAAGATAAAACCTTTGCGGACACGCAAGTAACGATTGAGAAAATTAGTATTATTTCTAGTCGCGTTGAACAATTTGTGTGGGCAATTTCCTTAGTTTTTGGCTTAGTCGCCATAATTATCGTCTATACCACCATTCGGGTGGCCATTTATACTGAACGCGTCGAAATTGCGGTCAAAAAATTAGTCGGGGCCAGTAACTGGTTTATTCGCGGACCCTATTTGGTGGAAGCAGTCATTTTAAGCACCATTAGTTTGGTTATTTCTCTACTCATTGTTATAGCCGCGGCCTCAGCTTTAGACCCCTATTTTTCACCGCTTTTGAGCCAATCCGCCATATTGACAAATTACCTTTCAAATAATATACTAATGCTCGCTGGTTTTGAGTACCTAGCGGTGCTAATCCTCAGCCTAGGAACCACTGCTTTTGCAATGAGACAGTACTTAAAAACCTAAAGACCTATTCGGGGATCGTCTAATGGTAGGACAGTAGCCTTTGAAGCTGCGTATCGAGGTTCGAATCCTTGTCCCCGAGCAATTTTTAGATAGGTTTAGACTTCGAGGAGGGTGGGAATTTATGAAAAAAATTATCAACAGCCTACGGTCACGCATCATCCATATAGCGTTATTTACCGCCCTCGTATTACTTGTCTTGTATCTATTTTCATCTTGCTTTCGAACATTCTTAAATAATCAAAATATTGATCCGAATTTTATAATAGGCTTCTTTACCGTCATCGCTCTATTACTGAGTCTCATACAAAGCTCAAAGGACAAGCGTTATTCCTATAACCTAAAGCTCATAGACTCAATTGAAGATAAGGGATTAAAAATTATTGGGAAATTAATAGGAATCAGAGGGAAAAGCAATGTCGTTTTATCAAGCGCCACTCATTGTTATAGCGCTTTCATGCAAAAGATTCTATTTAAAGACCTAAACGACTCACTTTCCAAGTCGGATGTTGAATCAGATATGGAATTAATAACCGCTTATGTGGATGCATATTTTCCAGAGCAAAAAGAAAACTGGAATAATTTAATTGAAAAACTAACTGAAATTTCAAACATAACGGGTAATATACTTGTAAACTACCACGAGAATCTTAATGTGATTCATGACTTAAATTTTCAAAACAATGCACTAGATAATGCTAAAACTGAGCTGAGTAGAGCTGGAAAAATTAACACTGAAATCGACGAACTAACATTAAAAATAAGAGACGGAGTAGTCACGAAAATTAATGAGACAAAAAAAGTTCTTAAAAATTCCCTTGACTTTAAATTATAGCCAAGCCACCACTCCGGGGAGCGTCAAAATCATAGAATAAAAGTAGTAAAAAAGCTTTATTAGGTCTCACTGAGAATTATACGGGACCAAGGAGGTTAGCAATTCTTACCTTAACCCTTGCATTTTTACCTAAGATAGGCTATACTCGGTTTTAGCCTGTTTATTTTTTAGCTTATTTATGCGAAATTTTGACCGAGACAACCGCAATGACACCCGTGGCCCACGCTTTGAAAAGAAAGGTTTTGGTGGCCCAAAAAAGTTCGGCGGTGACCGTGAACGTAGTTTTGATAAACCTCGCTTTGGTGGCGCCCGCGGCGGAGATCGTGGCGGCTATGGTGCCAGCCGCAGTTTTGATAAACCAATGATGCATGACGCTACTTGTAGCGCTTGTGGCAATGACTGCAAAGTGCCATTTATGCCAAATGGTCGTAAACCAATTTTCTGTAGCGCTTGTTTTGAAAAACAAGGCAATGGTGGTGGCAGTGAACGCAGTTTTGACCGCCCTCGTTTTGGTGATCGCGAAGAACGCAGCTTTGGCGGCAAAGACAAAGGCAACGATGCCTTGGTAGCCAACCTCAAAGCCCAACTTGATGAAGTAAATAGTAAGTTGGATAAAATTCTCCGCACTTTGAGTCGCACTAACAAAACCGATGACCGCGCCCTTGATTTTGGTGAAAGTATACTAACTGACACTGAAGTTGAAGCTGATTCTAGCGAAGAAGTTGAAACCACTGTGAC
>DALYDF010000016.1:12632-16696 GCA_031973355.1 Candidatus Magasanikiibacteriota bacterium
CCAAAAAAAGCCGGTGAAAAGAAAAATAAGTTGAAGAAATAATTTCTGATCTTTTGAAAACAACCCCATTATTCGGGGTTGTTTTTTATTTAATCGAAATAATTTTGTACTCAACTTCTTTATTGGCGAGCTGAATTTTCACTGTCTCGCCATTTTTTTTATTTAACAGTGCCGAGCCAATAGGGGAGTTTTGCGAAATAATTCCGCGCGTTGGATCAGTTTCTGAAGAGCCAAGAATTTGATAGGTTTTTTCTTTACCATCACACTCGATTACCACAGTGTGACCAACCTGCACCTGACCATCATTTTTTGGGGCAATAATTTCCGCACGATTTAATTGGTGTTCAAGTTTTAAAATGTTGTTATTAATTCCACGCAAACGACCTTTGGCCGCTTGATACGCGTAATTTTCCGAAAAGTCTCCCATTTCTGCCAAGCGGGCCACTTCGGTCGCAGTCTGAGGCCGGGCTTTAGTTTTTAAATAGTCTAATTTTTCTTTGAGTTCAGCAAACTTAGCCCCAGTGATCATGGGGTCGCTAGGGAGTTGACTGGTCTTTTCTGATTTTCGGTTTAGTGTTCTCATAAACCACATCATAGCACGCTCAAAGTTGCATTGACAAATGCGACTTTTTTTGCTATATTGATCAGTCCTTTCCGTCCTGATACCTTATCTAGACTGACAAGGCAAACAACCAACCAGGAAGAAAATCACGTGTCTAACAACCTGCACAACACTCTCCGCACTTCTCTCGCCACCCGCGGTCTCCTGGTCGAAACTATCGACCAGGATCTCGTCACTCGAACCATCGACGGCCTCACCCCGGCCCAGCGATGGATGATCCGACTGAGTTTCGGTCTCACCGGCCTACCGCCGATGACCATGGAGGAATACTGCAAGATGGTGGGGGACAAGAACCCTGCCTCAGCCGAAAAGATCTGGAAGGATGGGATGAACTCCCTGACCTTCAAGATCTACATGGCTATCAAGGTTGATGAGAAGCCGGTCCCAGAACCTGATCCAGACGATGGACAGATCCGTCTGAACGGCAACATCGCCACGGAAGACCAGGAGAAGAGCCTCAACATTCGGTGCAGCGATTCTCAACTATCGAGGATAAACAAGCAGGCTCTCGCTGAAGACGGCATTCTCTTCTTCGGAGACCTCGTCCAACGGACCAAGGTCCAGATCAAAGGAATCAAGAAGATCGGACGCAAGGGTCTGATCGGAATTGAAATGGATCTGGAGTGGGGGGGTCTGACCCTCGGCACTCGGGTCACGGGCTGGAAGCGCCCGGAAACCCCGGAGTAAAGCCGGGTCACACACGCACACACGAGTCAACGCAACAGGAGGGATTCGCAGCTTTTCTTACCCAAGATCAGCTGCGTTCCCGTTCTGAGTACAGAAAAATTCTGTATTCGGATTGGGAACTTAACCACTTTTAACAGTGGTTTTTTGTTTGCAAAAATTTCAGCCCGGACCAATATCCAAAACCTATTTTGAGTGACCAAAAAATAGTCTCCTATGAACTGTACGCAAACTGCGTAAAGTTCATACTGGATTTAAAAATTTTATGTAAAATACCATAAAGCAATTACCAAACCATACCTAGTTTAAAACCACCCAAATCGTAAAAAACCTAGCTTGACACGACCATTTCCCTTTGGTATACTTTTGGCACAACTTATTCGGGGGTAGCTCAGTGGTAGAGCAGTTGGCTGTTAACATTAGAGTTACTATTCCAAGCAGCTCTCAGTAGTAATATTGAGATGAAAACGGAGTGAATTGTTCAGGAAACCTACGTCTCGCCACCCTAATGTAAATTAGGCCCGAGATACGGTAATCTGCAGCCAAGCCTTGGCTAATAAAATACCTTAGATAATCGCACTGTTCGAGTTTACTTGAGCAAATTACGTATTAGGTATTTTAAGCACTAAGGAAGGTTCAGAGACTATCCCGCAAGGGAGTACCTCAAGCGCAAGTTTTTGGGAAGCGCTCCGCACCCTACCGTTTCTGGCTCGACCAGATCTGACGGGGGTGATGATATAGTCCACACTCTACGAAAGTAGGGAGAACGTGTAACCAATTGGTCGTGGGTTCGAATCCCACCCCCCGAGCTGTAGAAAAAATCTCGTTCCGCGAGATTTTTTCATAAATATGCAAACCACGATTTACACCATTAACAATCAAGAAATTATTCTACCGCTTCGCGATGATGCTGATGAAAGCGTGGCTGCAGAAATTTTTAAGTTACGCGAATATCGAATTGCCGAACCCTTAATTTCAAAAACCACCCTACCAATTTTTGATGTGGGAGCGCACGCTGGTTTTTTTACGGTATATGCTCGGGCGCTTAATCCACTTGCACCCATTATTGCCCTAGAACCTGAACCAAAAAACATCAACGCTCTGGAACAAACAATCAAACACAATTCTGTCCAAAATCTTACGATTATTAAAGGTGCGCTGGCTAAAGAATCAGGCAAACGCGAATTAGCGCTCAGCGAAGATAGTCATAATCATAAATTAAAAACTAACACCAGCGAAAAGAAAATTATTACGGTTAATGCCTTTGATTTTGCGTATTTTAAACAGCTTACCCCACAAGGGATTGGCTTGCTTAAAATGGATATTGAAGGCGGGGAATACGAAATTTTTCCGCACTTAGCCGCTGTTGATTTTGCTCATATCCAAGCAATTATCATGGAATATCATGATCTTAAAGATCATAAACACCAAGAAATTGAGCAGGTTTTGCGCGAACAGGGTTTTGGTGTTCAAACCTTTCCTTCGAAATTTGAAAAAACCATGGGCTTTTTATGGGCCACAAACAAGCGAACCACGTTTGACACCCCAACTAAAGGGGAGTAAGGTAGATGTAGGTTAATTCAGCTGTATACAACTCATTTGGGTGTGCACATTCTAATGGGCGTACAGGTAAACTCTACGCATATGATGACAAACACAACCGAAGAAACCAAGCCGGTTACTCCTCCCGCACCTGATGCTAAGAAATAGTACTGAACAATCAATCTAACGGTAAAACCAATCCCTCATGAGGATTGGTTTTTTTGACAAACCAGGCAGCGGGGTATACGATTACTTCACTTGGAATGATTTAAAAATGAAATACTATAAACATTTTTTAGCCGCAACCTTCGTAGCGGTCTGGATGTGGGGAGCAATTAACCCGGTACACCCTACTGACTGGCTCTTGGAAAATTATTTAATTTTCGGTTTTGTGCCCATTATTATTTGGGGTACCTGGAAATTAAATTTATCAAATGTAACACTTACGGCCATTACACTATTCATGTGTTTGCATATTATTGGTGCCCACTATACGTATGGTGAAGTGCCCTGGGGATATACGCTGCAAGAATGGGTCAGTGGTCACCGCAACATGTATGATCGCTTGGTACACTTTTTATTTGGCTTTTTAATTGCCTATCCACTTCGAGAAGTGCTCTTAAAAACTACGAGTGTTCGTGGTACTATTAGTTATTATCTAGCGGTTGATATTATTTTTTCTTGGTCAGCTGGATACGAAATTATTGAATGGTTAGTAGCCAGTGTGGTTGCCCCCGAAGCTGGTCTGGCATTTTTAGGTGCCCAAGGTGATGTCTGGGACGCGCAAAAAGATATGTTATTAGCCGGTGGCGGTGCGATTATTGCCATGACTATGGCGTATATTCTTCGTCGCTACGACCGCACTATTTCTCAATCATAATATGAAAAAAGACACTTCTTGGGACAAATCAGCTGATTGGTACCACGAACTGATTGAAGAATCAGGTTCATACCAAAAAGAGGTAATTTTACCCAATTTACTGCGCCTACTCAAACCACAACCTGATCAAAAAGTTATTGATCTTGGGTGTGGAACTGGTTTTTTTGCGCGCGCGTTTAGTGAACAAGGCGCTCTAGTAACTGGAATTGATAATAGCGCTGACATGATTAACACTGCCAAAGCTTTTGCCCCAACTAAACAACCAATTTCATACTCAGTTGGCAGTGCAGATAATTTGAAACAGATTAAAAACAATACGCACGATGCGGCCGTAAT
>DALYDF010000016.1:16706-19627 GCA_031973355.1 Candidatus Magasanikiibacteriota bacterium
GGCGATTCAAAATATGGAACAGGCCGCCAAAGTTCTTTCAGAAACCGCACGCGTACTTAAACCGGGCGGTCGATTGTACCTAGTATTAAACCACCCCACTTTTCGAGTTCCCAAAGCCAGTAGTTGGGAATGGACCGGGGACCAAAGCGTGCAATTTAGACGCATTGATAAATACCTATCAGAAAGTAAACAAAAAATTCTCATGCATCCAGGGGTATCCACCGAATATACCGTTAGTTTTCACCGCCCCCTACAAACCTATGTTAAGTTACTCGGCAAGGCCGGATTGGGAATTACCAATTTAGAAGAATGGATTTCCAATCGCGTTGGCCCCAAAGGAAAAACTTTTACCGCATTAGAACAGGCGCGTAAAGAAATTCCGCTCTTCATGACCATTGAAGCAAAAAAACTATAATAAAAAATCCGCATAATGCGGATTTTTTAAATGTCTTGCTATCTATAATCTTAGTTATCAATTGAGTGTGAAACCATGTCTTCACTCATTGCTTTAGTTGAACAAGTTTTGCGTTCAGATTTATAGGTCTTCCAAGCAGAATCACGAGCTGAAGTTAAGGTTGCACGAGCTCCTTGTTTGGCTTTTTTAAAAACACTAGCTGCTGATTTTTGTGCTGCAGTGCGTTCCTTTTTAGTTTCCAATGCCCAGGCTTTTGTCAGCGCATCTTGGCGAGCCACCAAGGCCGCTTTCCAAGTAACATTATATGCATCAACCGCCCCAATCAAAGCAGTTTCTCGTTTACCAATTGCCGTGGCCACACAAGTACGCTGCTCAGCGGTTAAACCTGTTTTTGTAGTTGTGTTATTTACCGGAACTGTGTCTGTAGCCAAAGCTGGACCAGCTACCAAGGCCAAGGCCATGGCTCCTAAAAATGTCGCGCGAGAAAGTATTTTCATAGACCGATAGATTAAATAAATAAAAGTAAACTCAGTATACCACATTTTAGGCAACCCAGTATTGACGTGTGAATAAAATTAATAAAAATGTCCACAGTACCGCACTGGCCGCTACAAAAAAACTTAACCACAACGGACTCTTAATTTTTTTAGCAATCACCAAAGCCACCAATGGCATAATCGGTAAAATATAACGGGGGATAGAAATAACAGTGCCTGTAGTCAAAGGAATTGTTATAAAGGCGAGAGCCAGCCACGCATAGGCTCGATATTTATGTAACCACAACCACACACTGGCCCCAATTCCCGCGGCCGTAAACGCATAATTTAAAAAACCAACGGTAAAGCGTGGGTGAAAGGCCGACACCCCAGTCATATCCACCCAATCACGTAACACGGTATAGTACAAATTAACTAAAGAAAAATTATTTACCCGCCCCCATTTAGCTTGAGCATGTAAAAAGGCCAAGGCATCACCAAAATACCATTGCAAATATCCCATATACAACGCTAATCCAACCGCTGGAGCCAGGGCCACTAATAACCAAGCACCGAGTGTTTTTCGATTTCGCTGACCTGTGCGCCAGGCTTGAATTAAATAGTAAGCCGGTACCACTCCAGCAGCAATAGCATTCACTCTGGTTAAGCCCAGTAAAATTCCCACTAGTACAGCCGCTGCCCATTTTTTTTGTTTAATTAAAACCAAGTATCCGAGCAATAAAGCAATGCATAACGCTTCTGAGTACGGCGCCGCCAAAAAGAAACTTGTGGGAAATAGTAAAAAAATAATTACCGCCAGGCGCGGTTCAGGCACTTGTTCTAAGGTTGCCAATATCACCAATAAATAGGCAATTGCAGCTAAAGCCAACACACTAATTAAAAACGCCGCGTTAGGAAACGCATTATTTGCTGCAGGTAAAAACCACATGACCGCCTTTAAGGTCATTGGGTACAGTGGAAAAAAAGCCACGGATTGGGTGGTATATCCCTCAGTCACAATTTGTCGGTACCACCCCGCATCCCAGCGTTGTAAATTGTGCCAAAATTTAGTAGTGGTCAACATTGGTGCAGACTGTATGGTTTGTGGACCACCAAACATGGCATCTCCATACAAATTAAGTCGAAACGAGGCTCCCCACACTACCACGGCCACAAAGGCCAAAAAAATCGCGGTCGCCGCTACACTAAAAAAAAGTTTATTCATATGACTCAAGTATACACCTTTACTCAATTTTGCCAATAAATAGCACTCTTAACAGACCTACGGCCGCGTGCTATAATCGTTCTACTTAATATTATTTATGTCCCAAAATCTCCAAGAAATATTCGCCCGCGTAGAAAAAGCCAAAGCACGCCAAAAAGAAATTAAAACTATTTACCGCGACGCTCTGGCTAGTACCCCTGAATACGAAGAACTCAATGATAAATTAAAAACTTTGCGCGAACGCAAAAAGCAAATTGAAAATACTGTTAAAGAGCAATTTGGTAAAGAAGTCACAGAATTAGAAGATTTAAAAGTAGATATTGATTCAGACATGGAAATGATGAGTGATTTAGCATTAACGCAACTAGTCAAAGGCGAGCCAATCGCGATCAAAGACGCCCATGACACTGAATATGAACCAGTGTTTGCCGTACGTTTCCGTAAAATGAATTAATTACTATGTCCAAAGAAATTGTTTTTGATATTGAAACCATTGGGGACATTCGCGATCTCAGCACCATGAAAGTGACGGTGGTTTCAATTTATGAATACGAACATGATCGTTACCAATCGTTTGATGAACATGAACTAGGCAATTTGTGGCCCATTTTGGAACGCGCTGATCGCTTAATTGGATTTAATAGTTTACATTTTGATTTACCAATTTTGGGACGCAATTACGCCGGGGACTTAACCAAAATTCCACACCTAGATATTTTAAAAGTGGTTAAAGAATCTACGGGCAATCGCATTAAACTCAATGATATTGCGCGCGCCACTTTGCAAATTGAAAAAAGTGCGGATG
>DALYDF010000017.1:0-10698 GCA_031973355.1 Candidatus Magasanikiibacteriota bacterium
ATCGCGCAAACTCCAGGCTTTAAGTGCTCCCCACCAACCTACTACAAATAAAAAAGCAATTGATACTCCTGATAAACAAACAAATAGTAGTTGTGACCAGCCCGTTTGGTAAAACCAAAAGCCCATTGGTCTAATTAAACTAAAGTACCGAACAACTCGCAGCAGACATAGTTTAATAAATAAAACCGGCTCTGTAAAAATAAAATTAAAAAATTCCATTTTCGCCACTTGAGCCAGACCACCGACTCCATATCGACTCACATATTCAGTCACCGGATTGTATCCACCTGAAATTTGTCCACCAGTCGCCCGCACCGTATTTCCAATCCAAATATTATAATCACCAATCAGCGTAGTAACAATTACCTGATTATATACATAATAATTTCGCAGCACCCACGGCAGTACCCCTATTGCTAGTGCCAGTAAAAAACCAAACAGCTGGTGATATTTTTTTTGCCAACAAAAAATGCCTACAAATATAGGTACAAATAACAATAATGGCGGTCTGGTCAAAATACCAATTGCCATACAAAAACCCAAAACCATTCCTAAACCAACACCAGCCGATTGGGCAATACTTTTCAAAAATAAATAAACCAATCCAATCGTAAAAAATAAGTACAGCGTTTCCGTCATGAGCATGCTACTAATTTCAATGAGGTCAGGGCTAAACCCAAACAAAGCGGCTGCCACCAAACCAATCATATCACCATTTTTCACAAATAATTCCCGACTGATTCGATAGAGCAACCACGCACTCATCCCGTGCAGCAACGCCTGCAATATCCACACCGCTTCGTAATAATGACCAAAAACCCAATAAATACCGGCTAAAAAAAATTCATACCCTGGACCAGCGCGTAACATCGCCGTATCCTCGGTAAAACTCAACTGAGCATTTTCTTTAAATCCATTTCCGGCCAGTAAATTAAGCGCAATCTGATCATATGCCTGAGCGTCTACCAACGGCGTAATGCGATGCCAAAAACTATAGAATATACACACTAGTGTACTACCCAATATAATCCATACTAAAAAACGATTTTTCATAGTTACTGTCTAGGTAGACCAGCGGCGTGTAAAATTTCAACCATCACCCGATCAATCACTGTTTGAGAAAATAATTCTTCGGCTTGTGCCTGTGCTCGTCTAGCCAGTTCACCACGCACTTCTGACGACGACAGCTTCACTAATTGCTCAACAAATTCTTCAGCGGTTGTTGCTAACAACACCTCTTCACCAGGAGTAACTGCATAGCCAGCCAAAGACCGGGGAGAAGTAATTGTCGGAAACCCACGCTTCAACGGTTCAAATACTTTTTGTTGCATCCCCGCGCCGGCCAATGATGGTGCTAAACAAATATCCATCCCCTTTAAAAAATCATCAAATTGTTCACTGGGAATATATCCGGGAAATTGTAAATCAGATGCACTCATTGCCAATAATTTTTTAGGTACCTTTCGACCTAAGATATAAAAAACAAACGTGTTGGGAATTTTTTTTCTAATCAATGGAACAATCTTTTCACCAATAAATTGAGCCGCCCGATAATTATGTGCCACCGTGTACGTAGACCCCATAAAAAATACTCGTAGTGGTATGGTGGTTTTTGGTACCACATTATTTGGCTCACAGCGAGGTAAACCCCGCAATGGTAAAGTAAACAGTGGTATCGTTTTTTTAGTTAATTGTTGATAGCGCTCTGTTTCACGCGGAGTAATTGCCGCTAAAACCGTACTGGCTGCCAGCATTTGTTTTTCACTATGCAATTTAGCAAAATACAAAAAAGGTGTTTTAAAACTTACCCCATCTTCTTCTAAAAAATGCTGTGGCTCAAAATTATGTGACCGAGTGACAACCGGAATACAATACGAACGAATGAGCGCGTATAAAGGCCATAAATAGGTATATTCACACCAGACTACCGCGGGTTTAAAATTTTTTAACTCTCGCTCAACCGCCTCGTGAATCACCGGATCAGTGTATTCAAACGCAGCTCCATCCCAAAATTTAAGCTGACTAAATCGCACCCACCCTTGTTTAATTTTTTGCCGCAAGGTTTGGTGCTGCCCACTCACATACACCACGGGCGTAATTGGGATTCCTAATTCTTTTCCTTTGACCAGCGCCTGCGCTGCGAGCACTTCACTGTGTACTTTTGTAATCACTCGGACTTCGTACCCCTGTTTTAAAAACCACTCAATTCCCGAGGCACGATCAAGTTCACAGGCTCCATTACTGGGGTAGGGAAATTTTGGAGTGATAATTAAAACTTTTTGGGCACGCATATTTAGGCAAACCAATTAAACTTAATAATTGCCCACAAGGCACTAAAACCATCTTTAATTCCAATTTTTTTACCCTCTTCATAGGTACGCCCATGATACGAAATACCTACTTCGTAAATTTTTAACCGAGCTTGCGCTACGCGTGCCGTAATTTCCGGCTCAATCGTAAATCGGCTTGAGGTTAATTTTGGTAAAATTTTAGTGAGCGCCTCTTTACTAAATGCTTTATAACAAGTCTCCATGTCGGTTAAATTCAAATCAGATAACATGTTAGAAAATAAGGTTAACACCTTATTACCAACCGAATGCCAGAAAAATAATACGCGGTGTGGCCGATCACCAATAAAACGAGAACCGAACACCACATCAGCCTTACCATCCAACAATGGCCCCAGGAGCAGTGGATATTCATGCGGATCATACTCCAAATCTGCATCTTGAATAATTATAAAATCTCCCGTGGCTTTAGAAAAGCCTAATCGCAACGCCGCACCTTTGCCTTGATTTTTTTCATGAAAAAAAACTTGATACCGATTAGTTTCAGCAAGTTTTTTCAAAACTTCACGGGTACCATCAGTGGAACAATCATCCACGACCACAATTTCTTTTTCAATTCCCGGCAAAGAAACACTTTCAATTACCTCCAAAACTGTGGTAATTGTTTTTGCTTCATTGTAGACTGGAACAACAATAGAAAGTTTCATACTTACGCAAAATAAGTGATTATTTTTTCAATTAAAGTATCGAGATTATGCTTCTCTTTTATATAGATGAACCCTTTATGATTAGTGTGAATAGGCGTACTGGCAATTTTACACGCCAAATCATGAACATCACCCGATGTGAATGGGACTATTAAACCGAGTCCCACTGCTTCTGAATAGGCACTACTTGAACTAATTACCACTCGGTTCGCTGCCAAAGCCTCAAGTACCACCTTATCCATACTTCCTGTTTCACTCGCGTGTACAAACATAGTGCTGTGAGTCAAATAGGTTACCAGAACCTTTCGGTCTACTCCACCCACAAATGTCACTTCGCGCTCTAAGTGTAGTTCTTTAACCAAGTCTTGTAAAATAGCCAAATATTTTTGGTCAGTCGGAGTAATGGCTGCACCCACAATTGCTAATGATACCGCCCGTTCTGGCTGCTCTTTTTTTAATTTCGCTACGGCCTCAATAATAGTTTTATGATTTTTCGAAACACTGATTCGTCCAATACTCAGTAATTGCAATTCAGAACTGGTAGTAATTTCTGGAACCTTTTCAAATTCCCGTACATCAATTCCGTGTCCGACCCATTGGACTTTTTTACTCGGTAACCGAAAACTTTCAGCTGAAGTAGTGAAAATTTTAGTAACTAATTTTTCCGCCACCCGCAAGGCTGGTGTTACTGATTTATGCACATACCACAACCCAACTTTTTTGTGCCACCACCGCCATAACCAACCAGCCAGCACCACATATTCTGGATTCATATGCACAAACACTCCATCATATTCTTTTCGTAAGCGCCACACATACCCATAAAACCGTCGGAGGTAGGTAAAAGTACTTACCCCCTGCTCTTTTCCCAAAGAAAGGACCGTTACATTATTAGGCAAATCAGTCTTGCCTTTTTGTAAACAAATTACATACAGCTGATCAACTCGGGCTGCGATTTTTTTTATCCAATTATGAAAAAAACCCAAATCACTATCAGTTACATCTACAATCTGGGTAATAATTAATAATTTCATATTATATTTTTTTCAGTGCGGTCACAAAAGCAGCCCGATTATCCACTGGCACAATACTCACTTTTTCACTTGGCAGCAATTCGTAATTAGCCACACCAACGTCAGTCATAATCACTGGTGTTCCCAATCGATGTGCTTCCATGGCCACTAAACAATACCCTTCGGCTCGACTTGGCACCAGTAAACAATCAGCGGTTTTAATATAATCTAATGGTCGTGCAGTGTACCCAGCTATTATAATATTTTTTTGCCACCTCCGCGCTGTGATTATTTTTTGTAATTGTGCCTGTTCTGAACCACTTCCGCACATAATTAAACAGTCATTTTGTTTTGTTTCCGTCAGATAGGCCATAAAAACTTCCACCAACCACGCTACATTTTTTTCTGCTTCCAAACGACCAGCATACACAAAATATTTTCGAAAACCAACAAATTCTTGACGAATATTTTTCAATGGTGTAAATCCAGCCTGTGCTTCGGGCACCAAGGTCACTGGTCGTTTTTCTATCCGATTATCACTAACACCCAGAGCCAACAAACTTTGTTTCACCCGCTCACCCACCACTCGAATTTTTTGCGCTCGCGGCAGCACCACAATACGTGCCAACCAATAATACCCGTAATTTTTCCAATTATGAGTATAAAAAATACGGTTAAAAAAATCTCCATGTACCTGCACCTGCATAATTTCACGCGTGCGAATTAATAACCCACACACCGCCGTAAAAAATGGATCCTGAGTCGTAATTACATCATACGGTATTGTCTGACGTAATTTTTTTCCCAAAGTAATTATTGCCAAAAATTGTTGTATTTTATTTCCCGCCACTCCATATACGGTTACAAAATCAGACAACACAATCTTGGTAGTTACTACATGCGGCACAATAATATCTATGTGATGTGTTGCCGTACCCAATACACACAAACGCGCCGCCACTGCCGAATGTGGTTCTAATAATTTTACATCTAAACTAATCATCAAAGTTCGCATACTAGGAAATATTTTTTAGCTGTCGTTCAATAAATCGCACCATTGCTTCGCCACGTGCTTCCCAACTATATTGGTCAACACTGTGCGCCTGAGCCTGAGCGACCGTCACCCACTTTGTATAATCTGCAAACACCGTTTCAATCGCCTGAGCCAAAGATTCAGCATCATCAGGCTGAGCAAAAACTGCACGATCACCTAATACTTCACGCAACGCCGGTACATCGGTGGCAACAATCGGCCGATTAGCCGCACTATATTCAAATAATTTTAAAGGCGAAGTGTAAGTAGAACCGATCATTTCCTTGGCACTATTAGGAATAACTAACACATCACTACTAGCTAACCATAACGGAATTTCCTGATGTGGTTTCCAGCCCATCACCCGAATATTAGAATCTGTATAACACTCTTTAAACTTTTGACTATCGGACTCAGTTCCGCCCACAAAATAAATAATAATACCGGGATCTATTTTCCGCGCGGCCGCAGCCAATGTATGTACACCTTTCCAATCATATAAATGTCCGGTATATATCACCATTTTTTGATTTTCAGACAATCCAAGTATTTTCCGCGCCGCCTGCTTGGTAATTGTATTATTAAATTGAGTGGTATCAACACCATCGCGAATCACCACCAATTTAGATTCAGCAATACCCGCAGCCGCAGCCGCTGCCCGCAAACCATCACTAATCACAATAATCCCGGTCACCTGTTTCCAAACTAACCGATGAAACCAACCTAATTTTTTGGGCATCGTGTGCATTTCATAAAAAAGTGGAATCCTCACTTTTCGTAACCACCACAGCACTAAAAAATCTCGGGTAATAATCGCGTCTACTTTTTTTTGCTTCACTACGATAGTAACTGACTTACTAAAAAAATAATTCTGTAGCCAAAACCCAACCGGACCAAAGAAATGAGTACTAATAAAATCTCGGCCAGGTACGGTGGTGATGGTGAAATTATTCGGCACCTGGTAAAAATCAAAAGGCGAACCGGTCAGGGTATTTTTACGCCACGGCACTATCAAGGTTAGTGTGGCCACATTTTTTGCCACAGCCGCACACGTATTCATAATTTGAATACCATGCGCTTTTTCAGTTGGTAATCGTGCGATCGTAGCGTACAGAATATTCATATCCTATCGCGTAATTAGTTTTTGCAAAACAGCCCGTGTTTTACTGACCATGCGTCCAAAACCTGATCCAATTGTTCCACGATTTTGTATTTTTGGCTTTTGTAAAACATTTATAATTTTAGCAGCCATTTCTTCGGCATTATTGTAGGCAAATAAATATTCTTCACCTTCCACGAGCTCAGGATTACCACCGACCCGACTTGCCAAAACCGGAGTATAAAAACTATGCGCTTCTAGAATAACGTGCGAAAGCCCTTCATAACTACTATTAAGTACAAATACATCAGCCGTTTTAATATAAGATAAAACAGTTTCATGGGTTTGCAATCCCATTAGATCAGCAGAATCTTCAAGTTTTTGTTCACTAATTATTTTTTTTAATTTTTCAAATTCTGGTCCATCACCAATGATTTTAAGTTTTGTTTCTGGAAAAAACCTAAGAATTTTAGGCATGATTCTAATCAATGTATCTATCCCTTTCCACGGTGTTAAGCGAGCGACTGAGACAATCCATTTTTCTTGCTCAGGTTTAGGAATCATCCTGACTGCCGGGGTCTCGACCGCATTATAAATCACCTGTATGTTATCAACCAACACTCCCCACCCAATCACAATCTTTTTTAAATATTCACTTGGTACAATCACCTGATCGGCTGAACGCACTACAAATTTTTGCACCCTTTGTAAAATACGCACGGTACCTGAATATTTTTTTGTTTGAAATTCATCAATCAATTCGGTCACCCCAAACCGTTGAAAACTTTGTTCCCACGCATAATCCCCCACTACTTTAACTACAAACTTTTTACCAAATAATGTCGCTGCCAACCACGCTGGTAAACCAGCATTTACCGGCCCCATCGCATACACCACTCCAGCCTGTCGTGCATATCTAAACAATAATCCTAAATATTCTAAATATTTCAATACTTTATTTTTCTTGGTTACTGCCACAACGCGCGCTTTAGTCACACTGGTATCAGAAGCGGGTGTCAAAGAAACCACTGTTACTTCATCACCTTGCGCAATTAAGGCATTAGAAAAACCAGCTGCGTAAATCGCTGGCCCACCACCAATTGGTGGAAAAATATCGGCGGCAATTAAGACCCGCATAGTGTAGTAAAAATTTTTCTCATTTGTTCAGTCACTACTTCCCAGGCATATTTTTTCTGTACCAACACTTGTGCTTGCTTTACCACACGTTCAACTTCAACCGCGTTTTTTTCATCAAGCACATACTTAATTTTATCGGCAATATCTTGTGAATTTTTCGTTTCACAAAACCAACCAGTTACACCATGTTCCAAAAAATCAGGGATACCACCAACCGGCGGAGCAATCACAGGCACACCTTGCTGCATGGCTTCTAAAAAAGAAATTCCCAACCCTTCAGATAACGATGGTCGCACAAACACTGCGGCGGTCGCGTAATATTTTGGTAAGTCTTGATTCGCAATTTCCCCAATAAATTGCACGCGCGCAGATAATTTTAATTCATTCACCATACTATCCAATTGAGCACGCAATGGCCCACCACCAATAATGTGGAGCACATATTTTTCTGGTAAATCAGTCATGGCCCGAATTAGATATTCCAAACCATTTTTTTCCACCAAACGTGATACTGATAAAATAATTTTAGTATCAGAATTGGAAGGGACTGTTTCTAATTTTGGAAGCGCCACGCCATTTGGCACCACGCTCACTGGACATTTTGCCCCCATTTTTTTAGCCCAATCTACCAAATAAGTACTCAATCCTTGAATATAATCGGCACGTGTAAAAATCTGGGTGAACCACGGCCAAATAAAAAATGCGCGACGATAAATATACGCAAGACTATCCCCTTCTTGTAAATTCAAAAAAAACGGCACAGCAACATTTTTCTTTTTAAATCGCAACGCGGCAAGTCCACCATAACTCGCCATCACCCCCCAAATCAAATCAAAATTTCCCTCAGCCCGCGCTGCTTTCCAGCCATTCCACCATAATACTAATTTATCAAATCGCCCACCACTTCCCACCCGAATTACTTTTACCCGACCAATCATTTCCTCACGCAATAGTTCTGGCTTAATCCGCGCCGTAATTAACACAAATTCAAAATCAACTAACCGGTCAGTCAGTTCTTTCACTGCAATCTCCGCTCCGCCTATCAGGGGCGCGTACGCCGTGGAAAAAATCACCACGCGTTTCATATAATTATTTTTTTAAAGCTAATCGCCCACTAAAATCGGCAATTGTTTTTTCCAATCCCGCACGCAACTGCACTGTTGGTTCCCAACCAAGTAATTCTTTGGCCTTAGAAATATCTGGGCAGCGCTGCATTGGGTCATCAGTTCTAAAAGTACCGGTATATGAAATCTGACTCGTACTCCCCGTCACGACAATCACCAATTCCGCTAATTCTTTAATCGTAAATTCATGAGGATTCCCCATATTCAACGGACCTTGAATCGCTGTATCAGAATTCATAAACCGCACGATCACCTCAATCAAATCAGTCAAATAACAAAAACTTCGTGTTTGTGAACCATCACCATCAATTAACAAAGGCTCACCCTTAAGGGCGGCTGCGACAAAATTTGAAACTACCCGCCCATCATTAAAGGCCATGCGTGGACCATAGGTATTAAAAAATCGCGCCACTTTAATTTCCATACCGTGCATCCGGTGATAATCAAAACACAAAGTTTCTGAACAGCGTTTGCCTTCGTCATAACAAGCGCGTGGACCAACCGTATTTACATTGCCACGATATTCTTCTGGTTGTGGGTGCACTTCTGGGTCGCCATACACTTCACTGGTTGAAGCTTGAAAAATCCGGGCCCCGTGCTTACGCGCCAGTCCAAGCATGTTAATCATCCCAATCGTACTTGCTTTAATGGTACGCACAGGATTGTACTGATAATGCACCGGGCTCGCTGGACAAGCGAGATTATAAATTTGATCAAGATGATCATCAATAAATAATGGTTCAATAATATCATGTTCAATAAAGGTAAATTGGGAATTCTGTTCGGCGGCCTGCAAATTAACCCGATCTCCAGTCAGTAGGTTGTCTACACCAATGACAGTGTGACCCAAAGTCAACAGATGATCACACAAATGCGATCCAATAAACCCCGCGGCTCCAGTTACTAAAATTCTCATAGCTTAGCCAAAATATTGTGATTTTTTATTAAATATAGTATGCTATAAAGGCTATGAAAAGTCAACCAGAATCACAAAAAATTCTCTTGGTAATTACCCAGGGTATTTGGGGTGGCGCCCAGCGCTATGTGTTTGATTTGGCCACCCACCTACCTCCGGAATTTCAAGTAACCGTGGCAGTTGGCGAGCCACAGGGTCAACCCGATCTCCAACAGGCCCTGAAGGCCTCAAAAAGCCCCACAGTACTGGTTCACCAGCTTAACCAGCTTGTGCGCTCAGTTACCCCCTTAACCGACCTTAAGGCCATTTTTGAGCTGAGAAATCTGATTAAAACCCAGACACCTGATATTCTCCACCTCAATAGCTCCAAAGCGGGCATTATTGGCTCACTCGCCACCCTTGGCCTCCCTAAACGCCCCAAAGTTATTTACACCGTCCACGGGTGGGTTTTTTTAGAACCACTCCCCCGTCTTACTCGCTGGGTGTATAAATTTTTAGAAAAACAAACCGCTCGCCTAAAAGACCAATTGATTGTTTTATCTGAAAAAGAAAAAAAGATTGGACACGGTATTGGTATTCCCGAAAATAAACTAACGATTATTCCATTAGGAATTGAACCCCCACTTTTTTTAACCAAAACTCAGGCACGCGCGCAACTACTAAAACACACCCCCCGTATCAAACCACCCCGCCAGTGGATTGGCACCATTGCCAATTTATTTCCCACCAAAGGATTAGATATTTTAATTACCGCGGCCCACACTATTTTAAAAAAAAATCCCCACCTTCACTTTTTCATTATCGGGTCTGGTCCTGAAAAAAATTCGTTAGAAAAATTAATTCAACGTCTACACCTGCACACTAATGTACATTTAATTGGCGCTCAGCCTCACGCGGCCACTCTTTTACCAGCCTTTGATATTTTTGTCTTACCATCACGCAAAGAAGGGTTACCCTACACCATTTTAGAAGCTTTAACCGCGCAAATACCCGTTGTGGCCACGGCGGTTGGTGGAGTTAGTGGTCTCTTATCTGAATATCCGACCGGTTATTTAGTGCCGCCAAATAACGCCGCCGCTTTAGCAGACACCGTCCAAAGCGCGTTACACGCCTTAACAAAAAAAAGAACCATCAACAAAACAGCCCCGGTTAGTACCGTGGCTGCAATGATTGAGCAAACTCTAAAAGTTTACCCTAATTAGTTGAACTTGGTTTTGGTACCAAAGTACTTACGATTGATTCACCAAGACTATCAAAATTAATATTTTTCGCCCGCGCTTCTTCAGCTAATTGTTTTGCTTCAGCCGCATTACCACTTTGTTGCAAAGTGTAAATCAAACGCCACCACGCCTCGCCAATTGTGGGACTATCTACCAAGGCC
>DALYDF010000017.1:10708-19587 GCA_031973355.1 Candidatus Magasanikiibacteriota bacterium
CAACGGCTGATTGTTTTTTACCAATCATTAATTCAACGCCTGCTAACATAAAATCAACTTGTTGGCGTTTAGGTGATTGGGCTTTTGCCTGCAATAATATTTCTTCGGCTTTTAACAAATCTTCAATATTTCGATTTATTTCAAAACTAAGTTGTAATAATTGTGATTGTTGAATATGCACCCGAATATCAAACGGATGTTCAGTTCGACTTTTATCTAATTCTGAAATGGCCAAAGCTAACAATGGACGCAATTCAGTAGTGCGTTTTGCTTCGGTGTATATCGGCACTGCTCGTTCAATTAAACGCGCAAAATCCAACCGATTATCCACTTGGTGGGGCGATGGAATGGCCGCCGTTTTTTGATATGCTGCGAGCAAATTACCACCCGAATAAGCTGATTCTAACGTATTGATCATCGACATGTTGGCGCGCGCTGCGTTCCAGTTAGTTGCAAAGAAAATAATAAACAGTGCTGTTCCTACTACATAGTTACCGCCTGTTCCTAATTTCGCTC
This sequence comes from Candidatus Magasanikiibacteriota bacterium, assembly GCA_031973355.1. GTDB lineage: Bacteria > Patescibacteriota > Patescibacteriia > Magasanikbacterales > UBA922 > 2-12-FULL-41-16. Next base: position 11,225 of record DALYDF010000017.1, read on the forward strand.
GTTGTTCTGGTTTACCCGTTGTGTTTTTTTCATTTGATTCAGTCAACGCACTCACCAGCGCTAAAAAGAACATAAAATATAAATACGAGGTCAGATTTTCAAACACAAATACATTTTGCACTAAATGCGCCACCAAAAAAGCGCAACCAATGGCCGCCAAATGAAACGAGATTTGGTTACGTTTACTGGCCCGAATTAATAAAAATGCGGCCACCACAAATAATCCCAAATAGCTCATTACCCCCAAAATTCCCTGAGTGGCTAAAGTGTTAAGGACAATATTATGGGCATTATCAAACCAAGTTTCTGTCCATCCAAATTTCAAAAATTCTGGATTATAATATTTATTAAATCCGTAGAAAAAATTATTTGGCCCCCACCCAAACCATGGTTTCTCTTGCCACAAATCTAGCGCAATACTCCAAGCCATTAACCGCGTGTTCGCTGTGCCAGTCAAAGTAGTATTGAGCAAAGAACCAACGGCCGGAATTTTTTGTACAAATTCTGTGGTTCTAAATGCAAATAATACTCCACCAAGTGCCACTAAAGACAGAGCCGCCGCCCACAATACTTTTTTTATTTTGGCCTGAGCTTCGGGCAACACCATCATATACACCACCATCATGGTGCCTAAACCAGCCAGTAAGCCCACTACCGAACCACGCGTGCCACTACTTAAAATTCCCGCTACCCCCAATACACTCGCGACACTCGCCCATTTTTTTCCTTGCGTCGTCAAATACAATCCACCAAAAAATAAAAATAATCCGTAAGCACCCAAATAAATAGCATTACCTAAAGTCGCCGAAACCCGCGCATTGCCATTATTCATTAAAAAATTTGGTGATAGCACTTGTAAAATACCCAGCACCATTACCACACTGCCGGCCACCACAAAGTACTGTAATAATCGTTCCCATACTTCCTTACCTTTAAACACCGAGGCCAATATTACATAATACAATAGGTAGTGAAGTACGGTAAAAAAACCTAACATCCGTTCGTGGTTATCCCAAAAACTGTGGTGCCAATCGGTTCCCAAAAAAGTGGAGAGTAAAAAACTCAAACCAAACAAACCTACCATCATGGTCAATGGACTTTTATTAATTGTAATTTTCGACTGACTACTAAAGTAAGCCACAATAAATATTCCCAATTGACAGAGCACAAGCGTTCTAAACACCAGCGCCTTAGGCACAATAAATGGGAAAATAAAATGACCAGGCAGCACAATTAACGGCACCAAAAAAGTTGCCACCGTTAACCACCATAAAATTCGCTCACGTTTACCCATATAATTAATTGGTTGGAATACCTAAGACTGCGGGCGCTGGTTGTGTTGGTCGAGCCATTTTCGCCAAGGCAGTTTCGTATTCTTTGGCTCTCGTTACATTACCCGTTTGATTATAAAAATCAGCCGCCAATTTAACCATATCATAGTGATAACCGGTTTTGACTAACCCTGTTTGCAAAGTAGATTCAGCTGTAGCCACATCATGTAATTGCTTCCACTCAATCATGATTAAATAGGTGTACAATTCCACATTGTTCACTTCATTTCTAATTGCCGCGCGATAATGAATCGCGGCGCGTTCATAGTCTTTAAATTGATCCGCGTACAAATTAGCAATATTTCTTTCACCCACGATATTATTTGCTTGTAAGGTAATCGAATATTGATACGCTTGCAACGCCCCTTCATAATCTTTTAATAAACTTTTCAAATTTCCTATCGCAATCCATGTTTCCCAAATAGTAGGTTTACTGGCAAACATCTCTTTGGTCAATTGAATTTTTTCTTCATACACCGCCCGAGTCGCTTCATCTAAACCTTCGGGTACGGTCACCGTTGCCAACGGGTCAACAATTGACCATTGCGCTTTTTTTTCTTGATATTGTTCCCACCCATAGCTACCACCAACCAGCAATACAATTACGACAATTACGCCTCCTAGCCACATTTTATGTTGTTTTTCCATAGTATAATTTAGTATTCAAATCATACACTGCGCCCGACTTTTTTTCAAGGCAAAAAAACAAAACCCCTCCGACAGAGTCGGAGGGGAATTGTTTAACTCGTGTGTAGTACGAAAGCTTATTTCGCAACAACAGTCGGAGTTGATGAAGCTGAGTTCAAACCAGTCACTAAGTAGCCGTTTGTCCAGCTGTTAGTTGAGGTTGAGTGTGAACCAGCGCTGCGATCTGACCAGATGAAATCATCATGGGCAAGAGCGTCAACGGTACTAGCTTCTTCCATTGGAAGACCTACAGAACCGTTGTAAAGACTTCCTGAATCACCACCAAGGCGAGTAGAAACTGAAGCGCCTGTTGTAGCACCAGTCACAGTACCGCGGAGTACGAAGTACTTAGATTGGCCAGAGGCCACAGTTCGTTCTTCACCACCTGAACCAGTACCACTGCTATCAGTGTCAAACAAAGCTTCTACGAAGGCAATGTTGTTTGTTTGGTTGATTGAAGCACTGTAAAGAGAAACTTCATTAGTTTCACTTACATCAAGCAATTCAACGTTGGTAACAGTAGCAGTTGTGGTTGTGATGTCAAAGGTGAATTTGTAAAGACCTACATCACCGGTATTAGCAGTAACGCGGAATCTAATCAAATCATTTGAACCATTAGACAACAAAGTACTTGGAGTTTTACAGTTAGATGCATCATCAGTAGAACCACTACATACCTGTACAGTAGGTACAGATTTGTACATGATGTGAGTGTTTGCAGTAACTGGGAAGCTTGAAGCGTAAGCCACTGAAGTAGAACCAGTTAAGGAACCCTTAGCAGTTACATGTCCGCTTGCAATCTTGAAACCAATCAAGTGACCACCAGTTGTTACATTTTGACTTGGACCAATACTTGAAAGGTTACCCTTAACGGTCAATAAAGCACCGTTAGTATCAGTTGACTTGGCAACAAAGCCTTTGTCAATCAAATCAAAGTATACAGTAGTACTTGTAGGAACAGCGGATCCAACCAAAGTTGAACCGTAGTACAAGTTCAAGACATCAAAATCTTTGTATGATGAACTTACAGTATCAGTGTAGTTTTGGGTCAAGGTAAGTTTATCAACTTCTACATCTTCACTTGAAGATACGTAGAAGCGGAAAGTTCCCAAGTTTACACCAGTAGTACCAGCAGCGTAGTGCTTAGCACTTTGTGTACCTGGGTCAACACTTACTTCAACAGTACCACCAGCAGTACCAACAGTTACACCTTGGCCGTTAGTTACATCATAGGTGATACTTGAAACTGAGTTACCAGTGGTAACGCCAGTAGCAGTAAGACCAGTTGATTGTACGAGACTAACAGTGTGTGTACCAGTAGCAGCGCCACCAGCAATATTACCTTTAACAGTAACTACAACTTTTTGACCAGCTTTAACCATGAATTGGTCATCGCCACTCAAGTTGAAAGTCATCGCAGTGTCATCTTCATCAGCAGTTGATGATGAACCAGAATAGGTTTCAGTCAATGCTACGTCACTACCAGTTGCGTCGTAACTATTACCATCTTTATCCACAAACAAGCGGATATTTTGGAGGTTAATTACTTTAGCACCATTGAAAGTAAGATCTTGCAAAGTTACTTTTGATACTTTGATATCTTCTGATGAATCAGTAGCATCAAGGAGAACCTTGGCCAAAGTTACATCATTAGTACCAGCAGCGTAAGTAGTTGATGGAGGAGTTGACAAAGTAGTTGCGCGTAAACCAGCCGCTTTAACAGTCATAGTGTTACCTACAACGAAAGCACTTGGAGTAGCGTAAGAACCTGAAGTAGTGATTGATTCACCACTGTTTACACCACGAGCATCAAAGTTCGAAGTGTTGGTCATATCAACAGACACAATGATTGTGTCGTTAGCAACCGCAGTGTTGTCAATCTTAGCTTTCAAAGTCAAGGCATTGTCACCAACTGGGAGGGTAAATGAGTCAGTTGAAGTTGCGTAGCCAGGGCTTGTGCCACCAACAGCGTCAACACCACCGATCAAAGCTTTACCATCTTTGTTGTATAAAACCAATGAATCAAGACCAGTTGGAACCAAAGTACCAGTTGTAGCTACACGGAATACGAGAGTTCGTACGTCGATAGGTTCACCAGTAACTTTGAAGTTGAATGTGGCCAAAGAAACATTAGATGAATTCTTAGCAACATTTCCAGTTGGGAGAACATTAGTCTTAGATACATCTAACTTACCGCGAGACACAGTAATCAAGTTACTCATGTCATCAGCTGAGTTGGTAGGAGTTAGGTAGTAACCGTTCTTAAGATCTTTGATTGAAACATGAACAGCGCGTTGTACATCAAAGTTGATGGTACGACCTGAACCACTTGTGAGGTCAGCGTAGACTTCAAAAGTACGGTCATTACCTTTTTCAACTTTACAATCAGCGCCACAGTTCATGAGGTCAAAGCTAACATATTTGTTCTTCAATACACCTTGTCCAACAACAGTACCGTTGTATTTCAAAGTGAATTTTTCAATGTCAGCGTCAGCAATAGTACCACTGTTGTAAAGTACTACACGTTCAAGTTGTACATCTTCTGAAGGAGATTGTACTTTGAGACGAGCAACATTTACATTAGTAGAACCAACTTGCTTAGTTACAGTACCAATTGTATCGTCATCAGCCAAAGTTACAGTGGCCAATGTTACGTTAGCATTGGTAGTTACGCCATTACCATAAACTGGCAATGTAGCAACAACAGTAGCTGGAGTTTCAAGTGAGTAAAGTCCAAGAGTTGGAACGTTACCACCAGTTAAACCACTAGCCATGTTACCTACCAAAGTCAATGTGCGAGTTTCACCAGCTTTTACAACAACATCTTCCGTAAAGGTTACCATGTTGTCTGAGTTGAGTGTCTTGCCGATATCATTGAGCAAAGCATTACTTTCATCCAATACGTTAACAGTTGAGAAGTCAGCGTTTACAGCTGGACTACCACCACGGATAACTTTGAATGAATCGATAGTTGCGTCAACAGCACTTGTGTTTTGGATTACCACTTTGGTAAATGGAACACGAGCAGCACTCTTAACAGCGTAAGTACCAGCTGGTGTAGCAGCTGAAAGACTTACTTTAAGAGTAGCACCAGCGCCTGGAACAACTACTGGAGGAGTAGTACCACCAGTACTTTGTTGTGGGTTAGCTACTACAGTTGAACCAGTCACAGTAGCAGTATCCATAGATACTGAACTGAAAACAGATTCTGAAACTGTGCGAACATCACCAGCTACTTGAGTTGGGAGTGAGCCGTCAACTTTTTTAAGTTTGCCGTCCCAAACATAGTATACGGTTGAATCGCCAGATTTCTTAACCAATTGTCCGTTGTGCAAAGTAGCAGAAGCGAGTTCAGCTCCAACAGCGTAGTTAGAGTCAAACACATCTGGAAGAGTGCGAACGAGCTTGTTCCAACCTGCACCATAAAGGGCAGTTGCAACTGCTTCACTAGCAATCTTGTGCTTCATGTTATTAGGACCAACAGCGAAAACTGATGGAGAAATTGGAGTCTTTACCAAACGAGAACCTGGGCGGAAGTTAATACCAGCGCCTGTGGCGTAAGCATCAACACAGCTTGAATCAATAGTAGTAATACCACTGAAATCTTTGTACCAAGTGTTATATACTTCAGCGTTTGGGAAGTATAAGCGTTTCATTCCTGTACTCACCAAGTAAACAGCTGAATTACCTTTTACTTTGAACAAGTCTCCGGCTTCAAGCTCTGGACAAGCAGCAGCGGCAACACCGGCTGGAACGAGGGCTGAAAGGCCAACGCTCCAAGCAACGGTCATACTGACTACTGACATGGTGAAGAGCTTCTTACCGAATTTCTTCAAATTTTGCATAAATAATTTTTCCGAGCTTATTACCTAGCGTCTTGATCTAAAGATCAGATCTAAAGCAATAAGTTCTTTTAAATAAAGTCGCTCTACTCCCTCATCGGGACCGACCTTTCGGTGAGCGACGTGCTCTTGATCCAATTGGCAGTAGGACCAAGCGCGAACCCGTCTATTTCTTGAAATAAGAAATAGGCCGGGGCCGTATACTGTATGGCTCTTGATTGACTTAATAAAATCAGCCAAGACCCATACAGAATACCAATTCTTTAGTTGTTAGTCACACCATCACTTTTACTTTGTACTAACTCTTGTTGCGTTGTACCGACAGTCTCATTTAAATCCTTTAACTTATTAACTGCGTCTTGTAAATTACCATTATCAATACTTTTTTTAATTTCTACTGCGGTTTGGTGAATATCAGCAGTTTTTGCTTCAGCCTCTTTAATTACGGTCGCTGAAGTTTTTCCTTCACTGGTCGTTTTTTCTACTTCGGTTTTAGTTAAGACTGGCAAGGCTACCACGGCGGTACCGGTCGGAGTTGGTACCGTTAACAATAACGGCACTTCACTCATTTTAACACTGGTACTTGGCACACCCAACGAGGTTTTTAAATCATTTTTTAACGCTTCAGTTGACTGAACCAAATCCACTACTTTTTCCGCAACAATGTTTTTAACATTATTGGCTTCACCACTTTTAGCTAACTGAGTTTCTTGATTAATTACCGCTTCTACCGCACTAATTCCGGTCTGATTAACTAACTTAACTGTTTGAATTACTTGTTTAGTTACTTCTACTCCAGCGGAAGTTGATGAGGCTACGGTTGATACCAAATCTTTAGCCAGGGCATTCGTATCTTTGGCCACACCCTTAACTGTTTCTACCATTTCTAAAGCCGTATCTTTTTTAGTTGTGTCATTCACTTGGTCAGACACATTACTGGAAACTTCTTTTACCGCTGCCTGGACGTCTTTAACCGCAGTATTTACATCTTTAGTAGCCTTTTCTCGGTCTTCAATACTCGCATCAGGCGCTAATTTTTTACCAAAGGCTTTTTTAATATCATCAACTCTGTTCTTAGCTAAATTTAATTGTAATTGTACTTTTTCATTTTCCGTAGCTCCAATACTTTTAACGGCCACTTCCGTATTTTGAGCCACACGTTTAACCACCCATAAGCGATCGCCTGGTAAACTATTTACCGAAGCACTCACACTCGCGATCCACCCACCAGTAGCTAAAGCGGCTACTCCCAAAGCAGTCATGGCTGGGCGCAACACGCGCACCATTGTGCTGGAACGAAATTGAAACCAGAAGGCATGAGCAGTATCTACCACCACTGGTTTTTCTACCGGTACCACGGTATTACTAATTTGTTGAATTAAGCGCGCGCGGCTTTCAGCTACCCAAACCAAATCAGGGTTAACATTGTTACCCAGATTTTTAATGGTCTTTAGGTTGTGCTTAAGCTGTTTCATTTGATTGGCTTAATGCTTTTTTTAATAGATTCAGGGCGCGGTGCAACGTTACTCGCACACCCACCGGTGACTTTTTTACAATGTAAGAAATTTCTTTAACTGACAACTCTTCAATATATCGAAGCAAAATTATTTCTTGATATTCTTGCTTCAGCTGTCTGACTACTTTTAAAACTTTGGCCGCATCGTAATGCGTATCAAAATCAGTAAAAGCTTTTTCAGGTACGGCAATTTCTGGCACACCTTCTAAAGAGGTTTCCGCCCGATTAGCTCGCGCTCGGTACCAATCAACTAACACATTACGGGCAACTTGGTACACCAACCCACTAAAGCTTTTAACTTCTCGGTCAGTTTTTTCTGCCAAATATTGCCAGGTTTTTAAGAAAACATCACTGGTCAAATCTTCAGCTTCTTCTTTTTTAGAGACTTTAAAGAAAATGAAACGGTATATTTTAGCTACATATAAATCGTACAGTGAGGCAAAGGCCTCTGGGTCACGATTTTTAATAACTTGGTATACCAGTTTTTTTTCAGCTATTTGAGCTGGCATATATGAAGACGGCTGGAATAAAAAAGTGTTACACATCTGGAAACACCTTTGGCTAATAACACTTTTTATTTATTAAACAGACTATAGCATAGAATAGGCCAAAAAACAAGATTTTTAGCCTATTATCCCCAACTTTAAACCCAAACCCTATTTCTTGGGCGCACCGCTATCACTAAAGGTCTTCATATATTTTTATCCTTAAATGGGCTATTTTCGTCTAGATGTCCCAAAAACCCCTTTGCTCTTCTATAAGTATATAATATTGTATACAAAAATAAATAAATTAAGCTAATTTTAGCACTCAAACCTTGACAAAACTCATAAAATTTGTTAATATATGTATATACAAAAAAGAACCGCGCCTAAATAGACCTAACCCGGCGTGGTCAAAAAAACATATGGAACAAAATATTCCTATTGAAAATTCAAATAGTGACCAAATTCAAAGCCCTATCAATAAAGAAGTAGTGCGTGTTTC
>DALYDF010000018.1:0-1248 GCA_031973355.1 Candidatus Magasanikiibacteriota bacterium
GGGTACAGACAAAACACCACACATTTTCTTTGAAGATTTGGCTTTTTCCGTTGGATTAGATGTTACCAAATTCAAAGCTGATTTAAATAGTACTACGGTAAGTGATAAAGTTAACAGTCAAGTAGCTGGTGGTGTAAATTCTGGAGTAAACTCCACCCCAAGTTTATTTTTTGATGGTACTTTAATTTCTAATCCTGGCTCATATGAAGAATTGGTTAGCTTGGTTACTGCCAAATAAAAGTCTACCTCAATGGTTGATAATTACTGGTTTTGTCGTCGCTCTCTTAGGTTTTGCGGACGCTTCATATTTAACAATTGAAAAAATCCGCGGTGTTGTTCCACCGTGTATTATTACCAATGGGTGTGACATGGTTAGCAATAGTTCATATTCTTACTTTGGACCAGTACCTGTCTCAGCCGTTGGTGCCACTTTTTACTTGGCCATGTTGGTATTATTTTTTGCCACTTTGGATAGTAAAAATTCTAAGTGGGCCCAAGGTGCCTTGCGCTTATCCCCGTTTGGTTTTGCCTTTAGTTTGTATTTCTTATTTATTCAGGCATTTGTTTTAGAAGCGTACTGTATTTATTGTCTTGTTTCATTGGCAACTTCGACCACTTTGTTTGGCTTGGCCGTGTACGCAAAAATTAAAAAACAAATCTAAGTATGTCAATTTTAGTTTCTGGTTCTTTGGCCTACGACTACATCATGAGTTTTCCAGATACTTTTAAAAACCATATTTTGCCCGACCAAATTCATATTTTGAATGTGGCCTTCATGGTTGATAAATTGCAAAAAAACCTAGGTGGAACTGCCGGAAACATTGCGTACACCATGAAATTATTGGGGCAAAATGATGCGTTTATTTTTGCACCAATTGGTACCGATAGCGCGGAATACTTGGCACACTGTCAAAAATATGGTTTATCCACCAAATACATTCCCCAATCCACTGCCAAACTAACTTCAAGTGCGTATGTGACCACCGATAAAGACGATAATCAGATTGTCGCTTTTTATAGTGGTGCTGGTGATGAAGCCATCAATCAAACACTAGAGCAAGTAGAAGAATCAATTTCTCTCATGCTCATTACACCCACCAAAAAAGACGCGATGATTGCTCAGGCCAAGGAATGTTTTGAGAAAAAAATTCCGTTTGTGTTTGATCCTAGTCATCAATTACCTGCTTTTGATGCCCGTGAATTAGCCATGGTGATTGGTCAAGCTGATTTTTACATTGCCAATGACTA
>DALYDF010000018.1:1258-2896 GCA_031973355.1 Candidatus Magasanikiibacteriota bacterium
TGAAATGAAATTGACTGAAGAAAAAACTGGTTGGGATATGGTAGAAATGCTCAATCATGTCAAAACAATTATTCTCACTCGTGGGGCCGAAGGTTCAACCATTATTACCAAAGACGAGCGGTGGGAAATTCCGGTCTGCCCAGTGCTTTCCGTTGAAGACCCGACTGGCGCTGGCGATGCGTATCGATCGGGGTTTTTTACTGGCTACGCGCGTGGAGCCACGATGGAAGTGTGTGGACGCATGGGCGCAGTGGCATCGGCTTACGCCATTGAACATTATGGTACCCAAAATCATTTCTTTACTGTTGAAGAGTTTAAAGCGCGGTACGAACAGGCGTTTGGTGAGAGATTAGTTTTCTAAATTTTTGTTTAATTAATCTAAAAACACCGACCAACGGTGTTTTTTTGTTTTAAGACAAAACAAAAACCCCGAATCAATAAAGAAATCGGGGGTTTTGTTCATGCGCCGACCGAAGTCAGCGTGCCAGAGGCAATTGCTTATCTGGGTAAGGGGTTAAAGAACGATTTCCTTCTTTTCCGCGACCCCGAGCAAGGCGCGGCGGATAATGTTGGGGTGGTGAGACCCGACGACCCCGAGCAGACGCTTGGCCAAAATGGCCGCCTGTTCTGCCTGGTACCGTTCGACCTCGCTGGGGTCAGCTGCGGCATAGTAGCGCCGCCGGGGGTTCTGCTCCACCCAGGTGGTGAGAACACCCTGTTCAACCAGGAGCCGAAGCAGGGCGATACCTCGTTCGTATTTGACCTTGCCCCATCCGGTTAGATCCCGGAGGACAAAGAAGAGCTCGTCCTCCTCGAACCGCTCGCCCACCAGCGAGCGAATATACTTCCGTACATCCTCATTGCCGGCGAAAAGTTTTTCCCAATCGCTGCCCCGGGGAGCCGGGATCACGATCTTCTGTTCGTCCATGTCTTCTTCTCCTCTTGGTAAAAGACGGGTCAACTTAACTAATTTTTCAGTTTTTGTCAAGCCTGTAACCTTAATTTAAAGGCTTGTTTTCTTTGAAAAAACTTGCTAAGATTAGTTTAAATTTAAATTTTTCTATGAAATTCACCGACTATAAAGTAGCTGATATTAAACTGGCCGAATGGGGTCGTAAAGAAATTGATATTGCCGAACAAGAAATGCCGGGATTAATGGCCATTCGTGAAAAATACGCGGCCAAAAAACCGCTTAAAGGCGTGGATATTACTGGTTCACTGCACATGACCATTCAAACCGCCGTGCTGATTGAAACTCTCAAAGCCCTTGGCGCCAATGTTCGCTGGGCGTCTTGTAATATTTTCTCCACTCAAGACCACGCAGCTGCAGCCATTGCTGCGGCCGGCATTCCAGTATTTGCTTGGAAAGGTGAATCTCTCGCCGAATACTGGTGGTGTACGGAAAAAGCATTGAACTTTGGTAAAAACAAAGGCCCGGATTTAATTGTGGACGATGGTTCTGATGCCACTTTGTTAATTCACAAAGGGGTAGAAGCGGAAATGAATCCAAAATTATTACAACAAGATTTCAAAAAAGAAGGTCAGGATTTCCAAGAATTAATGAAATTATTAAAAGCTGAATATAAAAAAGATCCAACTCGTTGGCAAAAAGTGGCCAATGGCGTACGCGGCGTATCT
>DALYDF010000018.1:2908-4541 GCA_031973355.1 Candidatus Magasanikiibacteriota bacterium
ACTTCTGTTCCCCGCCATTAATGTGAATGATTCAGTGACCAAAAGTAAATTTGATAATGTCTACGGTTGCCGCCATTCAATTATTGATGGTCTCAACCGCGCCATGGATGTAATGTTGGCTGGTAAAATTGCGGTAGTTTGTGGATATGGCGATGTGGGTAAAGGCTGCGCCCAAGCCTTAACTGGTCAAGGCGCGCGCGTAATTGTGACGGAAATTGACCCAATTTGCGCATTACAAGCCGCGATGGAAGGCTACGAAGTGACCACTATCGAAGACACTCTTGGACGCGGTGATATTTATGTGACCACTACGGGCAATGTTGATGTGATCACTTTAGAACACATGAAGAAAATGAAAGACCAAGCAATTGTCTGTAACATTGGTCACTTTGATAATGAAATCCAAGTGGAACGCTTAAATAAAACTGCTGGTGTTAAACGCCTCAATATTAAACCACAAGTAGATAAATATACATTTGGTGGTAAAAATGCTATTTTCTTATTGGCTGAAGGTCGCTTAATGAATTTGGGCTGTGCCACTGGTCACCCAAGTTTTGTGATGAGTAATTCCTTTAGCAATCAAGTACTCGCCCAATTAGATTTGTGGAAAAATAGAGATACCTATCAACCAGAAGTTTATTTATTACCAAAAGAATTAGACGAAGAAGTGGCTCGCTTACACCTCAAAAAAATTGGCGTAAAACTAACCAAACTCACCAAACCACAAGCCAAATATTTAGGAGTAAATGAAAACGGACCATTCAAAGGTGACTCATACCGGTACTAATAATCCATAAATAAAAAATCCCCCATGATTAACGGGGATTTTTTATTATCCAATAATTTCAACTAATTAAAATCATTGGGTTGGCGCAGCTGTCTGGATCAGCTGCGGTGTTGATGTGAGGCCCGATTCCAGAGGGCCGGCAGTCAGTCCGCGTCATTCTTGCGGAACGTGACCGGGTCGTCGGCCCAGTCGTCCGCGAACTTCGTGAAGTCGTTGGTGACGAAGAGGATGTGCAATGTCAACATCTCCATCTCACCCCAAACGGTCGCGGGGCCGGCGTAGAGCAGCTCGACCGCGTCCTGGAGGTTGTTCGACGCGACCAGTTTGGACACGCGCAGGCGCACGGCCCAATCCGACTCGTCGAGTTGACGCTCGTGACCGAGCAACCTGAGGCGCTCATCGAGCTTCTTCCCCGCGTAGCCGCCCGCCTTGGCGGAGAGAATGTCCCGCGCCAGGCGCAGCATAGGCTCGGGCGTGCCCCGATCACAGTTGAAGAGCCAGGCGTTGAACTCGAGAGCGTCAGCCCCCACGGTCCTGACCTCGGTCTTGCAGGGCAGACCGTAGTATTCGATTCGAGTCTGCCCGGTGCGATTCCACTCTGCGATGTACTTGGCGATCGTCTCGCTCAAAGGAACCTGGGTCCAACCAGGGAGCCGCGAGACGAGGAGAGGCTTCATCAGCATGATCGACGCCTGGAGAATGGCGTTGACTGCGTCGAGGAGGGTTTCACCCTCCTCGACGGTGATGATGACTTCGTCCTGGGAAGAGTCGGTGTAACGCATTGGATCTCCTAGTAGGAGTAAGATCACGGTTCTCTCGTGTAGAGGCTACTTAAACTTATTCCAA
>DALYDF010000018.1:4614-19515 GCA_031973355.1 Candidatus Magasanikiibacteriota bacterium
TAGCCAACAAATTTAGCAAAATTATTGAAAAAAGTCAAGATTGCCAAACAAACAAAAAAAGCGTAGGATTTGAAGGTAGTTTGCTTGTATGGCACAAAAATTTTTTAAAAATAAATATTGGACTGCTTACCGAGCAAGCTTGTCTACTTTTTTGCAATACCGCTTAAATTTAGTGCTCTATACCGTTGGTCACACCATTACTCTGACCGCCTTATATTTCTTATGGCGGGCAATTTATCATTCAGGTTACGCCTTGGGTGAATACACTTTTGAACAAATTTTATCGTATTATTTTTTAATTGCTTTACTTCGCTTAACAATAAACGAAAGCACAGGCATGGCGTTTCAAGTAACTAATGATATTCGCGAAGGACAAGTGACTGCTTTTTTGGTTAAACCTTTTTCTTATCCAATCAACAAATACTTAGATGTTCTCGCCCGAACTACATTAAATATTTCCGTGGTCATTCCGTTGGTCGTTGTTGTAAATTTAGTTTTAGGATTAAGCGCGTACTTACCCCACGGAATTGCCGTGTTCTATGGTTTAGCCTGGTGTGTGTTGGCCATTGCCCTGTATATTGTTTTATATTTTTTAATTGCTTCGCTTAGTTTTTGGCTCGATCGCGCTGAGAGCTATATTTACGCTACGATTGTCATGTCTAATTTTTTCAACGGATCACTTATCCCACTGGATGCATTTCCTACCTGGTTTATTACTCTAAGTGATTGGCTGCCTTTCAAATATCTAATGTTTTTACCTATTCAAGCTTTTTTAGGTCGCTACACTTTTGATTTCCCCACCATTATTATTGGCCTGATTTGGTTACTCATTTTAAGTACCGCAGCGGGGTTAACTTGGCGGCGTGGTCTTACTCAATACGAAGGTCAGGGAATATAATATGCGCTACTTTCGTTTATATTGGTCATTCTTACGCTTAAACACCCAGCGAGCACTCGCCTACCGTGCTAATTTTGGCTTTGGTTTATTTATTACCGCGATTGAATCGCTGGCAGTGTTTGCGACGGTCGGCGTGTTATTTTCTCACATCCCTGATATTCAGGGCTGGGATTATTCCCACATGTTGATTATCACCGGTATTTTCATGCTTACCAATAGTGTCAGCTGGTTAGTGTTTCGCGCTTCAGTTGAAAAATTAGACCAACTCATTAGCCAGGGTGGGTTTGATTTTTATTTAGTTAAACCAATTAGTAGTCAATTTTTAGTGAGTATTAATCGCATTGATATTGTTGATAGTTCTCGCGGTTTAGTTGGTCTTGGTTTAATTAGTATGGGTTTACAGCAAGCCGCCTACATACCCAGCATCTGGGCCATACTTAGTTTTTTGGTAGCGTTTATCTGCGGTGAGATTATTTTGTACTCCTTGCAAATACTGTTAAAAACAATTAGTTTCAAATCAATTCAAGGTTGGGGTAGTAATAATATTTTTTACCGCTTACAAGATACCACCCAATTCCCTTTAACTATTTACCGAGGTTTTGCCCGAATTATTTTTACGACGATCATTCCAATTATTTTTGTCACAACCGTACCCGCGCAATTATTACTCGGCACTGCCAACCCCCTGTGGTTACTATGGTCACTAATCGCGGCGAGTAGTATTTTATTTATTTCTACTCTGGTTTGGAAATTCACCGTTCGTTCATATTCAAGTGCCTCTAGTTAATATGAAAAAATACTGGCAATTACTAGGGATGTTTCTTACTCGGTATTTAACCTACCGGGCGCGAGTGTTTATTTGGATTTTTACTGATTCAGCGCAATATATTTTATTTCCATTTTTATGGGTGGCCATTTTTGCGAGCACACAACCACCCGCTGGTTACACTGTACAAAGTTTAGTGACTTATTACATAATGATGGCCGTGGTTTCCACTGGGTACATTTCACACTGCTCGCGCCATGTGCGCACGGATATTCATACTGGCGTAGTTAGTCGTCGGCTCAGTGTACCGTTTCCCTATTTTCAAACCATCTTACTCGCAGAAATTTCGTACAAAGTATTATCCAGCGTCATTGCGATTACGGAAATTTCATTAGTATATCTTCTGGGACATAATTATCTTACGCTTCCGAGCGCAGGCTGGCAGTGGCTAGCCTTTGTGGTCAGCATCTTTTTTACTTTTATTATTTCGCACCTATTGCAATTCATGATTGGTTTATCGAGTATTTGGTTTGGTGATATTAAATCACTAACTACTCTGGAAGAAATGGTAAACGCAATTTTTTCTGGGCGCTTGGCCCCACTGGCTTTTTTGCCTTTTGGATTTCAAATTGCGGCTGATTATTTACCATTCAAGTATCTTGCATTTGTCCCCGCCCAGATTTTTGTCGGACAAATCGCTCTCACCGAAATTCCCAAAATCTTTGCAGTTGGCTTATTATGGATTGTTATTTTAGCCGCGCTTACTCAAGTAATCTGGTATCGTGGCTTAAAACGCTACGAAGGTGGTGAACAGTAATATGAAAAAATATTTAAAAATCTACGCCATTCTGATCAAAAACGCAATTTCGCGTGAAGCGCAATTCCGGGCTGATACGTGGTTTAACTGGTTGACCCACTTTTTATTTTTAGGATTTTTATTTATTTTATTTGAAATTTTATTCAAATTTACCAAGGAGATTGATGGTTGGACCAAGCCCGAAGTATTTTTACTCGTGGTAATTTTTACGTTATCAAATCAATTATTTCATTTCTTTTTTCGCGATAATATGTGGGAAATTCCCACAATTATCACTGATGGAAAATTAGATGCCTATTTAATTGCCCCCGCTAACACGGTTTTTCTAATTATTTCTCGGCAAGTTGCCACCAAATCGCTCTTGCGCATTGTTACCCAAGCTGTCTTGTTGACTTGGCTGCTTTATACCTATGACTTTGGTTTTACTTTTGTTTCTGGCACTGGGCTTGCGTTATTACTGATTGCCGGGGTTATCATTCAAACCGCTTTTTATTTAATTTTAAACACCCTAAGCTTTTGGTTTTTACGCATTGATAATATTAATGATGCTTGGTTTAACCTTTCGCAACTCGGTCGCTACCCCTTATCAGTCTTACCGACAACGGTCTCTATTCTCACTTTTACCATGTTCCCTCTTGCCTACCAAAGCTACGTGCCCGTGGGCGTTGGTTTAGGGAAATTAGATTGGCGATTCTTTATACTATCTATTAGTTTGGCAATTTTTCTCTGGTTCATTGCTCTAAAATTCTGGAAAAAGGGGTTAAAAAAATACGAAAGCGCCTCAGGATAACATCAACATTGAATATTTCTTACTCACTTGTTACTATAAAATAATCCGCCAACGGCGAAACAAAATATGAATATCATTTCCGTTAAAAATCTCAACAAACGCTACGAATACTACCGTAAATCTTCAGGTTTATGGAATTCTGTTAAAAGCCTATTTCACCGCGAAAAATTATTTGTAGAAGCGGTTAAAAACATTTCTTTTAAGATCGACGAGGGTGAATTTGTGGGTTTTTTGGGACCAAACGGCGCGGGCAAAACCACGACTCTTAAAATGCTGTCTGGAATTTTATATCCCACCAGCGGCGAGGCCACGGTGCTTGGCTATGTACCTAGTAAACGTCAAGCAGTTTTTCAAAAACAATTTGCTTTGGTAATGGGTCAAAAAAATCAATTATGGTGGGACCTCCCGGCCATGGAAAGTTTTTTACTCAATCAGGCTATTTACGAAGTACCCGAAGCCCAATTTAGAGCCACCCTCAATGAATTAACTGAACTGTTGGAAATTAAAGATATTTTAGATATTCCCGTTCGTAAGTTATCACTCGGCCAACGCATGAAATGTGAATTAGCGGCTGCCTTATTACATGGTCCAAAAGTATTGTTTTTAGACGAACCAACCATTGGTTTAGATGTGGTTTCACAAAACAACATTCGAGAATTCCTTAAAAAATATAATAAAGAAAAAAAGATTACCATTATCCTGACTTCACATTACATGGAAGATGTGGCCGCTTTATGTGAACGCGTGATTATTATTAATCACGGCACCACCATGTATGACGGCTCATTGCGCGCACTTATTGATAAAAATATTCACCATAAAGTTTTAGAAGTAACTTTTACCGAATCAGTGAGTGTAGCCACACTAGAAAAATACGGCACCATCAAAGAATACCAACCACTCCGTGTAGTTTTAGAAATTCCTAAAGCCGAAGCCAAACAAACCGCGGCCAAAATTCTGACAAAACTACCGGTTGATGATATACTCATTAACGAAGTAAGTATTGACGATGTGATTCGTCATATTTTCTCAGCTCATAAGAAAAAGTAAGTTACTCATAATCTGGTAATTAATTATATGTCCAAACCCGATAAATTGAGTTTTAATAAAATGCGCTCCGCGTTCTTTTTTGGCTTAATTGGAATTCTCTCAATTGCCATGTTGTATTTATTTCAACCATTTTTCTTTCCTATTTTTTGGGCAGCGGTCATTGCCGTAATGTTTTATCCACATTACGAATGGATTAATAATTACCTTAAAATGCCTAGTCTCAACGCCGCCATTATGGTGTGCTTGGTAATTTTAACAATTTTTATTCCGTTAATTTTAGTAGTCGCCCTTTTGGTTAACCAAATATCTAATCTTTATAATCAAGTTGATCTACAAGCTTTTTTACAACCAATTACCTCTTTGGGAGAATGGGCCCAAAGCACTCCGCTGGCCAGTATTATCCCCGCCTCACCCGAAGCCTGGACCAAACAAGCCGCTGATTTTGGTACTAAAATTGGTGGTTCAACTTTACAATATCTATCGAGCTTTACTCAAAATTCCTTTACCTTTATTTTGAGTTTATTCTTAATGTTTTACACCTTATTTTTCTTCTTCCGTGATGGTGACAAATTATTGAAACGCCTCATGCACCTCTCCCCATTAGGTGAAAAATACGAAGTGATGTTGTATAACCATTTCACTTCTACGGCTCGAGCCACACTTAAAAGCACGTTAATTGTGGGGGCGGTCCAAGGCACTTTAGGCGGCATAATGTTTTGGATTACCGGTGTTCCAGGGGCATTTGTGTGGGCGGTGGTAATGATTCTCTTTTCAGTTATTCCTGCTTTTGGTTCTTTTATTATCTGGTTACCAGCCGGGTTAATTATGTTGGCTCTCGGAAATTTTTGGCAGGGAGTTACTATTTTAGCCGTTGGTACTTTTGTCATTAGTACGATTGATAATTTATTACGCCCACCACTGATTGGCAAAGATATTCAAATGCATCCTTTGTTGGTTTTATTCTCTACACTCGGTGGTATTTTCCTATTTGGAATTTCTGGCTTTGTGATTGGCCCTATTCTCGCCTCACTCTACTTGGCCACCATGAGTATTTATGACCATTATTACAAAAATGAATTAAACTTGGAGCACCGCTAACAAATGATTAGGAAATCAAAAAGCCCACTGTATAACCAGTTGGGCTTTTTTAATATAAATGGTTGGGCGGCGAGCGAGCGCGTCGTCGTCCAACGCGCGTCGCTCACCGCTTGTGTGCCAGCCTTGCCAGCCTTGCCAGTTCGGCGGACGACTTGAGTCGCCCTTCCTTGGGACAGTTC
This sequence comes from Candidatus Magasanikiibacteriota bacterium, assembly GCA_031973355.1. Taxonomy (GTDB): domain Bacteria; phylum Patescibacteriota; class Patescibacteriia; order Magasanikbacterales; family UBA922; genus 2-12-FULL-41-16. The sequence goes on from DALYDF010000018.1 coordinate 10,213, forward strand.
TGGCGAGCGTCAGACTCGCTGAGTGTGGGTCCATAGAAGGACCGCCAGCCTCCCCGGCCATCCGGAACTTCAACGAGCCAGCCGACGTCATCATCGGTTTTCTTGAAGCGATTTGGGTCCGGTGCTGCGGAGTGTGGGGTAGGCGGGGCACGACGCTTGTTATCGTCATCATCCTTCCAGTTGAATCTAGCCATAGACTGCTCTCCTGCCTGGGGTCAAATGATTTAATTATTTTTATCATGTCTACCAGTAAAAAGCAATAACAGCCCTTGAGGAGCTGTTATTGAAACTACATTTGTGCCGCGGGCGGGACTCGAACCCGCATGCCCTTACGGACGGGGGATTTTAAGTCCCCAGCGTATACCATTTCGCCACCACGGCAGCAGGGATATACTATCAAAGTCAGTCTGATATTTCAAGTGCTTATTTCTCCCAAAAAACCTCTTGCTCCCCAGCCTTAATATTAAGATAACGGGCCAAGACAAAAAGTGCGTCACTCAACCGATTCAAATATTTTTGAGCCACGGCTAAATTCGGATATTGGTGTGTTAATTCTACGATTTGTCGTTCGGCTCGTCGACAAATAGCCCGCGCCATAAAACTTTGGGCAGCAGCCACAGTGCCGCCTGGCAGAATAAATTGAGTGAGTTCTGGCAATTGTAGAGACATAGCGTCAATCCACTCTTCCAGCACCCCCACTTCGGCTTCGGACAATTCCGGCACTTTAACTAAATCAGTTTGTACAGCTGCCAATTGACCACCCACCACAAATAAATTATTTTGGATTTTTTTCAAACGAGTTAGTACCTCGGTTTCTCCAGACCCCAAGCCACTCAGCACTACCCCAAGCGCGCTATTAAGCTCATCAACCTCACCAATTACGGCCATTTCTAGACAACTCTTCGCAACCCGTTTTCCTCCCAAAAGGGAGGTTTCGCCCAAATCTCCAGTTTTAGTATAAATTTTCATACTTGATTTTTTAGTCCAAAATAGATAAGCTTGGCTAACTATGACACACAATCAATCAATTCCGCAACATCTCGCTATTATCCTGGACGGTAACCGCCGCTGGGCTGCAGAACGGGGTCTACCCAAGCTTATGGGTCACACCCAAGGTGCTAAAAATTTACGCACCATTGCCAAAGCCGCCCAAAAAGCCGGGGTTAAATATCTGACGGTGTACGCACTGTCTACTGAAAATTTAAAAGAACGGAGCCCTGAAGAATTAAAATATTTATTTGAATTATTTGGTCAATTGGTTGATTATTTAGGTGATTTTATAGAAAACAATGCGCAGCTTCGTTTAATTGGTAATATTGATGGTATTCCGGAAAAAACTGCGGCCAATTTGCGCAAAGTTGCCGAAGAAACCAAAAATAATACTGCTTTTGTTTTAACTGTTTCTGTAAATTACGGCGGACGCGACGAAATTACCCGCGCAGTTAAAAAAATAGCAATCACGGGAATTTCTGCAGATGAAATTACTGAGGAATTAATTGGCCAAAATTTAGATACCGCTGGCTTGCCCGATGTTGATTTGCTTATTCGCCCTGGCGGCCACCACCGCTTATCTAACTTTTTATCGTGGCAATCCACTTACGCGGAATTATATTTTGTGGATACTAAATGGCCCGGGTTTGATGAAAAAGAATTACAAACCGCTTTTGATTGGTTCGCTGAGCAGCAGCGAAATCGCGGGAAATAATTTTACAAATAAAAAATCCCTTTTATGAGGGATTTTTTATTATCTTCTTAGTACTAATAAGAGAGGCCGTTTTACATGTCGGCAACATGGGTGCAAAGCACCGCGGTGAGAACCCTACTAAGCCTAGAGGCTGAGGGTTGCTCCAACCAGGAACCGAGAAAGATTTCCGTTTCCGGTCTCCACATCAATCGGAGTCCAGGTGAACCAGGCACTAAGGCCGGTTTCTTCATGCGTGAATCGAAGGTAAGGACCCAGACCGAGATTACGCTGGATTTTGAGTCCACCAGCGAACCAGTTGACCTTAGCAGTACCGGTAAAGTCGTACCAGACGCCGAGGTCATCTCCCTGAAACGAGAGATTGTCGAATTCGATGATGCCCAGGAACTCAAACCAGGCGTAGCCGAACCAAGCGGTTGCGGCGTAGCGAAGATCGAGTCCTGCCTCGGAGTGTTGAGCACCAATATTCAGGCTCAGTTCGACCCATTCGGCCGGAGCGTAAGTCGGGCCAGCGTAGGCCTGGGCCCAGCCTTGAGTAGCCATGAAATAAGCACTCACGCCCCAGTTCTCGCTGTACCGCCGACCCACGAGCGCATCGAGGGTGTAGACAGGTTCGACTTCATGCTCGACCTGGAACTTGGTACTCACGGCACCGTAGGTCTTGTCGGCCTTTGCCGGGTTAGAGAAAGAGAAGAAGGTGATGAGGGTGAAAAGAACACAGCGAAGCATGGCGATTATCCTTGGGTTTGCCTAAGTCACGTTAACTCAGGACTAGAGAGTATACGCGATAATAACTATTTTGTCAATGTATTAATGGTGACATTATTTTAGTGATATGTTATGCTGTATATAGCCTAATTTTATATAGAGCTGTCACAGTAAATATGACAAAATATGCTTAGTAAAGACCTCCAAACTCTCGGATTTACCAAGAACCTAGCCACTGTTTACCTAACCCTTTTTGACCTGGGCCCAGCCAAGGCCGGCGATATTATTAAAAAAACTGGCCTACACCGAAACATTGTTTATACTTCTCTTGAAACCTTAGAACTTAAGAATTTAGTGGCCAAATCAGAGAAGCGCGGCGTTGCCCAGTATCAAACCCTAGATCCAGACCGCTTAATGAATGAACTACAGGAACGCGAAACTTTAGCTAAAAATATTATTACTGAATTAAAAACCAAACGCGAACCGCAAACTCAAGAAGTAATTGTGCACGAAGGCCGCGAAGAAATGCAGCGGGTATACTTACATCTATATCAAAGCTTACCGGTCGATGAAGTAATGTACATAATTAATTTATCTACCAACTGGTTTGATGTAATGACTCCAGAAATAATTGATCGCTTAATTGCTGCGCAAAATAAAAATAAATTCATTATCAAAGGAATTGGCGATGAGATCAGTGCTAATGAAGTTGATTACCGCAATCGAACCAATGGCCTGACTCAAATGAAAGTGTTACCGAGTAATTCCAATCGAACCAGTGAAACCTTAATTTTAGCTGATCGAATTATTATTAATGAATTTACACCTCCATTTACTTCAGTTGAAATTCTAAACAGTAATTTGGTCCAGAATTATCGAAATTATTTTGAGGTTTTATGGAACCAAGAAACAAAAACATATTCTGGTTGGGAAGCAGTGCAAAAATTATTTTTAACAGAAGTATTTACTGATCTCAAAAATGGTGACGCCGAGTATGTGATTGGCGCTGGCTATGGTCAAGATGATGATCCAAAAGTAACTGAAATGTTTTGGAATCACAATTCAACGCTCATAAAAAAAGGAATTGTGAAACACGCGTTATTTTACGAAAAGCACCGCGCCAAATTTACGGCTGAAGTTAAAAAAGCTGGTGATCCTAATTTTAAATTAACTAAAGTGCGCTATTTACCTGATGAATATTACTCACCCGTAGAAATTCACATTTTTGGAGACAAGGCCACGGTTTCTTATTTTGGCGATAATCCCGTGTCCACTTTTTATGAAAAAAAAGAAATTGTCACTGGTTTTAAAAATCAATTTAAATTACTCTGGGAAATTGCAAAAGATTAATTAAGGTCACACTATAAACTTTTCTTCTTCACTACCCGCGACACCTCCCACATTACCATAAATAAATTATTAAAAGTTTGGTACAAATCAGCGGATTCAATAATCATTCCAAAATTTTCTTTTTGCGTGCCAATGAGCGCCACTTTATTATCATACAAATAGACAGTCATTGGAAAAATTTGATTGGCTGGCGCAAAACGCAATTCACGCTTCTCTTCATTACTCGAAGGCCATACTGGCGCCACTTCTTTTTGTTCAGACCGAATTACTTGTAAAACAATTCCCGCCTTAACCCGTTCTTGCACATACCAATCCATATATTCTGGACCAGGTACGCGATACAGATCTTCCATTGACAAGATTCCTCGCAATAATTGAGACCGACTGGTGAGCGTATCGGCAAACACCGTTTTTATCCCTGAAACACCTGCGTAAAAACGAATATGTGGACGCACCCCCGTTGTATTTAACAATGAAGATAATTCGGGTAGCACAGCATCCAGCTTACGCTCTTTTTCCTTTAAAATTTTTTTAAGTGCCTGAGGATTTTCAGCAGTATAAATTCGAGTACGACCACGTGTGGTCAAACTGACCAAGCCCATGCCCAAAAGCTGGTTTAGAATTTCGTGCGTTGTGGTGCGCGGCAAATTGGCTTGTGCCGAAATTTCTTGGGCAGTGCCCGTGCCCACCGACAAGGTGGCCAAGTACACAATCCCCTTGGTTTTACTGAGACCAAACTCTTCTAAGACTTTACTAATATTCATATATTGACGATAATTTCCGACGACATAATCATCTTATAATATTAGCTAAGATTAGTCAAATTTTTAGCCTTAACCGTGATTTTATTCTATTAATGTAGTATAATTATAGACGAATCCTCTGTTCGATGTTATTATTTTGCGTTGCCCAACTGGCAACATGGAGGAAGACCAATGGATATCAAGGTTGAATTCAAAAAAATAGGTCGGCCAATCTGGTCGCATCCGGTACTAAACCGAATTGCGCGTGGTCAGGTAACTACCACGCAAATGCAGGACTTTGTTCTGCAGCGGCACACATTGACCGAGGGTTTCGTTGCGTTGCTTGAAGTAATTATTCAAGCCACCGACGATGTGGATCTACAGAATTGCATCGTCCAAAATCTGGGCGATGAAACCGGGCACGGAGTGGAAACTGATTCGCATGCTTCATGGCGTGCGGATTATCTGCACGCACTCGGACTGAGTCCCCCCTATGTCGCTCCACTTTTGCCAGGCACTTTGGCCTACAACAAAACTTTGAGTGAGCTGCTTAGTTCGCGCGATGTTTTGGCTTGTGCCGGTGCCCTACTCTTGCTGGAACGCACGATTCCGCCTGAATTCGCACACATCAGACGCGGGCTGGAGAAATTGTTTCCAAACACTTTCCGACTTCAGCCTGGCGATAGTACGGCTGAGCGCTTGCAAAAACAACGCGCTCGACTTTACTTGGTGGATCACGAGCATCATGACGCTCGCTACCATGAACCTGATTTGCGGCACGCGCTTTCCCGCCACTTCGTGGACGGATGTGCACGACAAGCCATTGTGTCTGGCGCTGAGTTGGTCGCCACTGCCAAAATCAACTTCTACGATTCGATCGCAGAACATTTGGGCAGGTAAACCGCTCCCCCGACCGCAAGGTCGGGGTCAACTCTTTGCAAAGTGAGAATAAAAAATCCCCAATCAATGAGAGGGGATTTTTTATTTACGATCTTTTTTTAACTGCAACCAAGTGAATCACCACAGTTTAAACATTTGTAACACGCACCATTACGAACGGTAATGTGTCCGCACGTTGGGCAAGCTGGCGCATCACCCATCATTTCACCCAGCGCCGCATCCATAGCATCCACGGCGTGCGATTCTTTTGGTAATGGTAATTCTCGATTAGATTCTTCAGCGGTTTCTTCTACGTTTGGCGCTGGAGATTGCACTGCAGCAACTGCAGGCGGCATATCAGTAAGCCGTGCTTGGGCCGCACCAGTTTCATTATTTTGACTATTCGCAATTTGTTCAAACCGATTCTTGTGAATTCCTTTTGGTGGCACTTGAACAAAATCAGTGCGTCCCAAATATTCCATTCCCAAAACGCGGAACACAAAGTCAATTACTGAAGTACAGATTTTTACATTTGGGTGATCAGTCATGCCCGCCGGTTCAAAGCGAGTGAACACAAAGTTTTCCACAAATTTTTCGAGTGGCACACCAAATTGCAAACCAATAGAAACTGAAATCGCAAACATGTTTAACATACTGCGGAAACCAGCCCCTTCTTTATACATATCAATAAAGATTTCCGCGAGTTTTCCATCTGGATATTCACCAGTGCGCAACCAAATTTGTTGGTTACCAATTTTAGCAGAAACCGTAATACCACTGCGTTTGGCTGGTAAGCGACGTTTTTCACCGTGCACATACACGTGATGATCAGTCACGGTGCCATCTTTACTGTACATTTCCATGGCATGTGAATCTGGAGAATGCTGACCCATGATTTGACTGACTTTTTGCAAAGCAGCGGTTAAATCATTAGCCGAAGCCGCCACTGCCACACGCACTGGCTCGCTCGTACCTTTGACTGCTTCTGAGACCGCCAAAGCTTTAGCATCAGCTTCGTCTTTGTCGGCTTTCTTTTCTTCAGATTTTTTTGAAGAAGTCGATAATGGTTGAGAAAGTTTTGAACCATCGCGGTACAGAGCCACGGCTTTAAGACACACTTCCCACGATTCTTGATAAGCTGCCTTCACATCTTCCAAAGTTGCCTCGTTTGGCATGTTAATGGTCTTGGAAATTGCTCCAGATAAAAATGGTTGCGCCGCGGCCATCATTTTTACATGACCACGCCAGTGAATATAGCGTTGACCTTTTTTACCACATTTATTAGCGCAGTCAAAAATTGGATAATGTTCAGCTTGTAGTTCTGGTGCACCTTCAATCGTCATCGCCCCACACACATATTCATTGGCGGCTTCAATTTGCTCTGCACTGAACCCTAACCCAACTAACATATTGAAATTAGGATCATTGTATTCAGCTGGTGTAAAACCAACTCGTTTCAAACAATCTTCACCCAAAGTCCACATGTTGAAGGCAAACTTAATTTCAAAGGCTGAGCCAAGCGCTTTATTTAACGCAATAATATCAGCATCAGTAAATCCTTTGGCCTTCAAACTTGAAGCATTTATGAACGGAGCGTTAGTAATATCCCCAGTTCCTTTCATGTAATCAATAATTTGACCCATTTGTGATGGAGTATACCCAAGATTTTTCAAAGCGGCGGGTACGGCTTCATTTACAATTTTGAAATATCCTCCACCAGCCAATTTCTTAAATTTCACCAAAGCAAAATCTGGTTCTACACCGGTCGTAGCACAATCCATTAACAAACCAATTGTTCCAGTCGGTGCAAGTAAAGTGGTTTGAGCATTACGGTACCCATATTGCTCACCCCATTCCAAAGCTTCGTTCCATGATTCACGCGCTGCTGCCAACAAATACGCTGGCGCAAATTCAGGATTAATTCCAATCGGTTTAACGGTTAATTTTTCGTAATCAGCATCAGCAGCATTGAAAGCCGCGCGGCGGTGATTGCGAATTACGCGCAACATGTCTTTTTTATTCTTTTCATATTGTGGGAAAGTGCCCAAGAAACGGGCCATTTCACTACTAGTACGATAACTTTCACCCGTCATTAACGCAGTAACTGCGCCAGTAAATGCATAGGCTTCGTCTGATTCGTACGGAATTCCACTCATCATTAACACTGAACCAATGTTGGCATAACCCAAACCAAGGGTGCGGAATTCATAACTCATTTGCGCAATTTCTTTACTTGGGAATTGAGCCATTAACACGGCAATTTCCAAAGTAACGGTCCACAAACGAGTAGCATGTTTAAAGCCTTCAACATCAAAGGTTAAAGTGGTCGGGTCAAAAAAGTGAACTAAGTTTAATGAGGCCAAGTTACAGGCCGTATTGTCGAGGAATAAATATTCACTACATGGATTTGAGCCGTTAATTCGGCCAGATTGTGGACAGGTGTGCCATTCATTAATATTATCATCAAACTGTAAACCTGGATCAGCACAAGCCCAAGCAGCAAACGCAATTTGGTCCCACAGTTCTCGTGCTTTCAAAGTTTTACACGCTGAACCGTCAGTCCGCCAGGTAAGATTCCAAGTACCATCATTTTTCAAAGCCTCCATGTATTTATTTGGCACGCGCACTGAATTGTTCGAGTTTTGACCCGAAACAGTTTGATACGCTTCACCTTCGTAATCCGATGGATAACCCGCGGCCATTAACGCTGCCACTTTCTTTTCTTCTTCAACTTTCCAATTAATAAAAGTTTGAATATCAGGGTGATCAAGATTCAAAATAACCATTTTTGCCGCCCGACGCGTAGTACCACCGGATTTAATTGCCCCAGCCGCGCGGTCACCAATTTTAAGCCAACTCATTAAGCCAGAAGATTTACCTCCACCTGACAAAGGCTCACCTTTACCACGCAAATTAGAAAAATTAGTTCCTGTACCAGAACCATACTTGAACAACCGCGCTTCACGCACCCATAAATCCATGATACCACCTTCGTTTACCAAATCATCATCAATCGATTGAATAAAACAAGCGTGTGGTTGAGGGTGAGAATACGCGTCTTTGGCACGGGTGAGCACACCAGTGTCTGGATCTACATAATAATGACCTTGCGCTTGACTGTTGATACCGTAGGCCCAATGGAGACCAGTATTAAACCACTGTGGAGAGTTTGGTGCCGCCATTTGACGGAGCAACATCACTACCATTTCATCATAAAAAATCTCCGCGTCTTTTGGGGACGCAAAATAGCCGTATTTTTCACCCCAATATCGCCAAGTCCCGGCCAGCCGGTGCATTGTCTGCTTTACACTGGTTTCAGGTCCTAGCATGGGAGACCCGTCCGTGTTTAGCTTTGGCGTCCCCTCAGCGGTAAACTGAGGCACACCGGCTTTCCGAAAATACTTTTGGGCAATAATGTCTGTCGCGACTTGGGACCAAGTTTTAGGAATCTCAATATCCTTCATTTCAAAAACAACCGTACCATCTGGTTCGCGGATAACTGAGCTTCGTTTTTCGTATTCAATTAAATCAAATGGACTCACCCCTTCTTCACTAAACCGACGAGTCACGCGCAATCCATTTTCATTATAAGTAAAAGTAGTATTGGCTTGTTGCCCGAGTTTTAAACTCGCAATAAATTTAGAATCAGTTGGCCCCATATGGCGATTTTTAGAGGGAGTGGTTAAAAAAGCACCGACCGCCAGTCAAAATAGTGGAATTATCGGTGCAAAATGCGGCTGACTACAGGTTGTGGCTTAAATTATTTTTAACCACAATATGTTGGTTTTTGACAGGCACCGCGTAGTATAGCACAGAGTTTTGTAGGCTACTAGAAAAGCAGATAAGGTGTTTTTTTGCTCTCAACTAAAGCATTTTTGGTTGTGTCGCACAACTATAAAAAAACTTATCCACATCACCAAA
>DALYDF010000019.1:0-6065 GCA_031973355.1 Candidatus Magasanikiibacteriota bacterium
TGAGGAGACAGAAACCGTGTCGGCCACCAAAGTATAGACACCATTTTTAAAAGTGAGTGTTGCCGGCACACCACGCGCTAAAGTCCCCAAGTTTCCCGTCGCATCAATAATTGCATAATCATCTTCAGTTGAAACAATTTTTACAGTATTGGCGGCTGGTTCTTTCCATAAACCCACTCGAATATGTGGTTCAGCGGCCAATCGCGGAGTTTCGGTTAAAAATGAATAACCTGGTGCAGTCGCACCAACATATGGTTCCGCATAATCAAGTGAGGCATCGGTGGTTACGGTAACCGGAATACTAATTTCAGCCGTAGTATTTACTTCACCTTTAAACAGTACTTTAAACTTTGCCTCATAAGTCCCCGCTTTAGCTGGGGCTCGGAAAATTAATTGATCTCGCCAAAAACCATCTTTGGTGACAGAGATATTTTTTTCAAAAGCAGTTTGACGGCTAATCCACGCACTATCGGCAAAATTTACCGCCCCAACCTGTTCAATAGTCGCAGTGTTCCACGGAGTTTTACCCGTATTTTGGTAAGCAAATAAAAGCGTGATTGGTTCACCACCAACCGCAGTGACTTTTTTAGGATTTAAGAAAATTCGATTAGCCGCACTTTCCACAGTCGGGGCGGTAATGACGGGCGTCGAACCAGCCGAGGGCGAAACAGTTCCCGCTGGTGTCGCAGTCACTTTAATTTTAACAAAAAAATACCCATTTTTTATCCACGAATGATTTTCGGCCGCTAAATAAAATTTTTCTGTGTATTCACCTGGTTTAGTGCCAGCCGGAACCTTAAAAGTGACGGTTAATTTACCAGTCTGACCAGGCTTAACCACAGTCGGAATTTTTCCGGTTTGTTTGACTGTCGCCCAATCTGAAGCAAAAAACACTGATTTTCGGTCGCGTGGTTCGACGGTATATGCGGAAATAAATTTACCCGTACTGGCCCAGGTAGCGGTACCAGTATTCTTAAAAGTAAACACCACGGTTTTACTCGTACCAGCCGGAATGGTGACCGGGTCAGGTACTGATTGATTTACTAAAGTGGCAGAATAGGTTGTATCTTTAATAATAACTTGCGGTGAAGCTGCTTGGGTTATGGCAGGCAGAAAAACCGCACTCACCAAAGAGAGTAATAGTGAAAGTATAATGGGTTTAGTATTCATAGGTAGTTAGTATTTTACCAAAAATTCAAGATCTAATCAATTGAAAAAAATGATAAAATAAGGTTAAATAGAGGCACTATGTTAGTATCCCAAAAAATTGCTCAAAATACCGTTATTCAAATTGGTGGCAAAGTAATTTCCACTGCTCTTGGCCTCATTGCGATTGGTTTGTTAACTCGCTACTTGGGGGTTGAACAATTTGGCTGGTACACCACGGCCATTACTTTTTTACAATTTGCCGGAATTTTAATTGATTTTGGGCTCATTCCCGTTACGGCCCAAATGTTGGGTGCAGGCACCTACCATCAAACTACTTTATTTAAAAATTTATTAGGGTATCGGTTTGCTACCGCCGTAGTGTTCTTTGGTATTACACCGCTGATTGCCTGGTTATTTCCCTACCCCACAGAAGTAAAATTGGCGATCACCCTTTTATCAGTTTCTTTTTTGGCGATTGCCTTAAACCAAGTGTTAACCGGTTATTACCAAAAAGAATTGGCCATGCATATTCCTGTGCTTGGTGAAATTGTCGGTCGAGCCGTGCTTGTGATTGGACTTTTAATTGGTCAAAAATATGGTGTAAATTTTTTAACCCTCATGGGAATTATCACCGCGGCGAGTGTCGTGTATACCGCAGTTTTGTGGATTAAAGCCGCACAGCGCGGGCCGGCCGGTTTTGCGTTTGATTGGCCAATTTGGAAAGCCATTACCATTACCATGTGGCCGGTCGCAATTTCCGTAATTTTTAACGTGGTCTATTTAAAAGGTGATACAATTTTACTTTCGCTTTTTCGCAGTCAAACTGAAGTTGGTTTATATGGCGCCGCGTATCGCGTAATTGATATTTTGGCGCAATTAGCCATGCTGATGATGGGTGTAGTTTTACCATTGTTGGCCGGCGCTTTTGTTCGGAAAAACTGGGCGGAATTTAAAGAACATTATCAAAATAGTTTTGATTCTCTAATGTTATTGGCTGTGCCCGTAGTGTTTGGCACCTGGATTTTGGCTGATAAAATTATGGTGTTTGTGGCTGGCCCAGAATTTGTCAGTAGTGGACACATGCTACGACTATTATCGCTGGCGATTTTTGGTGTATATTTAGGAGCAATTTTTGGCCACACCGCCGTGGCGATTGGCAAACAAAAGGCCACAATGTGGATTTATATTTCTGATGCAGTTCTTACTTTTGCTGGGTATATGTATGCTATCCCCCGCTATGGTTGGCTGGGCGCGGCCGGATTCACAATTTTTTCTGAACTCTACGCCGGAGTTTTACTTGCTCTCGTTATCGCCCGGTCAGCACCTGTCACTTTATCTTTTGTTAAATTTGGGAAAATTATTTTAGCTGGTTTATTAATGGTTGGCGCGCTTTTATTATTAGGGAATTTTTCCTTACTCGTCTCAATTCCAATTGGCGCGCTGGTTTATTTCATGATGTTATATTTTTTAGGCGCGTTTTCACTAGATACAATCCGAGCACTTTTTAAACCAACCGCTCCTCTTAAATAATATTTAATACTAAAAAATTCCGATAGAATCGGAATTTTTATGATCGGCATGATGGGTCCTCCTGCGCACCAGTCGATCATGCCTTCCGGCTGGTGGGTTGTGTTGTGGTTGGTTCAGATCCAAAAATGTCGGTACAGATCCGCCCAGGCACGCACGATCGTCAAGTGCCGCCCCACGAGCTCAAGAAAGTTCCAGCGACGAAGCAGCTCGTGATTGGCCGCGATGCGCGCAGCACCAGTGGCCTTCGAGATGATGAAGAGGTTCTTCTCCCCGAACTCGGCCGCGAGGTCGCAGATGACCTCCAAGCAGCCCTCGAAGGGCGGTGGGTAGAGGAACTCACCGTTCCCCAGGTCGCGCTCCTTGAGGGAGAGGGTCATGGTTCCACCGATATCAATTGCGATCTTGCGCGTCATGATAATCTCCGTCCCACTGGGTAGTTGTAAAGTGGGCCGAATAAAATACCACAAAAATACCAAAAAGTCAAGTATCCCTTGTGAGGAAACTGATTATTCAGTATTATTAGGACATATGATTTGGCTTCTCACCTTACTTTTTACCCTTCTACCACTCTATCTAATCCGGTTTCAAATTGGGCCTTTGCCAACTACGGTTTTGGAAATTTTGGTTTGGATTACGGCTGCGACTTGGATTTACACTAAGCTTAAAAATAAAGACTGGACTTTATTAGCTAATTTTCCGAATCGGAATTTATTTTTAGTTTCTGCAGGTTTATTTTTACTGGGTGCAACGATTGGAGTTTTTGTTAGTCCTGATTTGCGGGCCGCGCTGGGCGAATGGAAAGCGTTTTACCTAGAGCCTATTTTGGTTTTTTTAATCCTGGCAGATAGTATTAAAAGTAAAAAAGATATTGTTAAAATTTTAACTGGTTTAATTATTGGTTCACTCACCACCGCAGTCCTCGCAATTTACCAACATTTTACTGGTTGGTTAGTTCCTCATAGTTTTTGGGCTAATCGGAATACTTATCGCGTAACAGGTTGGTACGGATTTCCAAATGGCGTTGGACTTTTATTAGCACCCCTAATTCCAATCGCAATTTATTTGGGTTCTGAATTTCGTAAAAAAACTTCTCCTACTAAAACTAATTATTGGCTGTTAAGTTTAGTCGTTTTATTTGTCCTGTTTTCTCCACTCGCCATTGTCTATTCTAAAACTACAGCGGCCATGGTTGGATTAGTGGCTGGCTCAGGCGTCTTATTACTGTGTTTTAAAAAAACTCGCTTACCGGCAATTATATTAGGAATAATTGGACTAATTGGACTAATACTTTTACCAAATAATCCAGTTACCAATGAATTATTAGCCAAAGATTATTCCGGGCAACTCCGCCGCGATATTTGGACTGAAACTATTACGTATTTAAAAATTCATCCAATCGTTGGCACAGGCGTGGCCGGATATTCCACCGAAATCGAACCATTTCGGCACAATAAAAAAATCGAGGTCTTTCATCACCCGCATAATATTTTCCTAACTATGTGGGTTAATACTGGACTGATTGGTTTAATTGGGTTCGTAGGATTATTGCTTTGGTTTTTCAAAACTATTTTTAAAGATTTTAATCAAGGAAATCGGAACTTAAAGATTACTTTGTTAGTGACCATGGTTATTTGGCTCACCACCGGCTTAGTAGATTCTCCATATATTAAAAATGATTGGGCACTTATTTTCTGGCTATTCCTGGCTTTAACTTCTGTTTTAACCACTCTTAAAGAAACTCGTTAATATATGACTAATTCTTGGAAAACCCCTAGACTAAAAAAACTCTCTCAAGCTTTTTTATCTTTAAAAACCGAAGCAGAGACCATGAATTTCTTACGCGATCTTTGTACTTTGGAAGAATTAGGGGAAATGTCTAAACGTTGGGAAGCGGTACGAATGCTAGAAGAAGGTCTGGCGTATCGGGCCATTGCGGAGAAAACCGGGCTTTCTACTACCACTGTCACCCGCATTTCTCACTGGCTAAATAATGGTGAAGGCGGATATCAAATCGCTTTAAAAAATACTAAGAAAAAGTCCTGATTCACAGGACTTTTTTATTTTATCCACAGTCGGAGTTTGACAGGTGCTTAGTTTTGTATTACTGTGTTAATACATTGTAACACTATGAAATCTAAATTTTTCAACAACTCACATCATCTCATTCGCCTCAGGTAAATTAACCTAGAGTTAGTTTGCGTTGAGGCCAAATCCCTAAAAAGGGATTTTTTATTTATTAAAATTTTATGAATACACAACCGCACCTAAAAATTACTAGCCAAGATATTTCTCCATATGTTCTTTTACCAGGCGATCCAGCCCGCGTGGATGTGATTGGTACTTATTTGCAAGATTTTAAAATCATTGCCAATAACCGTGAATTTAAAATTGGTACTGGTTTTTACAAAAATAAAAAAATTACAGTGTGTTCCACTGGAATTGGCTGCCCATCCACTGCAATTGCAGTTACAGAATTAATTGCTGCCGTTGCACAGTATTTAATTCGAGTCGGTACTTGTGGCGGCGCTTGGCGACAAGATATTCCACTCGGTAGTGCTGTAATTCCAACTGCGTGTGTACGCGACGAGGGTACGACTGATGAATATATTCCTAAAGGTTTTCCAGCTGTGGCTGATTTTGAAATAGTTAGTGCACTCCAAAAATCAGCTGAGAGAAATTCCACCCGTGCTTTCACTGGAATCAACAGAACTCATGACGCTTTTTATGGAAGCCAGGAAGCAATTCTTAAGTGGGGGAGATATTTAGACGAGGAACAATGGAAAGAATTTGATACGCCAATTTTATCTTCTGATATGGAAACCGCGACTTTGTATGTGCTTGCCAGTTTATATGGCGTAAAGGCTGGTTGTATTTTAGCAGTAAACGCTGACCCAGAACCACTCAAAGACCGTTTGCTTGGTAGAAAACAAACAGTTGTGACTGAAAATTCTGAAGAGCTGACAAAAAATATTATTGATAAAACAATTCGTACTGCTTTGGACGCAATTAGTTCTTTATAAACCAATTATTGTTCACTATCGCTAGCCATATCTAATGGCTGGCGCAGTGGACAGTAAGAAGGAGAGAAGATGAAACGAGTGGTTTGCTGGGATCTCTGGGGTACGCTCATTCAGTCCGGTTACACGGGCCAGTCGTACGAAGATTATCTGTGTAAGTGGAAAAAGCGTGAGGAAATTCAAGCGTTCGTGCGTGAATTCCTCATGACTAACAAGGCGCCGCGAGGCTCTAGAGCCATGCGCGTGTTCGTGAGTCAGTACTTCGGCACGCCGTACATCACAGTGATCGCGCTCAGTGCCACGGTCGTGCCCCTTCCACTTTCAGTCATGGGAATCATTGACTGGGACCACGCGACCAATCTGTGGGAT
>DALYDF010000019.1:6087-14747 GCA_031973355.1 Candidatus Magasanikiibacteriota bacterium
CCAGCACGTGTGTGTCTGAGTGGATCAATGGAGCACGCGAAACCATTCGCGCAATCCGCACCAAGTTCCCCCAAGACACACACGTGCTGGTGACCAATACCAGTGACCGCGGCTGGCGCGTGGTGAATGAAAAGCTGCGACTCAGTTCCGAATTCACTATTCCAATCATTCGCTCGTGTGACTTCGCCCGTGCCAAACCCTACGCTGAAATGTGGGAACACGTGCAAAATCAGTACGCGGCCGATGAATACTGGATGATCGGCGACAGTGAGCCCCTCGATCTCGCAACCCCGCGTTCGCTGGGCTGGAAAACGATTCTGGTCGGTCAGAACGGAGTGTCTATCTCACAAGTTCCAACCATCATATACGGAGGTCAGTCATGAAATACCTGATCAATGACACCCATCTGGATGCGAGAACACTCACTGCGTTCGACCTGCGCATTCTGGATCCAAGCCAGATGACAGCTCAGCTGCAGGAGTGGGAAGGTTGGAGCACGTTCAACAAACAGACCACCCTCATCATCTTTCCGGGTCAAGGCGCACAAGAAATCCGGCAAACCTTCCCACGGTACTGGTTCACAGAGTGGTGTACTCTCACTATCAAGGCTTCGCGCTTCTGGTGGCCAGGCAGTGGATACGCGCCCACTGCTGTCATCGAAACCCATGCTCAGCTCAATTCACACATTCACGACATCATCATCATTGATGACGTGATCTCGTCTGGTGTGACCACGCAAAAGGTGCGAGAACAGTACAGCATCTGGAATCCACAGGCTCGCTGGCACGCCCTTACCTGGATCATCCAGACTTCTGCTCAACTTCGAGGCTTTACCTCGTGGCGTGCCGCAGAAGCTGTGGGATCCAAGTCCACCAAAATCCCTATTAATTCACTCTCCACCCTTCTGTCCAATTCAGAGTTGGCGGAAAATTACGCTCAACGTAACTTTCCCAACCCTGAAGCGTTTCTCGCAGCACTCGATTCGCTGCGATGAGACCTCCCCCGATGTCTGTGCCGGGTCACAATCACAGACAACCCCTTTTCGTTGCAACAAAAAGAGGAAAAAGAATCCCTAGTTGGGATTCTTTTTTTAGTGGTGTATAATGCCCGCACCAATAAAACCAATACTTGCTATGTCCTACCGCGACACTCTGCTTGACCTGGGCGCTAAACCCCACGATTACTTTACCCAATCTCGGGCCGAAATGATTCCTTTTGTGCCTGAATGTGCTAAAAAAATTATTGACATTGGCTGTGGTAAAGGTGAACTGGGAGAGCAAGTAAAAGCGGCGCGTCAGGCCGAAGTTTGGGGCTTGGAAATTGATCCAGCCTCAGCCAAAGTAGCGGAAACACGGCTGGATAAAATTTTAACTGGTGATATTATTGCGCTTCTACCACAATTACCTGATAATTCTACCACACTAAAATCTCTCTCGGCAATTTTGATGCCATTATTTTTTGCGATGTTCTAGAGCATGTAGTCGATCCGTTTTCACTCTTACATGAAATTAAGAAAAAACTTTCACCTGACGGCGTGATTGTTTGTTCAATTCCCAATGTCCGCTATTTACTGACCCTTAAAACTTTATTGTTTGATAAAGATTGGCATTATACTCATGAGGGTGTGCTGGATAAAACCCACCTGCGTTTTTTCACTGAGAAAAGTATTCGCGATACTTTTGAAGCCTTGGATTTTGAAATTAAAACTTTAGTAGGTATTAATCCAATTGTTTCTTACAAATTCACAATTTTAAACGCACTGTCACTCGGATATTTATCTGACACCCGCTTTATTCAATTTGCCTGCGTGGCTAAACCTAAATAATATGTTGCTTCAACTTACCAATTTTATTACTAGTTTTATTGAACGGGTTGGTTATCTCGGTCTTGGTTTACTTATGACTTTGGAGGCAATTATTGCCCCAATTCCCAGCGAACTCATTGTGCCTTTTTCTGGATTTTTAATTAGTGACGGCCGGTTTACTTGGCTTGGTGTGCTGGTAGCAACAACAATTGGTAGTACGGTTGGCGCATACGCATTATATGCCCTCGGAAAATACGGTGGCCGGCCACTGATTACTAAATGGGGTCACTGGGTTTTAGTAAAACCAGAAGACATTACTAAAACTGAAGAATTTTTTAAAAAACATGGTGGCAAGGCGGTTTTCATTAGTAAATTCATACCAATCATCCGCAGTTATATTTCACTTCCCGCCGGACTAAGCCAAATGCCTTTAGGTCCATTTTTCCTATATTCTGTTACTGGTTCAATTATTTGGAACAGTTTTTTAGTGTATCTTGGATTTACCCTCAAAAATAATTGGGCTCTCGCCGCAGAAAAATTAAGTGCGTACGAAACAATTGGTAAATACGCCGTCATTATCTTGGTTATTGGCATGATTGTTCGACACTTTTATCACCAAAAAAGAAAACAGGCCTAAGCCTGTTTTTAATGTTGTTTAAAATGTTGAAGACGGAAATCTTCCCAGGCTCTTAATTTTATTTTCCAGTGAAATTGTGAAATTAATATTCCAGCCATCATTATACTTCCGCCTACAAATTGGGCGTATGAAATATTTTCCCCCAAAACTATAAACGCCACCGCAGCCGCCAATAATGGGTATAGGGTATCAAAAAAAGCAGCTTCACGGGCTTTAATTTTTGTCAGTGCGGCGTACCACAAGGTTTGCGCCATAATAATCGGAATCAAGACAATCAAACTAATTGCAATCAGAGATTGTCGATCAAAAGACACCGCAATATCAGCCTCTACAGAAAAGAAAATCATTCCAATAAATATCACTAAACCACCA
The DNA here is from genome assembly GCA_031973355.1 of Candidatus Magasanikiibacteriota bacterium. Lineage (GTDB taxonomy): Bacteria > Patescibacteriota > Patescibacteriia > Magasanikbacterales > UBA922 > 2-12-FULL-41-16. The sequence goes on from DALYDF010000019.1 coordinate 8,901, forward strand.
ATTAAATTACGCACGATTAAAATTAATTCATGCGAAACATGGCTAATTTTCTTTTTATACAAAATACTTGAAGACGCAAAGGCAATGGCCGCAAGTACAAAAAACAAATCATTTGGGGTAAAGTGTGGCCACACTGAAAATAAATTAGTCGCATAGGCCAACAAACCAATCACACTAACCATAATCCCCAACGCATGATTGAGATGTATTTTTTCCTGTAAAAAAATTTTAGCTAGAATAATCATCAGCGGTGTTTGTAAAGAAATAAGCAAAACACCATTTAATACCGTGGAATGCGCGTATCCCATTTGCATTGACAGTGGGCCAGCCACTCCCGCCAACAATCCCATTGATAAAAAAATATAGAATGCTTTATGACCATGAAGTCGCCGAATCTTTTTTAATTCTGGTAAGACACCGAATGAAAACAATAAAATTACCCCAGTTAAAATTTCCGTAAGAAAAGCTACTACGGCCGGACTATTATTCACCAACGCAAACTTAGATAAGGTTGGGTACGTGGCAAATAAAACAATCGACAAAACTGACTTGATTTTATTGTTCATAACAGGTAGGATTGCCCTGCAGTATAGCAGGTTTACGCCCAATTAAAAAATGGAGAGATGTCTGAGTGGTTGAAGGTGCCGCTCTCGAAAAGCGGTGTACTCCAAAAGAGTATCGAGGGTTCGAATCCCTCTCTCTCCGCCAAAATATGTCCACCAAGCAATCAACCGTGGATTTTATCCTCGACCAAATCAATTTACCACAAATGGCGGCCCGCAAAATGTTTGGCGAGTATGCTTTATATTGCACGGGAAAAGTGGTGGCACTAATTTGTGATGAAATGTTATTTGTTAAAATTACTGAACCAGGCAAAATGTTTGTTGGAAACAATTATCAGGAAGGCCCTCCCTATCCGGGCGCTAAACCATACATGGTAATTGATAATGAGAAAATTGAAGATACTGACTGGCTTACTGAATTAATCCAAATTACCAGTGACCATTTACCAGCACCAAAACCAAAAAAAGTGTCAAAAACCAAAAAAAGAGTATACTAATACTATATGGAAAATAAACCACAAAAACTGTGGTTCAAAGCCAAGCATTATGGCTATGGCTGGTATCCCTTCACTTGGGAAGGCTGGCTAGCCGTGGGAATTTTTGTAGTTCTACTGATGATTGGTGAATTACTGTTTATCGCTCGGCTCAAAGAAAGTCCAAGCCTGCCCATAACCGCCTTATTTATTATTTACATAATCAGTATTACGGCTATTCTTCTTTATATTTCTTACAAAAAAGGAGAAAAACCAGGTTGGCATTGGGGTAAGAAAAAATAATTTTATTTTATATTTTAATATATGAATATGAACTGGCCACAAAATTTTAAAATGAGTGACGCACTCAAAATTGGCGGTATTGCGCTGATTGCCTTTGTTGTTCTTGCTGTTGGCGTACAACTAGTTAGTACGCCATTTAGCTCCATGATGGGCAGTCTAGGTGGTAACTATGACCGAGGCATTACTGGCAGCGCACCGTCAATGTATGACGTAGCTACTAAAGAAATAGCGACTGACAACTTATCACTTTCAGCCCGGAATATTGGTGGAGAAATTATGCCACAACCACAAACTCCAGGCACTTCTGGCAATACTGCGGAAGATTTTGAAGTGGTAAATTATACTGGTCGGATTGAAACGGGAAATATTGGCAAAACTTGTGGGGCGATTGCCGCACTAAAAGCCAAAGATTACGTGATCTTTGAAAATTCCAATGAATCTGACACGTACTGTAATTACACCTTTAAAGTTGCAACCGCTAATGTTGTTGAAGTAAAAGGAATTATTGAAGAAATGGATCCAGAAGAGTTAACTGAAAATAAATACACCATTAAAAATCAGGTGGAAGATTTTACTAGTGAAACTGATATTTTAAAAAAGAAAGCAGAAGTAATTGACGCAACTTTGAAAAATGCCATTACTGCGTACGATGAAATTACTGCTCTGGCCAGTCGGACGCAAGATGCGGGCGCACTCGCCAAAGTAATTGATAGTAAAATTCAAACCATTGAACGCCTGACTCAAGAGCGCTTGTTGATCAATGAACAACTGGATCGTTTAGGGAGAGGTAAAGCCCAACAATTAGACCGCCTAGAATACACGTATTTCACTCTTAACGTTTACGAGAATAAATATTTTGATGGTGAAGCCTTTAAAAACAGTTGGAAAGACGCTGCCCGGGAGTTTCTCTATGATTTGAACGATGTTGCCCAAGCTTTGACCCTTGGTTTGGTCTCAATGCTTTTCTGGGGCGCACAATTTATTCTTCTATTCTTCATCATTGTATTCGTAGCCAAATATGTGTGGCGCGGCACTAAGTATATTTGGAATAAATAGAGATTTGTAAAAATTAAAAAGCCCTCGATAAATCCGAGGGCTTTTTTATTACACTTATTTACCTTCATGTTGGTCGTAATAATATTCAATTGCTTTTTGTACAAACGCCGCTAACCCGGGTCTAAATTTTTCATAATAAGCAGTGTAGCGCGGGTCATCTTGGTACATTTTGCCCAGGTTGCGGAACATTTCGTAACTACAGTCATAGAAAAAATTTACATCAGCATGACTTTTTTTAATCAGAACCTGCACTTCTGGACTCTCAATGGGTAGGTCCATTGCCTTAGCCAAGGCCTGCATGTGTTTTTTACCATCGTCCTTTAATTTTTGCATTTCAGCTTTGGTCATTTTACTGACTTTAGCTTGCGATTGTTTGTACGCGTCAGTATTCCCCCATTTTTGTTTTGCTTCCTCGGCATATTCTTTCATCTCTTCATCTTTGAAAGAATCATATAATTCTTCATCAGGCATATTATTTTTATGGTTAAGTTTTTTAATGGTCTCATCAATGGTGCGCAATAATCCACTGAGACGTTTTTTCTTGAGCTCAATTAATTTCCGGTGATCTTGCAAAGCTGCTGCCAGATCAAAATAGGGCGAGTTTAAAATTCGTTTAATGTCGGCCAGGGTAAAATCCAATTCCCGAAAAAATAAGATTTGCTGGAGCTTAAGTAGTTCTGGCTCTTCATATTGCCGATATCCATTTTTAAGAATTCGACCAGGTGACAAAAGCCCAATCTCATCATAATAATGGAGCGCGCGCACGCTCGTTCCGGCTAATTTGGCTAAAGCTTGGACAGAATATGACATAATTGAGTTAGTGTAGGTGTTCGACCTCACCTACAGATTAGCATAAAGTATTACGCTACGTTAGGGTCAAATTTGAATTGTGGATAAAGGGAGTCTATACTAGGCAAAGGTTTTAAATCTTAAGTACATTTTGTATGGGTATTTTACTTCACTGGCTTATTGTCACACTCGCAATTATGGTAAGTGCCTATTTATTACCGGGCGTAAAAGTAGCTGGTTTTATACCAGCTTTGGCTGCAGCGGTAGTTCTGGGTCTTTTGAATTTAATCTTAAAACCAATTTTGATTTTTCTAACTCTACCAATCAATATCTTAACCCTTGGATTATTTACTTTAGTAATTAACGCGGCCATTGTTATGTTGGCTACTAAGATTGTCCCCGGCTTTACCGTGGAAAACTGGTGGTGGGCAATCTTATTTGGAATTGTGTTGGCGCTCGTTAATGCCCTCTTTGGTAATAGTCGCTAAGTATGAAAACTAATTTCAAATTAAAACCTTATGTACTAATAGGGTTAGTTATCCTAATTTTAGGTGTCGGGGGAATGTGGGCCAACCATTATTTTGCTTGGTCCAAAACTGGGCTCAAGATTAGTGAAAATGGAGAACCAACCACTATCCCCCACACCACGTCTACACTCAATCAAACTAAGTATCGTGTCGAGGAAGTTGCCCGCGGCTTAGACGTACCCTGGAGTTTTGTTTTTACCAGCCCCAATCGATTATTAATTTCTGAACGTCCTGGACGCATTGTTGCGGTAAACACTATTGCACCAGAAGAAAAATCAGTGCTCTATACTTTTACTGAAACTTCACGCAGCGGCGAAGAAGGTTTGATGTCACTAGTACTTGCACCCGACTATACTTTTACTAAAGTTTTGTACGCGGCTGTTGCCTACAAGGCTGACAATACAATGTGGGTAAAAGTAGTAACTTTAATTGATCAAGAGTATCAATTAGTTTTGGGGAAAATTATTATTGATAAAATTCCAGCCGCGCAATACCATGCCGGCACGGCTCTAGCTTTTGGACCGGATGGAAAATTATACATATCTACTGGCGATGCAACCAACAAACAACTCGCTCAAGATTTAAATTCATTGGCTGGAAAAATTTTGCGCGTTAATCCTGATGGCACAATTCCAATTGACAATCCATTTCCAAACAGCGCGGTTTACAGTTACGGCCACCGTAATCCCCAAGGTTTAGCGTGGATGAATAAAAATTTATATTCCAGTGAACATGGCCCATCGATTTTTGATGGTCCAGCTGGTGGTGATGAAATTAATTTGATTCAACCAGGGAAAAATTATGGCTGGCCGTTGGTATCGCATGAGAAAAAACAAGACGGCACTGAATTTCCTTTAAAAGTTTTCACTCCGGCCGAAGCTCCGGCCTCATTACTCGCATATACAGGCAAAACCTTACCCCAATTTACCGGAAATCTTTTCTTTGGTGCCCTCAAAGGCGAGGGGTTAGTGCGCATCACGCTTGATTCAAAAAACGCGAGTAACCTTGTGAGTGTGGAAAAATTAGCTGAAGTCCAATACGGCCGAATCCGTGCTGTAGTTCAAGGTCCAGATGGGTTTATATATTTTTCCACTTCAAATCGCGATGGACGTGGTAAGCCTGCCGGTAGCGATGATCGAATCTTCCGAATTAGACCTGAATAATTATGTCGGACAAATTACCCACTGCCGCCGCCGTACAAAAAGCCTTACACCTAAAAAGTGATTCTCAAAAAGCCAAACAATGCGCCTGGTTTTTCAAAACCGGGCCCGGAGAATACGGTGAAGGTGATATTTTTTGGGGTTTAACTGTTCCTGATCAGCGCACAATTGCCAAACGTTATCTCAATTTACCACTGAACGAAATTCAAATTTTACTCAATAATAAAATTCACGAACAGCGATTAACTGCTTTGCATATTTTAGTATATCAATGTGCCAAAGCAGATGAAAAAACTCAGGAAAAAATCTACCAATTTTATTTAAAAAATACTAAGCGAATTAATAATTGGGATTTGGTAGATACCAGCGCGCGCGATATCGTGGGCGGATTTATGATTACCCACCCCACGGAACGAAAGAAATTATATCGTCTCGTAAAATCCAAAAATTTGTGGGAACGGCGCATTGCGATCATTGCCAGCTTTGCCTTTATTCGCGCCAAAGATTTTACTGATTCGTTAAAATTAAGTGAATTATTGTTACATGACAAAGAAGATTTGATGCACAAAGCCGTGGGGTGGATGCTGCGTGAAGTTGGCAAACGCGACATAACAGTGTTAACCAAATTTTTACAGAAACATAAAGCAAATATGCCGCGCACAGCATTACGATACGCAATTGAACATTTCCCACCTGAAATTAGAAAATCATATTTAGCCAAATGAAAGTAACTGCTTCGCAAATTAAAAAATTTCAAACCAAAATCTGGGAATATTACCAGGTCAATGGTCGTGATTTTGTGTGGCGCCAAAAAATCACTCCGTATTATGTGGTGGTCTCAGAAATAATGTTACAACAAACCCAAACCGCGCGCGTGGCCGAAAAATTTCCTAAATTTATTAAACTTTTTCCTAATTTTACCACACTCGCCCAGGCAACACCGGCCCAAGTAATTATGACTTGGCAAGGTTTGGGT
>DALYDF010000019.1:14794-19086 GCA_031973355.1 Candidatus Magasanikiibacteriota bacterium
CCAAACACTCCTGAAGAATTAATTACCTTGCCTGGAATTGGTAAAAATACCGCTGGATCAATTATGGCTTTTGCGTTCAACCAGCCAGTGGTTTTTATTGAAACTAATATTCGATCAGTTTTCTTACATGAATTTTTTCCTCAACAAACCGCTGTCTCTGATACTGAACTTTTATCAATAATTGAGGCGACTGTTTCCAAAGATAGACCGCGCGACTGGTACTATGCGTTAATGGATTATGGTGTACTGTTAAAAAAAGAAAATAAAAACCCTAGTCGGGCTAGCAAACACCACCAGAAGCAAAGCATTTTCAAAGGTTCACAACGGGCGGTGAGGGGTGAAATTTTGCGCATTTTGGCCAAAAAACCTACCACCCTATTAGAAATTAAGAAACAGGTTGACCGTTTTGACCACCAGTACACCAGCAAAACTACCCAAATTTTGGCCACATTGACAGCGGAGGGCTTTATTGAAAAAAACCGTGCACACTATTGTTTAAAACTGTCTTGAAAAAAATATCTAACTGGTCTAAAATAGACCAGTTATTTTTTATTACTGTATGAAAAAATATTTACCGTATTTGCAGTTAGGATTTGCCTTGGCGATCACCATGACTATCAATCACTTTGGACCAGAAATTCTCCATTTCTTGAATCATGGTTCTGAAGCTTCACTTTTGTTAGCTTTTTTTAGTTTTGCATCTCTCGCGGTACTTAGTTTTGTGGTATTTCATTTATCACAAAATACTGTCTTGCCACCATTTGTAGTCGCGATTTTCTTTGGATTAGGAGCACAGACTATTCTTTCGCCAGTGGTTGATAACAAAATTGTCCTGAGCGATGTCGTGGCTTTTGGCGCAACGTTAATTTTATTTAGTGGTGGTTTGGAAACACCCTTTACTAACTTTAAAAAATTATTTTTGAAAATTGCTTCACTATCATTCCCTGGTTTATTAATTACCGCGATTTTATTTGGTGCCACGGTTACCATGCTCAATAATTGGTTTGGTCTCACTATTGGTTTACCCGTAGCGATTTTATTAGGTGCCGTTTTGGCTTCCACTGATCCAGCCGCAATTATTCCCATTCTCAAAGGTTTACGTTTCAAAAATCGCGATACTAAAGACATTATTATTTCTGAAAGTGCGTTAACTGATGTCACAGGTACACTACTTACTGTGGCTTTTTTAGGTATTATTGTGGCGGGCAAAAATTTTGACTCAATTGGCGCCTGGTATGGGGCATTAGCCACTGGTGAAAGTCTACTTATTTTAGGAAAACAAATTTTGTTTGGTGTTCTCTTTGGTCTGATTGGTTTTGGTTTATTATATGGATTATCAAAACTTAAAGAACGACACCGCGCTGAATACGAAGCTGACGCTGCTTTCTTTCTCTTTGTACCAATTGTTATTTTTACGTTTGCAGTTCCGTTTGGTGGCAGTGGCTATCTTGCCGCCTTTATTGCCGGTCTTTTATACGTGCTCACGAAACACTTGCATGAAACTGAACGCTTCTTTAATCACACCATTGAAGGTTTTTTGAAGCCGACTATTTTCTTACTACTTGGTGCCCTGGTAAATGTACAAAGCCTTTTGGAATATGCGTGGATTGGAATTATTGCCGCACTCGTGTTCATGTTTGTCATTCGTCCATTTTCAGTTTTTGTTAGTCTGATTCTTTTCCGTTGGTTTGGCAAAGAAAAACTTTCCACCAAAGAAATGGTCTTCATTTCCTTTGTGCGCGAAACTGGCGCCATCCCAGCGGTTTTATTGGTTACCATTGTCAGTCTCGGTTTACCAGGCATGGAAGCTTTGGTACCAATTGGTATGTGGGTAATTTTACTCACCTTAATTATTGAACCCCCGCTCACACCATGGCTAGCCGCAAAATTAAAAATCGCGGAACCAATTTCTGATACCAATGATTTAGATTTAGACGAGGGTGACAAACCATTTGTGGTTCTGGGATCACGCGGACATTCATACAAAGAACGCTTACCCAAAGTGGTTGATTGGGCCGACACGCACCGGATTTCCCGGATTGTTCTACTTCATTGTCTGGAAGATAAATATACTTTAGCCTTAGCTGATAAAATTCGACTGGAAGCTGACCAAGAATTTGCCAAGATAAATACTGAACGCCAAACTTCAGGTAAACCAGTTCTCGACTTTGATTATGTGAGTCGCACCGGCTTCTTACAAACCAACATTGATGATCTTGCTCGTGAACACAGCGAGGTAACCGCGATTTTTGTAGGCCGCAAAGTGCTTGATTATCGCCTAGAAGAAATTAAGAATCTCCAAGTACCAATTTTCTTTGTTGACTAGTCTATAAAAATCCCCTTAACTGGGGATTTTTTAATCTTTACCAAACCACATTTTCCTGTTAAAGTAGCCGTCTATGAAAATAGAAAAACTCGTTTTTGGTGGGCAAGGTTTGGCCCGAGAAGCACAAACTAATCACAAGGGCGAAACCGTAAACCGGACTATTTTTGTCTGGAATGCGTTGCCGGGCGAAGAAGTCGAAGTGGAATATTTGGAAAAGAAAAAAGATACGGCCGAAGCCGTAGCTACTAAAATACTTACCCCTTCACCTGACCGCATTGAACCAATTGAACCCCATTTTCTCTCTTCTAGTCCGTGGCAAATGATTGCCCCTGCAGCAGAAACTCAGTTAAAACAAGCCGTGGCTCTGGAAACCTATGGTCGCAACGGTGGAATGATTTTACAAAATGATCCACCAAAAATTATTTCAGATGAAGCGCACTATTTTGGCTATCGTAATAAAATTGAATTTAGTTTTACTGAACATGAAGGCAAAATGTCTCTGGCTTTTTTTGGCCGAGGTTCAAGAAATAAACATGCCGTTCAAGGCTCAGTTTTGGCTGAACCAATTATCAATGAAACCGCGCAAAAAATTCTGGATTGGGTTAATGAAGTGGTAATTCCATTACGAAGTTTAAAAGCGCTTATTTTGCGCAGCAATGGCAAAGGAGAATGTATTGCCGCCTTATTTATTAAAGACAAATTAGAATTTACTAATTTCCCTAAAACTAGTGAAACTTTTTTAGGCTTTCATTTGTATTACTCTACACATAAAAGCCCGGCTTCCGTACCAACTGAATTATTATATTCAGCAGGTCAAGATTATTTGATTGCTGATATTCTGGGCACTCAATTAAAATTTGGTTTACTAAGTTTTTTTCAAATTAATATTCCAATTTTCACTGAAGCAGTTAAGGATATTGCCGCGTTTATTGGTCCAAAAGATTCGGTGCTGGATTTTTATTCTGGGGTAGGGGCAATTTCTTTACCACTGGCCAAAAACCGCCCACGAACAATTTTGGTAGAAAGTAATGCGGAAGCGGTTGAGTATGCCAAACAAAACATTGAACTCAATGGTTTAAAGAATGCCGAAGCACATTGCATGCCAGCCGAAAAAATCACTGAACTCATTGATTCCACCTCAACCGTCATTGTTGATCCGCCGCGCGCTGGCTTGCATGACAAGGTTACACTTGCTTTATTAAACAAAAAACCACCCCGCATTGTGTATCTCTCATGTGACTTGGCCACCCAAGCTCGGGACATTCAACGATTATCGGAAAGCTACAAACCAATTTTCATAAAACTATATAATTTCTTTCCGCGCACCCCCCATATTGAAGGTTTAATTATCCTCGAAAGAATGGGCACGTAACACTGGTCAGAATTTCACCCATCAAGTATACTATTTAATATTATTTAACTATAAAATATGGACGCAAAACGAATTTTGACCTGGGGCGGCTTTATTCTTGGACTCGTAGTTTTACTCATGGTTTTGGCTAAATACGGTACAAGCTCAGTGAGCAACAATGCCTCAGTCGGCGCCCCACTTAAAGCAGTCGTGACCGATTCCGACTGGTCAGTTGGTTCTAAAGACGCACCACACACTTTGGTTGAATATACTGATTTTCAATGTCCTGCCTGTGCAAGTTACCACCCTCTCTTAAAACGCTTGGGAGAAGAACATGGCAAAGATGTCCGCATTGTGTACCGCCACTTCCCACTTGATCAAATTCACCCGAACGCTCGAGCTGCAGCGCGCGCTTCTGAAGCAGCTGGTTTACAAGGCAAATATTTTGAAATGCAGGCTGCTTTGTTCAACACCCAAGGCACCTGGGGTACAGACAAAACACCACACATTTTCTTTGAAGATTTGGCTTTTTCCGTTGGGTTAGATGTTACCAAATTCAAAGCTGATTTAAATAGTACGGCCGTAAGTGATAAAGTTAACAGTCAAGTAGCTGGT
>DALYDF010000020.1:0-14042 GCA_031973355.1 Candidatus Magasanikiibacteriota bacterium
CCACAATGTGCGTTACTCCCGTGCGACTAAATAATGCCGTTAATTCTCCAAGTCCACCTCGATACCCGTATAATAATCCAGCCATAAAACTGGCTTCTGGTTCGGGCCATAAACTAGTTATTTGGGTCGCCACGGCACGCTTGGCTTTTAAAATTATGCTAAACAAATAATTACCCTTTCCACTTGAAATACGCCCAATATGAGGACGATTACAAACTGCAAAGGCATTGTGCAACGCTAAATAATAATCATAGCGAAATATTTGTCCAGTACTTTCATCAATAATTGGTTCTGGTTTAACCAGTGCACAGCCAATTTTTAATTGATCGCCGTACGCATATTGTGGATACCGATCACTTTTAAAATAAATATATCCGTTAACTAGATATATTTTGCCAGCCACAGTAACCTTGGCAACTTTTACTACATACCGCACGCTGTCTAACCGCACATCAGGTTCAGTGGTTACCATTCCGCTAATTTCTACTTTTTTATCAACAAAATATTCCACGCGCGCGATTGCTACTTCAGGAAAAACAATCGTAAATCGAATAATGCCGGCTACCAGCGCCACCACGATTCCCATTATTTTTAAACTCCAAAAATACGAAGCGCTCCATTGTTTCTTTATTTTTTCACTTAAAAGCATTGGTACACACAGTATTCCCAGCAAAATTACTGTCCATTCAACGGGAATTTTAATTCCGTCTAATGAAGCACTGCTCACGCCAATTAAAAAAGCAAAACAAAGCACAGAAAAATATTTGCTCTTAGAGGTGAGAATATTTTTAATAAAATTTTGTTTCATTATCAAAATTTGACAGAATAAATAAAATAATCTAATATAAATAATGAAGTTCATCCTTCTGCCTTGTGCAGTTGAGATTCCTCGCCTTTTGGCGAGGTTATTTTTTTATCAAGATACACAGGGCATCACGTAAGCGTTCTACATCCTCTTTTTTTATAAATGCAGACTTTCTTTTTAATCTTTTTCCGTCCAAATACCGTGTCTGCGCTAAACAGGCGTATTGAATTCTTCCTGCATTATCCTTGAAAGATATATAGTAATCTCCCATTTTCTCAGAAGATGTCAACGGAATTACTAAACAAGCATCTCCATACAACTTTTGGATAATAATAACTGGGCGTAGAAAATCTACCCCTTTTCCATCTATTTCTGTGGCTATATTCAAGCCAACCCTAGCCCACCAAATCTGTCCAACCTGAAATATAGGAAGATCACTAAATAAGTTGATTATTTTCTTCTTCTCATTCCAGACATTAAAATCCTTTTCATTTTCCATATTCTTATACAAACAAAAAACCGCTGGGAATGCGGCTAAATTCCCCTCCTTATATTTACTGTAAACAAAAACACTACTCTCTTCAAGTAGTGTTTTTTATTTTTTGTGCGTAAGCTGTGAAGAAACTGTGGGCAAGCTGTGTATGTATTACACGACGATTGAAACTAATCGTCCTTTTACATAAATCACCTTCTTTGGATCTTTACCTTCGAGCCATTTTTGAATGGTTTCATTGGATAAAGCCATGGCTTTCATTTCTTCTTCAGCAATGTCTGGTGACACTACTAATTCGGCCCGAACCTTGCCGTTTACTTGAACCGCCACCGTCACTTCGCTGTCTTTAGCCAGCGAGGCATCGTAGACTGGCCAAGTAGCCAAGGCAACAGAACCACCAGTACCAAACATTGACCACAATTCTTCGCCGATGTGTGGCGCAAATACGGAGACTAATTTAATTAAAATTTGGTAATCAGTTTTGGCAATCTGTTCTTCAACACTAAAGGCATTTACCAATTCCATTAATTTGGCCACAGGTGTATTGAAACTCATGTTTGCAATATCATCAGTCACTTTTTTGATGGTTTGGTGAAGTTGGGTAACTACTTTTTTATTTGTCTCAGCACTATCACTAACTTTTTCCTGTAAATTCCACACTTTATCCAAGAATCGACGCACACCTACCAAACCATTCGTATCCCATTCTACGGCCTGATCAAACGGCCCCATGAACATGATGTAGGTGCGGAGCGCATCAGCGCCATACAATTCCACCATTTCATCAGGGTTCACCACGTTGCCTTTGGATTTACTCATCTTTTCCCCACCCTTGGCCAAGATCATGCCGTGACTCGTGCGTTTTTTGTATGGTTCCAAAGTTGGCACCACACCAATGTCATACAAAAATTGATTCCAAAAACGGGAATACAGTAAGTGCAAAACCGTGTGCTCCATTCCCCCGTTGTACCAATCTACTTGATTCCAATACCGAATATTTGGATTAATTTTTTCTACCCATTCTGATAAGAAGGCAATTTTTTCTTGGTTACTTTGACCGTCCGACTCATTCTTTTCCGTAAATTCGTAATGGGCCAAATTATATTCTGGTGAAATAATCCGGAAAGAAAAACCCCACAAATGACCCATGAGTACTTCTGGTAAATCGCGCGCTTGCATCGGTTGTTTAGCGCCTTGGTAAGTCAAACTGTACATTTCCCCATTCTCTTTCCAAACCGGAACAATTTCTACGCGTACGCCAGCTTTTTCGTACAAATCATTTTGATTAAATGATTGGGTTAAGGTGTAACCTTGCTCTAATAAATAATTGGCAATCGCGGCTTTGTCATCATTCCAAGCCACCAAACAAACCGTGCGGAGTTCAGTCCACAAATTACGGTTCAAACCATTCAAAAGCAAGCGATTCCCGGCCCACACTTTAATATTTTGTTTTTCCAAATCCTGATAGATCTGTTTAAAAGTAGCAAAGTAAGTTTTGTCTTTTTCGGTTGGCTCAATGGCTGCACGGAATTTGAAACCATTAGCCGTAAACAAATTTTTAGCATTTTTAGGATCCATGTAGCGCAAGAAATACCAGCTCGAACCAGCCCAGTTTGGCATGGTGTCTGTTTCGCGACGTGCCGGACCACCACACTTCGGACAAGTGGTTTTAACCCAATCAGTCATGGCGGCAATTGGTGACTCGCCCGTATCAGTTGGCAAATATTTTTCTACTTTTGGTAATTCGAGTGGTAATTCACTGGCTGGCAATGGAATCCAACCACTATTTCCCTTATATTTCATTGGTTGTAAAACAAATTCACAAACAATCAAATCAGCTTCCGTAATATACTCAGGATATTTTGGATTATATTCTGCATACAATTTAGTCAATTCTGCTTCAGTCAACGGCGCGTTAGTATCAAACAATTTTCCGTGCAATTCAGCTGCATCAGCCAGTTCAGCCAAAGAATTAAATTGATGAACTTTAGTAATTTCAGCACTACGAGTTTCACTGTCATGTACAAAAGTAAGCAATCCACCAACTTTAAATTCAACTGGAGTTTGTTTATTTCCAAACGCAAAACCTTTGGCAGTTTTAGTACCATTCACCAAGCGATTCCAAGCTGAAGATTTTTTAAGTTCAACAATTTGACCACATTTAGTGCGCAGAACTTCTTCTAAAACAGTAGACTCTTCACTTAAAGCCCCTTTAACACTGGCAAAATGTGGCACATTTGGAAGCCTAACAACTAAACGCCCATCAATATTCTTGTTTAATTCTTCCAAGTGCTCTTTTTTAATGATTGGATAATTAACATCTGCAAGAACAATTCTCTCATTAGCGTGCTCACGAATTTTCTCCCAATTAAATTTCCAGTCACAACAATCTAATACTGCCTCACGAGGTTCTCGGTCATTGTATTCTGGTTTAACAACTGGATCAACAAACACTGCCTTGGCAATTGGTGTAGTTAATTTTTCTAAGAGTTTATACATTACTACACCACCCAAACTACAACCCACTAAAATAGTATGGCCATCAATTTTAAAAGGCGCGTTATGTATAATAAATTCTGTCTGTTCATTAATATTAGGAGTAGTAGTATTTGGCAGATCAGGACTCCAGACTGTGTGGCCTTGTTTTTCCAATTCTTTTTTTAACCATGGTTTAAAACCAGTCGAACTTTTGCTCCCAAAACCATGAACAATAATGACATTATATTTTTTATCCGCACAGTGTTCACAAAAAATCAAAGGAATCGGTTCACCCCAATATCGTTGGCGAGAAAATACCCAGTCACGCAATTTAAATTGCACTTTGCGATTACCAATTCCCTTTTCTTCAAGCCAAGCAATCATTTTTTCTTTGGCTTCAACAGTAGTCAGTTCATTTAAAAAATCTGAATTAATGGCAATACCACCATCAGTCAAACATTTTTTATTTTCTTTATACCAATTCCAAGCAAATGAATGATGGTCTTGTGTTAATTTTTTGACCACTTCGTTTTCATTGACCCAAGAAACTTGATGTGCGCCCTGATCTTCGGTTCGAATTTCGCCTTTATTATTTTCTGAAACTTCAGCAAAATAAAAAGTATCAAGATCAAAACAATTTACATCTTTGCGCGGCTTGTAACCGTGTCCGTACAAAGCTGGTAAAACCACTGATTTTATTACTGCATTTTTATAACCAGTCTCTTCGGCAATTTCCCGCACAATGGCCGTAAGTTCATCTTCGCCTTCATCCACTCCACCACCAACCAAACCAGTACTGGCACCTGACCAAGTTAAAAGTAAATAATCACCAGTTTCACTATGCTTAATAATCGCGGAGACAACTCGTTTTTTGGTAGTCTTTTTTTCTGGTTGAGGGGTCAATGCTCCAGACAATTTTACATAGGGCGCAACCACCTGTTTAACTTCTAATCCAAACTTCTGCGCAAACTCATAATCTCGTTCATCATGTGCCGGCACAGCCATAATCGCGCCCGTACCAACATCGGCTAAAACATAATTCACAATCCACACTGGAATTTCTTCTCCAGACACCGGATTTACGGCCACAATTCCGGAATCAATTCCCGTCTTCTCCACTTCTTCACGTGCCACGGCCGTAGTGCGACCCTGCAAAGTAGTGGCAATATATTCTTTAATTTCTTTACCCGCTTCTTTATCAGCAAACCATTTTTCTGCCCATTCGGCTGACACGGCCAAAAAAGTCACGCCAAAAATCGTATCTGGACGAGTGGTAAAGACTTTAATTTTCTGTTCAGAATCTTTAATTGAAAAATTAATTTCCGCTCCTTCACTGCGGCCAATCCAATTTTCCTGTTGAATTTTAGCGCGAGAAATATAATCCACTTCATTCAAACCTTCCAAAAGTTTGTCAGCATATTTGGTAATGGCGAGCATCCACTGTTCTTTATTTCGTTTTTCTACTGGATTACCACAGCGTTCGCAGCAACCATCCACCACTTCTTCATTAGCCAAACCAATCTTATCTTTTGGACACCAATTAATTGGTTGATTAGTTTTGTAGGCCAAACCATGTTTGTATAATTGTAAAAAAATCCATTGTGTCCATTTGTAATATTCTGGTTCACTCGTGGTTACTGCGCGCGACCAATCAAATCCAAAACCAAGCGCTTTTAATTGGCGCGTAAAATTCGCAATATTTTCATCAGTAATTTCGGCTGGTGGCCGACCAGTTTTAATGGCAAAATTTTCGGTTGGCAAACCAAACGAATCGAACCCAATTGGATACAAGACATTTTTTCCTTCCATCCGTTTCTGACGGGTAATCACATCCATAGCCGTGTAGGAACGAGGATGACCTACATGCAAACCAGCGCCACTTGGATACGGAAATTCAATTAACCCAAAAAATTTTTCTTTGCTTGGGTCAGTTTCCGCACGAAAAGTCTGATTATCTTCCCAGAATTTCTGCCATTTAGGTTCCACGGCTTTTGGGTCGTATTTATTCATATAGTATAGGTATACAGCCCATTTTACTGCCCAAAACCAAAAAAAGCAAGCTAAGCAAGTGCTTTATCTTTATATAAAAAACCTAAGAAGATCTAAGCCAAAAGCGTAAGTAATTCAGCGTGTATAGCCGGATTCGCCATCGCAATGTTATGCACTCCCCGTTTCCACGGCTGACCATACGTATCAGTAACCACCGCACCAGCTTCTTCGCAAATTAACAGTGGTGCCAAATGATCATAATCAAGCCCGCCATTACTGACATAAAAATCAAACACACCACGGGCGGTGAGCATGGCATTGTACATGCAGCTGTAGTTTTTAATACCCGCACCTTTAGAAAATAAAATCTGAGTTAGTTTAGAAATCGCTTCAGCGTGCGGTTGGGTTAAACTAGAAAACGTATTACCCACTGAACCCGTTAATTCTTTTTTAGCAGAAACTCGAATTGGTTCACCGTTCAAAAATGCCCCTTTACCTTTTTCCGCAGTATACAAATGGTCATCTGCTGGCCAATAGGTCGCAGCATATTTAGTTACACCGCGCTCAACTACCGCAATTAAAATTCCCCAAATGGGGATGTGTTGCGCAAAATTCCAGGTACCATCAATTGGGTCAATTACCCATTCATATTCCGCCCCAGGATTAATATCTGTGGCCATTTCTTCACTATAAATATGATGATCCGGGTAGGCCACGTGAATTTTTTCTACTAAAAAATTACTGAGGGCAGTGTCAGCTTCGGTGAGCAAATCATGAGCGTGCGTCTTCATACTAGAAGTGACCCCTTTTTGATAAAAGGTCAATCCTAATTCCCCAGCTTCTTTAATAATTTGTTCAATAAATTCTTGCATAGATTAGGCCATCTTACTCTGATAAAGTCAAAAAAGCAAGGCCATTTTACCTTGCTTTTTAAAATTATTCTTCCCACAATAAACCTAATTCTTCAGCTTCTGCTTGGGTTAACATTTTCCATTCACCATCTTTTTTACCACTCTTATTATAGGTTCCACTCGCACTCGCCACCCAAATTCTTTTACGTTCACCTTCTTTTAACTTAATTTTTTCCGGTGCTGGTTTTTGTTCGCCTGGGGTAAATTTTTTGCTTGAACTTCCCCCTGAAACAGGTTCAACAGGTGGAATGAGCGGACGATCAACTCCTGACGGACGACGAATTTCAGACATAGTATTAAATTAAACCTCGACTTTGCATGCCCGCACTAACACGCGTTAAAGCTGAAACAAAGGCCGCGGTGCGCATATCAATGGTATATTTTTCTTTGGCCGCCCAAACTTCGTGAAAAGCGGTAACCATAATTTTTTCTAATTTCTGCATCACTTCTTCATCAGTCCAATAATAATTGGCGGCATTTTGCACTTGTTCAAAATAACTTACGGTCACCCCACCAGCATTGGCCAAAATATCAGGCACCACCACAATATTATTTTTAAATAAAATTTCATCAGCTTCTGGCGTAGTTGGGCCATTGGCCAATTCCACAATCATTTTGGCTTTTACGCGATCAGCATTGGCCACCGTAATTTGATTTTCCAAAGCGGCTGGTACCAAAATATCCACTGGCAATTCTAATAATTCTTCGTTAGTAATGGTTTCACTACCGGCAAATCCAGCCACTGCACCCGTCTTTTCTTTGTGTACACTCAAAGCCGCTACATCAATCGCAGTTGCACTTTTAATTCCACCTTTTGAATCACTGGTGGCTACAATTTTAAATCCTTGTGCTGACAAGAGCTCAGCCATATGTGCACCAGCATTACCAAATCCTTGCACAGCCACGGTAGTTTCAGCTGGGTTCATTCCTAATTTTTTTACGGCTTCGAGCAACACAAATACCCCACCTTGTGCCGTGGCTTTATCGCGTCCACGTGAACCACCCAATGCAAGTGGTTTTCCAGTAATCATTCCCGGTGCTTTTTCACCTACCAATTTTTCATATTCATCCAACATCCAACTCATAATTTGACCGTTGGTGTACACATCTGGCGCTGGCACATCTTGCGTTGGACCAACATATTTATACAAGGCGCGAATATATCCACGGCTCAAGCGTTCTAATTCTCCCGCTGATAATTCTTTAGGATTCACAATAATTCCCCCTTTACCACCACCCAATGGTAACCCAGCCACCGCACATTTCATGGTCATCCAAAATGACAAGGCTTTTACTTCGTCTTCAGAAACATTCCAATGATACCGAATTCCACCTTTAAATGGACCAAGTGCATCATTATATTGACTGCGATAACCCGTAAACACTTTAATTTCCCCGCTATCCATTTTTACGGGAATAGCCACGGTCAATAACCGTTTTGGCGCTGATAAAATCGCTTTAATATCCGCTGGCAAATTCATTACCTCTGCAGCTTTATTCAATTGGGTCAAGGCGTTTTCAAATGGATTATTCATATATTTTTTTATAGTATAAGTGTACTCCGCCCCGGCAAATAGTCAAGACAGATTTTTAGTGCTAAAATTAATCCATAAAATATGAACAAAATCTATAAATTCAAAGTTACTCCTCGCAGCCGCACAAATGAAATTCTAGAAACCCAACTTGATGGAATTATTAAAGTTAAATTGATGGCTCCACCCGTTGATGGTGCGGCCAATGACGCTTTAATTGAATTAATTTCTGACGAATGGGACATACCAAAAAGTAAAATAAAATTAAAAAGCGGCCACACCAGCCGCTTAAAAACCTTAGAAATTAGTAATTAAAAAAGACCCATTACTGGGTCTTTTTTTCTGCTCACCAACAAGCTTACGCCGCTGGAGTTTCTTCTGGAGCAGCCGTTTCTTCAGCTGGAGCTTCTACGGTTTCAGTCGCATCTACTTCTACTTTGGTTTCTTCTCCATCAACAGCGATCGTTGTGTCTTCCATATGCGTTACATTAAATGAATAACCAAAGTTTAGGGGCTTTTAAGCAATGTGCTTTTCTACGCCAGCCCGGAGTTTTTCTTTTGGCATTCCGCCCACTAAAGTTTCGACTGCTTGACCATTTTTAAACACAATGAAAGTCGGAATACTCATTACTCGGTAATTTCCGGCCACCACTGGATTATCATCAACATTTAATTTAGCCACTTTAATTTTACTGGCATCCCATTCAGTCGCCAATTCTTCAATCAACGGTCCCATAATTTGGCACGGACCACACCATGGTGCCCAAAAATCTACGAGCACTGGAATTGATGATTCTAATACTTCTTTTTGAAAATTAGCATCGGTGAGAATAAGTTCTGACATACAAGTTTGTTAAAGTTAAACAAATTCAATTTTACGCACTTTAATTTCTTCGTGGAAAACTTCCAAGGTATCTTCAATTTCAATTTTTTCCTTAGTTTGGATTTGAACACCACACTCAGTGCCTTCAAACGCATCTTTTACTTCTTGTTGACCTAATTTTACGGCGGTAATCGTACCAGTGGCAATTTGTAAACCATCGCGTTTAATCCGCACTGATTCATTTTTTTGGATTTTACCCGTAGTAATTACCCCACCCACAATAACTGATTGTTTATCTTTCCGGAATATCGCCAACACTTTCATGTGACCAAGCTCAGTAATAATGTGTTCTTTGGTCAACATTTTTTCCAATTCTGCTTTTACCCAGTTAATCAAATCGTAAATGACGGTATAATTGGCAAACGGAATATTTTTATCACGGAGCATTTGTTCCGCCATGCTGGTTGGGCGCACATTAAAGCCAATCACGGTTGTGTTTCCACCGGTTTCCGCTTTACTGACATCGTTTTCCGTAATATTTCCCAACCCCTTACCCACAATTTTAACACCCACTTCTTCGTGTTTAATTTTGGCCAGTGAAGCAATAATGGCTTCTAAAGAACCAAGTACATCAGTTTTAATCACTAAATTTAAAGTCTTTTTCGCGGTCTCATCTTCCATGGTTTGACCTTCAATTAAAGTGGTTTTTTCAGCTCCCGTTTGTTCGGAGCGTTTTTGTTTAACATCAATTTCAGTAGCTGTATTTGCTTTACTGACATCGAGTACATCACCAATTTCTGGCGCGACTTTAAAACCAATAATCTGTACAGGCATTGATGGTGTCGCTTCAGTAATTAATTCACCACGATAATTTTTCATGGCGCGCACTTTGCCGTAAATTTCATTATTTACAACCAGCTTATCATTATTATGTAAGGTGCCGGATTGTACCAACACCGTGGCCACTGGCCCCATACCTTTATTTACATGCGATTCAATAATGGTACCTACGGCTGGCAAATGTGGATCAGCTTGGATTTTGTCAGCATTAACATCAGCGAGCAACAATAAAACATCTAACAATTTATCAACATTAACATTATTTTTCGCGGAAATACCAACCACTGGCACATCACCGCCCCATTCTTCGGGAATAATACCGCGTTGAGACAAATCGTTTTTTACCCGGTCCAAATCAGCAGCTTCTTTATCAATTTTGTTAATGGCCACTACAAACGGCAATTTGGCAGCACGAATAATATTAATTGCTTCTTCAGTTTGTGGTTTAACACTGTCATCAGCCGCGACTACTAAAATCGCCATATCCGCTACTTTCGCACCACGACTCCGCATCATAGAGAACGCTTCGTGACCTGGTGTATCAATAAATGACAACGCGCGCTGTTCTTTAGTTTTTGGATCAGTCCAAATAGTTTGGTACGCACCAATATGTTGCGTAATTCCACCAGCTTCTTTGGCCATGACATTGGCTGAACGAATGGTATCTAATAATTTTGTTTTACCGTGGTCCACATGACCCATCACCACCACTACTGGGGGACGAGTTTCACCAACTCCACGAGAGAGCGCTTCTTCTAAGTCTTGGGCCAAGCCAGCTTCTTTATCAAGATCAGCTTGACTGGCCTCACCACCTTCACGTTCCACACCAAAGCCAAGTTCTTCAGCAATAATTGTGGCCGTATCAAAATCAATATTTTGGTTTTGATTAGCCAAAATACCATTTTTCATTAATTCCATGATCACTTGGGTGGTTGGCAGCTTCATGCGATCAGCAAAATCACGCACCGTTACCAAGGCAGGTATAGTCACGGTTTGACCAGATTCTTTACGTAACAATCGCTCTTTTTTCTTCGCTTCTTCTTGTTCTTTGCGTTTTTTTTCTTCTAAATCGCGACGAATAAACCGCCATTTACGGCTAATTTGTTCTGCTACGCGGTCATCAATTTTAATTGATTTAGCCCCCACATCAAAACCATAGGACGGCAAAATTTCCAAGAGATCTTTGGTATTGATGCGTAACTGGCGAGCTAGTTCAGAGACATTCATAGTTAGATAAGTATACGGTATTAGTGTGGATAAGTCAATTAACGAGAAAAACCCCAACGTAAGGGGTTGTTCTATGTAATGCTTTTTTATTTCGTAAATTTAGTGCGGTACAATTCTTGGGAATGAACCACCGCTGCTTTGGCTTCAGCCGCACCTTTAAAACCACTTACGGTCACTACTTTTTCTTGAATTGATTTGTAGGTTTCAAAGAAATGTTTAATTACTTTTAAAGTATGTGGATTTACATCAGCTAAATCTTTAACATCTTTCCACCGAGGATCGCTAACTGGTACCGCAATAATTTTATCATCACCCTCACCACTATCAATCATATTCATGATGGCCACTGGGCGCACATTAACCAAAACTCCCATTGATAATGGTTCAGTAGTAAGGACAATCACATCCAACGCATCGCCATCTTCCCATAAGGTTTGTGGTACAAAACCATAATCAAATGGGTAGGTTTGACCAGAATGCATCACGCGATCCAAGGCAATCAGACCAGTTTCTTTGTCAATTTCGTATTTATTTAAAGAATTCCGAGGAATTTCAATAATCGTATTGAGTTCATCTGGAGCATTTTTGCCCACAGTAATATCGTGCCAAAGATTCATATAAATATAATAAAGTAATGCCCTAAACCTACCAAACTTAGCGGAAAAATGCAAGCTTACTTTTTCTTCCCCAAAATCACATAGCCTTGTGACTCAACCACCCGACCAAGCGTGTACATTTCTAACAAACAATATAATTCAGCCACGGCCAAAGAATACGGTTTAGTTTTTTCTTTAATTTTAAACAACCACCGATTGAGCGTGCGCAAAATTGGAAAACGCGGAGCAGCCGCTTGCAAAGCTGAATACAACTCATCAGGGTGAACCAAAAACTTAGCCCACACGGCTGAATACATCCGATCAATCGCAAAACCTGCACCTACCAAAAGACCATGCAGTTCAGATTTGGAATAGAGGGAAATGTGAAATTCAGCGTGCGGATCAACATTTAACCCGCGTTTCATTACATAATTACGAATATAGGCATGTTTCCCTAATTTTGATTCACTAAACATGGCCAAACGACCACCTGGTTTTAAAACCCGGTTCAATTCTCTTAACCAAGCCGGGACATCCGTAACATGCCCCAAGACATCCGAAGTATAAATAGCCTCAAAATAATTATCCGGAAACGGAATGTGCACTCCATCATACATTGCCACTGTTGCCCCCACCTGACAGTCCGCCAAGCGCTCATTGGCAATGTCTACCCCCAATTGCACCACATCGAGCCCAACAGCTTCACCAATTTTTGGGAATAGTGTTTTGAGTTCAATCAGCGCCGCGCCAGTCCCCGCTCCCACATCTAAGATTTTGGCCCCTTTATATAACCCCCGACCGAGGTAATGATAGAGCACAAATTTTTTAGGATAAAACAAAAGTTTGAGCCATGATTTCAGCCCTGGGGCACGAACCACAGGCAGCGCATCCCAAATTTCGACCCCTTCACTATCTCGGATCCCCCACCCTTTAGCCTGCATGTTCATACAATTTGTTTTTTAATTCGGTCAACACAACGGTATTTAGCTACTATTGCTCGATTGACAATATCAAGCTTTTCTAGTATACTCCATTTGTAAATATTTTAAATCATTGGCAGGAACTACTGGCGACGATAGCCAACGAAATGATTGAATTTGGCTTAATTATGCGATATTTAACTGATAGTTGTGAATCGCTACCAAAATCTTCTTCTCTTATAAAATTCTAAGAGACTTTTTCGTTGCTGTATCTCGACCAGAGTCTGCCCTATTCTGGTTATATGTCTATTGTATCAATCATCAGCCTACTCTTAGGCGGAGCCTTGGTTGGTGTTTTAATTGGGTATTTGGTTCGACAACAAATCGCTCAATCAAAAGCCAATTCGGCCGAAGTACGCGCCGAAAAAATCTTAGCCGAAGCTAAGAACAAGGAACAAGAACTGTTATTACAAGCTAAAGAAAAAGCCATCAAAGTGATGGACGATGTTAAAAAAGAAGAAGAAAGTCGCCGTCAAGAACTTAAGCAAATTCAACAACGTCTTGAACAACGCGAAACTTTATTTGACCAAAAACTACTTGGTTTTGAAGAAAATAAAACCAAACTGGAACAAAAAGTAGAGGAAATTAAAGCCATTAAAGTTAAAGTTGACGAAGCCAAAGAACAGGCCCTCAAAAAATTAGAGACTGTTTCTGGTTATACCAAAGACCAAGCTGTTGATGAGCTGTTCAAAAAAGTAGAGGTTGAAAGCCGCGGTGATCTTTTTACCCGCATTGGTAAATTGGAAAAAGATAATAGTGAACAATTTGATAATGAAGCCAAACGTATTGTCATTGACGCTATGCAACGCTGCGCTTGCAATCATGCCAATGAAAACACTGGTACGATTGTTAATTTACCGAGTGATGAAATGAAGGGTCGGATTATCGGTAAAGATGGTCGCAATATTAAAACTATTGAAAAATTAACGGGTTGTGAAATTTTAATTGATGACACACCAGACATGTTAGTGGTGTCAGGATTTTCATTAATCCGTCGCCGCGTGGCTCAATTAGCGATTGAAAAATTAGTTAAAGATGGCCGCATTCAACCAGCCAAAATTGAAGAATATGTAGAAATGGCCAAAAAAGAATTAGCTTTGGATATTAAAAAAGCTGGTGATGAAGCGGTATACGAAATGGGAATTATTGGGTTGGATCCAAAATTAATTTCTATTATTGGTCGGCTGAAATACCGCACTTCGTATGGTCAAAATGTGTTGAATCATTGTACCGAAGTGGGTTTCTTAGCCGGAATGATTGCCGAAGAATTAGGCATGGATCGCGCGGCTGCTCGCAAAGCTGGTTTCTTCCATGACATTGGTAAATCAATTGACCACGAAACACAAGGTGCGCACACTGAATTGGGTT
>DALYDF010000020.1:14052-19055 GCA_031973355.1 Candidatus Magasanikiibacteriota bacterium
GAAAAAATTTGGTCTTGATGAAGACACGGCGCAAGTAGCCATGACTCACCATGACACCAATCCCCCATTATTATTGACTAAAATTGTGATGGCGGCGGATGCAATTTCTGCTTCCCGCATTGGTGCACGTCGTGATACCCACGAAGAATACATTGCTCGTTTAGAAGAATTAGAAAAAGTTGCCTCTGATTTCCCTGGCATTGATAAAGTATATGCCATTCAAGCTGGTCGTGAAGTGCGCGTCTTTGTTCGCCCTGATGTGATTGATGATTACGGTGCGTACAATTTGGCCAAAGACATTGCGCGTAAAATTGAACAAGAACTTACCTACCCTGGTGAAATTAAAGTTAATGTCATTCGGGAAAACCGCGTCATTGAATACGCCAAGTAATTTGGCTCTATTGACACAAAATAATGACTTTGGTATACTCCTGCTAAGTTAATTTCTCCTAATCTTATCTTATGAACAAAGCCTTGCTTGCCCAAAGCATTGCCGACAAAGTCGGAGTTTCCAAAAAAGAATCCGAAGCCATGATTGAAGCTTTTGTGGATATTGTTACCACTCAATTAAAAGCGGACAACGAAGTAACGATTGCTGGCTTTGGTGCCTTTAGTGCTAAAACTCGCGCTGGCCGCATTGGGGTGAATCCACAAAAACCAACTGAAAAAATTCCAATTCCTTCTGTAGTTGTTCCTAAATTCAAGGCGGGCAAGAGCCTTAAAGACGCACTTAAAAATAAACCACAATCTCAAGCTTAAAATTAAAAAACCACTTCGATTGAGGTGGTTTTTTAATTCAACAATTATTTCTTTAGGAAAAAATAATTGCGGACTGGGGCTCGAAGATCGAGCCCGCTGTCCCTCCATTATGGTCCTCTCCTTTTCGAGGGGTGTTTGATCGGCGCACTGGCGGCGTGCGCGATCAGGTGAGTGTCAGAGCGGTACCGCTCCAGCGCCTCGACCACCAGGCGCTCGCTGGCCTGAATAGAACGCAGGGTGGCGGTGAGCTTGTCTGAGTTCACCGAAAATTCGCGGCCACGCAGCACAACCATCAGGTCCCGTGCTTGACGACAGGCCTTACGGAAGGTACGCCAGTAACGACGTCCGG
Source organism: Candidatus Magasanikiibacteriota bacterium (assembly GCA_031973355.1). Classification (GTDB taxonomy): domain Bacteria; phylum Patescibacteriota; class Patescibacteriia; order Magasanikbacterales; family UBA922; genus 2-12-FULL-41-16. The sequence continues at coordinate 15,161 of DALYDF010000020.1, forward strand.
CCTGTTCAAAGGCCGAGCGAAGCAGGTGCACGGTCAAATCCGCATTCTCGGGGTCACCGAGCGTGAGCGCGATGTTGGCTGCGTCCAGGCTTCGGTAGAACTGATCAAGATATGGATTAAGCGCGTCCATGTCCACCGTGTCGTGCTCCGACTGACAGTCAGGCCGACAGCTAGAGTTACAAAGCGCAGCTTCGTGTACTCGGTGCCGCTCACGAAGAGCGGCGGTTAAAGTGGTGAAGAATTGGACTGCAGTCGACCTGACCGCAGTCATCCACACCTGCCGCTTGGGACAGGTTTTGTCTCGACAGTCGCACATTTGATCCCCCTTTAGTCTTAAAGGATAATACTAAACTGGAGAAATTTTGCAACAAAAAAGTCCCAAACGGGACTTAATCTGTGTCAGAGGGGAGAGTCGAACTCCCGACCTGAGGGTTATGAATCCTCCGCTCTTACCAACTGAGCTACCCTGACTTAATTGTTATTCCACCAATCGTAGCGCCAAGGAGAATTGAACTCCTGTTTGGTGGATGAGAACCACCTGTCCTAGCCACTAGACGATGGCGCCAATTGCTAATCGAGAAAATTATAGCTAAATGCACAGAAAAAGTCAACCGTTTACCGTTCAGGCGGGACCTGAAAATATTCTAATAAAAATTTAGAAAGATCACCAAACACTGGCGCAGCTGTACTTTCGGCATACGCGGCAGTAGGTTTTTCAAATTTTACTAACATCACAAATTTTGGATCTTGTGCTGGGGCAAACCCAATAAATGAATGATTATAATCTTTAGTATATCCACCTTGCCCAGCAATTTGCGCAGTTCCTGATTTACCCGCCACCCGATAACCAGCCACTCTGGCTCGCCCACTATATCCCGTATCGACGGTTGTCACGAGCATACTCCCCACTTGGCTGGCGGCTCGCTTAGTAATTACGGTGCCAATTGGTTTTGGTTTAGTAACTTCAGTGTGACCATCAGCAAACTTTTTTTCTTTAATAATATACGGTTTCATTAACGTTCCTCCGTTCGCAATCACTGAAAAGGCCGTGGCCATTTGCAATGGTGTGGCAGTTAACCCTTGACCAAAAGAACCAGTGGCTGCGTAACAATCTAATTTATTATTTTTATTTTGTTGTAAGGAATCAATCGTACCACTGACTTCCGTGTCTAACTCAATCCCCGTTTCCACCCCAAAACCAAAGCGTTTTACATAATGAATAAATTTTGGTTTGGTTAATTTTTCTACCACATACACCATGCCGGTATTAATTGAATTTTGCAAAACACCGGTCATGGTTTGATCACCAAATGATTTATTACCCGCGTTTTGAATTGGACTTTGACAAATACCATCGCGCCGACCCGTGTCAAAAAATGGCGTAGTTGGTGAAACAACTTGATCATTAATCGCCGCAGCCATGGTGATTGGTTTAAAAATTGAACCTGGTTCGTAGGGAGTAAAGATAGTGGAATTATTAAATACATTGGGATCAGAAATTGTATTATATTCGTTGGGATTAAAATCTGGTAAAGAGCACATTGCCAAAATCGCCCCAGAGTTTGGTTCCATAATTATTAACGACGCACTACTGGCTCCGTAGTCAAGCATTCCTTGGCGCAAGCGTTCGCAGGCTTTAAATTGAATGGTGCGGTCAATCGTTAGCGTTACATCAATCCCATCTTCGGCTAATTGTAAGGTTTGAGATTGGGCATTAATTCGGGCACCGCTGGCCGAACGCAAACCCTCAAAAAAACCACCCAGTCCCGCTAAATCTTTTTGCCAATAGCCTTCAATTCCATAACGACCCATATCGTTCCCCTGTTCATTTTTCCCCACAAATCCAATTACAGTGGCCGCTAAATTATTTTCTGGATAACGCCGGTGCGGCTGACGCACAAAATGCAAACCCGGTAATTCCCAACCCTTAATTTCATCAAAAGTAGCTTGATTTATTTTTTGTTCCAATGGTTCGTAGGGATCGGATCGTTTATTTAGTTGAGTGACCACTGTATTTTTTCGCTCTGGCGAATACTTAAATTTTTTTTCCAAAGCAGCCGCAATTGTATTAGCGGTTTCTGAATCTTTAATGTCCCGCGTGTCAGCATATAATGTATATACATCATCATTAAGCGCAATTGGATGTGGTACGCCCGTGCGCGCATCTGATACATATATTTGACCCCGAGCCGGTACCAATTTACTGGTTGATTCGTGAGTATTACTGGCCAAAGTCGCGTAAAAATCATGCTGCCAAACCATTAAAAAAAATAGACGCGCAATCACGGCTACAATGGTAGCAAAAAAAACCCACACCGCGGCTGTAATCCGCTTATGGGCCTGTACTTCTGAATTTTGCAGATTGCGCGACTGGTGGGCGGGGTAAGACACAAAAAATAATTCTTAACCAGAATTATAGCATAATTTCCCGATAATTTCTTACACACCTTAGCTTGACGGAGGATTTAAAAAGTATTACTATATTTCACATCTTTCATTCACCCGCCCAAAAAAAGGGCAAGGAGGAGCCGGTGCGGTGTAAAATGAACACTCAGCAGAAAGCAGTTGTCATTCTTTCGCTCGCTACGGCGATCGGACCGATGTTCATCGTGCTTTTTACCTGACCACCCGTCCGCCGGCTCGATGATATCATCGAGCCACGCGGACGGACCAAAACAATATCTATGCGCTAAGGCGCTTTTTTTATTTCCCGTCTTGTTTCATTTTTTCCCACTTTTTCATTACTAAAGAAACAATGAGCATTACCGTACTTTTAGCTAAACCAATTTCCGCTGAATAATCAGTAGCAATTTTCTGTACTTGTTTAGTCACTTCAGCTTTTTTCATTTTCTTCCAACTATCTGACTTCATTACTTCTTTTTTTACTCGCTCATATACAACCACCGCATGTTCTAATGCTTCATCACGAACTGCTTTCCCTTTGGTAGTTACATTCAACCAGGCTAATCCCGCTCCCAATAATCCACCCAAAAATAAACCGCGTTTAAAGTTTCCCATATCAAGAAGTTAAGAATTAACACTCGTTAGTTTAGTATAGATCGCTTCCAATCTTTGTACAATCAAAGGCCAGGCAAATTCAGTTTCTGCTACTGAGCGCGCAGTATTTTTCCATGCCGCTCGATCAACTTCTGGACCAAAATAATCTTGTAAGGTTTGTGCTAGTACGTGCGGATCATTTGGTTTTACTACCGTTCCGGCTTTGGCCGCCACTGTACGCACACCTGGTAAATCACTGGCAATTACTGGCACACCACTCGCATAGGCTTCTAGCAAAACCATACCAAATGCCTCGCCTTGGGTAATTGAGGGTAAGACTAATAAATCAGCGTTTTGATAATAGCGCGGTAAATCCGTGTGATCCACGCGCCCCGCAAACGAAACCAAGTTGCCAAGCCCCATTCCCTTGGCTTTTAAAGCATACTCTTCTCGCAATTCACCATCACCCACCAATATGGCCTGAATTGGTTGACCAGAATTTTTGGCAATTACCAAAGCTTCTAACAACACAGTTACCCCTTTAAAAAAATGAGCCTGATCCATACCACCCACAAACAAAACCGTTGGTAATTCTGGTTGTAAACCTAATTCAATTTTAAAATTCGAGTCTGGTTCAGCCGGTGCAAACCGTTCAATATCCACCCCAAACGGGAGTTCAACCCACTTGGCCGATTTAGCGACAAAATGTTTACGTGCATCACTCACTGCCGCATAATCAAATGAGCTAGCAATAATGGTATCGGCCGCATCTAATACTTTTGGTAAATAATAAGCAGCGTACGCTTTAAATAATAATCCCCGCCACCCTGGCGCACGCGTATCCATGTGATACGTAATTACCAGTGGCTTTTTAGGATTTTTTAATTTCCATTTGCGT
>DALYDF010000021.1:0-472 GCA_031973355.1 Candidatus Magasanikiibacteriota bacterium
TAAAACCTTCAATGAGGCAAATAGGGGAAAGGTATTTATTGAAGAATTATCTGAGGGACAGTTTCAGATACTGTTTAATCAAAAATCAATTAAAATAAAAAAGGTATTAAGTAGGCAAAACCCACTTTTTCCTTTTAAGGGTTGTGTCCTGTGCTCTGAATGTAAAAAAGGGTATTTAGGAAGTTCCCCCAAGGGAAAATCTGGAGAATATTTCCCAACCTATCATTGTGGGGGAAAGAAACGTGGTCATAAATATGTGGGCGTACCTAAGGTTAAATTTGAACAAAATGTCGAGGATTTCGTGAAGTCTTTAGAGCTGGATAGGAATTTTATGCAGACTTTTGAGTTTGTTTTAAAGGATACTTGGCGTTTACGCCAAAAAGAGGTTTTACATAGCTCAATCGAGGTGGGTAAAAATATAACCACCCTTAAATCTGAAAAGGAGAGACTTATTGATACAATCATTAATACT